>CAYGAH010000205.1:0-23124 GCA_964347685.1 uncultured Candidatus Bathyarchaeia archaeon | reverse complement strand
GGCGAGCACCACGAACGGGAGCGTAAACGTGTCAGCCTCAGCCTCCGTTGCATAACGCTTTAATAAGGTTTTTATCCTCTACCACACTACAACGCTGGGAGATTTCCGAGTGTCGAGGGAGTTCAACTACATAGTAAGGCTCCACGGCTCCAACCTGGACGGGACCAAGAACATCCCATACGCCCTCTGCGACATAAAGGGGGTGGGGATAAGGCTGGCCCAGTCCATAGTCAAGGCCCTGGGTCTCGACGAGAGCGAGAGGCTGGGCGACCTCTCTGACGCAGACGTGAAGCGCATAGAGGATGCCCTGGAAGACCCCGAGGGGAGGGGCCTGCCAAGCTGGATGCTCAACAGGAGGAAGGACCCCATGACGGGGGAGGACCTCCACCTCCTCTCCTCAGACCTGGACCTCCGCATAAGGGAGGACATAGAGCTGATGAGGGAGACGAGGAGCTGGAAGGGGGAGCGCCACGCTAGGGGCTTGAAGGTCAGGGGCCAGAGGACTAAGACAACGGCAAGGAAGGGCAGAAGCGTGGGCGTCAGCAGGGCCAGGGCGAGGCAACAGCAGCAGCAGAGGTAGGAGGCCGATGGATGGGAGACCCCAAGAAGAAGCACAAGAGGTACACGACGCCCAAGCGCCCCTACGACTCGGACGCCCTGATGGAGGAGCTGAGGCTCATAGGGGCTTACGGACTCCGAAACAAGAAGGAGCTCTGGCGCCACCGCACAGAGCTGAGCGCCCTCAGGCGTAGGGCCAGAGAGCTGCTCTCCCTTGAGCCGGTGGAGAGGGCCGAGACGGAGGGAGCGTTCATCGCGAAGCTACACAGCAAGGGCCTCGTCGGGGAGGGCGCCAGGGGGGAGGACGTCCTCACCCTCACCATAGAGGATCTTCTAGAGAGGAGGCTCCAGACAGTGGTGTACAGGAGGGAGCTGGCAAAGTCCCTCTTCCAGGCGAGGCAGCTCATAACCCACGGTCACATATCCGTGGGGGGGAGGAAGCTGAGGGCCCCGAGCTACGCAGTCACCTTGGGGGACGAGGAGACCCTGGGATACGCAGACTCCAGCCCCCTTTCTGCGAGGGAGCACCCCCTGAGGAGGGAGATTGCGGTGGAGGAGGCGGCGGGAGGAAGACGGGTTGAGTAGCGAGGAGAGGTGGGCGATAGTCCACATATACAGCAGCTTCAACAACACCATCATCCACATGACCGACCTCACGGGTGCGGAGACCTATGGGGTGGCCTCCGGGGGGATGTTCGTCAAGGCCGACAGGCTCAAGCCCTCCCCCTACGCGGCCATGAAGGCCGCCCAGCAGATAGCAGACGTAGGCAAGGACAAGGGGGTCAACGCCATACACATAAAGGTGAGGGCACCGGGAGGCTCGGGCTCAAAGACCCCGGGGCCTGGGGCCCAGGCTGCGATCCGTATCTTGGCCAGGAGCGACTTCAGGATAGGGAGGATAGAGGAGACCACGCCCATCCCCCACGACGGCACAAGGAAGCCAGGGGGGAGAAGGGGCAGAAGGCCCTAGGCCGGGAGGGAAGTCCTTGAAGGTGACGGTGCTCAGCCTCGACAGAGAATCCATGAGGTTCGCCCTGGAGGGGGCGGACACTGCCTTCGCGAACGCCCTTAGGAGGGCTGTGATCGCCGAGGTCCCCACAATGGCCGTGGAGGACATATTCTACTTCGACAACTCCTCCGTCGTCCCAGACGAGGTCCTGGCCCAGAGGATAGGCTTCGTCCCCCTCAGGACGGACCTGGACAGCTACGTCCTCCCAGAGGACTGCCACTGCGAAGCCGAGCTGGGCTGCCCCCTCTGCAGGCTCGTCCTCACCCTAGACGTGAGGGCCGGCGAGGAGCTCCGCACCGTCTACTCCGGGGACCTGACATCCGAGGACCCCAAGGTAGCCCCCGTCAGCCCCAAGATACCCCTCGCGAAGCTCGCGCCCGGCCAGGCAATAAGGCTCGAGGCCTACGCCCAGCTGGGGAGGGGGAAGGAGCACTCGAAGTGGTCCCCCACGACCGCCTCCATATACCAGAACCTCGCGGACATCAAGATAGACCCGGAGAGGTGCACGGGATGTGGGGCATGCGTCGATGCCTGCCCCGCGGAGATCCTGTCCCTCCCAGAGGGTAAGCTGAAGGCCTTGGACGTCTACAGGTGCATCCTTTGCGGCGCGTGCGAGGGGGCCTGCCCCACAGACCCCAAGGCCATACAGCAGGCCCTGAAGGAGGACGTGTTCCTCTTCACCGTGGAGTCGACTGGAGCCCTTCCGCCGGAGAGGATCGTATCGGAGGCCGCCCGCATACTGAGGGCAAAGCTAGACGAGTTCACAGGAAAGCTGGAGAGGGGGGAGGTCCACGAGGAGATAGAGGGCTTCGAGATGGCACTGGAGGTAAGCAGGGGTCTCTACAGCGTGGGGACAGGCGAATACGAGGAAGAGGAGGAGGGGGGAGAGGAGTGACGACGAACCCCGGGCTCATAGAGACGATAGAAGCCCTGAAGGAGGCATCAAGGAGCAGCGGCCAAGCCGTGTGGAGGGCCCTGGCAGAGGGGCTTGACAGCTCCAAGAGGAGGAGGGTAGTGGTCAACCTTAGCAGGATAGACAGGAACACTAGGGAGGGGGACGTGGTGGCGGTTCCAGGCAAGGTCCTCTCCTCGGGGGGGCTAACCCACCCGGTCACGGTCGCCGCCTTCCAGTTCTCAGGGATGGCCAAGAGGAAGATAGAGCTAGCAGGGGGGAGGGCCATCGGCCTAATGGAGCTCCTGGGGGAGGAGGTCAAGCCCTCCGAGATAAAGGTCATGAAGTAGCCCGGCCTCCCAACCTCAATAATTAGAACATTGCCCCTATGGGGCCGAGGAGACGATGCCGAAGACTTCAAGGATCAGCTACAACCAATCAGGGTCCCTTCTAGGGGCGTCTAATTCTTGGTGGAGCAGCCGTCCCGTGGTCTCGATGACCCACGCCGCATTATGTGGATAAATTGATTTAAGGGATCACGCCAGCTCGACTGGCTCTAGAAAAATGTGCCGAAGATCAAGCCCAAGAGGTATGTTGCTGCGATGAAACCTCCGAACATTATTAGTAGGGAGAGGAGGAAGATTAGGGTCAACCTCGTCGTCCTAGGGCGACCGAGAAAAAATGTCGAGAGGAGGACGATCACAGGGGCTATTATTATTATGAGTATGATGTAGCCCAGGTCGGACTCCCCCTTCGGGGTTTCGAATATGAGCCTAACGAACCGTAAAATGGATGAGGGTAAGCCCCAAGGTTCACCCATCTCCCATCTCCCCCAGCTCGATTATGGGAAAAAGCTTGATGAACACCGTGTACAGAAGCATCGGCAATGCGAATGTCCCCGCTATGATGGATAGCTCGACCCAAGTCGGGGCGTAAACGATCCTCTCGGCCCCCCTGGTCATCGTTGGGACGATTATCAGGTACCTTTTGATCCAGTACGACCCGACTACGATCAGGGAGAGGGATGCCGTTAGGCCGATGTTCACGCGCCCGGGCTTGAGGGCCTGTGCGAGGAGCATCAGGCAGGGCACCAGCATCCCGAAGATGGTCATGGGCCAGAAAAGCCATGCGTAGTCCCCGTAGAGCCAGTCCACGGACACGTAGAATTCGCCAGCGGGCCCCGCGTACCCAGCGGTCAGCTGTTCGGCCAACATGAAGTAAAGGTATATCAAAATTATCACGGCGAGGAAATTCCCGAGGCCCCTGAATATCCTCGGTTTGATGATGTCCTCCCAGTGGAACACGCTCCTGAGCGTGGCCGCTATGACTACGACGGTGCTTATCCCCGATGCGACGGCGGCCGCGACGAAGTAGGGGCCCGCGACGGCCCCGAACCAGAGGGGGCGGGAGCTTATGAGGCCGAATATCCAGGCGACGGTCGTGTGCACCATCACCATCACGGGGAGGATCGTTACGGCCATCCAGCGCGTCAACCTATGGACCGTCTCCCTCTCCCCCTCTTCGTACCATGGCAGGAGGAGCCGGTACAGCCTCCTCCTCCAGCCGTCGCACCTATTCATGCATATGTGGATGTCCCCCCTCAGGGAGAGGTACAGATAGGTGGCGCTCAGTATCAGGTAGGTTGCCACGGCCGTGATGTCCCAAACCAGGGGGGAGGTGCCTATCCTATCTGTCCAGTACCTTATGAGGTGGAAAACCCTGTCGGGCCTACCGAGGTCTATCACGATGCTCAGGCCGGCCATCATGAGGCTGACTATCGTAAGAAGCTCGGCCATGCGCACTATAGGCTTGTAGTCTTCAAGATTCATTATCCTGACAGCTGCAGATATCGCTATGCCCGCGTGGCTGATCCCTATGAAGAAGACAAAGTTGGAGATGTACACTCCCCAGATAACTATGTCGTTTAGAGCCGTGACGCTCAGGCCCAACCTCAGTTGGAGGGAGTAGGCGTAGACGAACCACAGGCTGACGACGACTAGGATCGCCGAGAAAACATAGAAAGATCTGCTCGTGTGAAGAATTGGCCGAAGGCGGGCGTCCTCTGTCTCGTTCAAAGCCTCTCTCCCTCCCTCGTCCACTTCATGCCCCTCGTGAAGTAGAACAGCATCGGCCCCGTGTTGAGGTCCTCCCTGATCCTGTGGGTACGAAGGGTCTTCAGTATGTTCGAGACCTCGCTTTCGGGGTCGTTGAGGTCCCCGAAGTGCCTCGCCCTCGTCGGGCAAACCTCAACGCAGCGCGGCACGGGGTTGCCGTTGCGTATCCTGTGAACACAGAAAGTGCACTTCTCCACGTTGCCTCTCGGCCTGAGGGGCACCTTCGGGTTCAGGGGCTCCAATGAGCCGTCGATGGGGTTCACGCGGACAGGCGGGTGCTCGGGCTCCCACCAGTTGAAACGCCTCGCATTGTAGGGGCAGGCGGACATGCAGTACCTGCACCCGATGCATTTCTCGTAGTCCACGAGGACCAACCCGTCCTCGTCTTTGTAAGTGGCTCCGGTAGGGCAGACCTTGGTGCAGGGAGGGTTGTCGCAATGGAAGCAGTTGAAGCTCAGGTACCAGAACCCCTTCTTAGGCGACTCAGTGTATCTCTGGTTGGAGCCCTTGGGTGGTATGCGATCGACCTCAGTCACCGGCCTAGTGTTCTCCATCTCGAAGAGGTCGATCCACTCGATGTAGCTGGGCTCGTCCGGGACGTTGTTCTCGAGTTTACAGCCCCAGAGGCAGCGCCTACAGCCTATGCAGGCGCCTATATCGATCATCATGGCGAAGTTCGCGCCCTTCACGGGCGGTGGGTAGGGGTAAAGTAGCTCGGAACTTTCATTGGAGAAGCTGTTCAATATCTCGTTGAACTTCCTGCCCATGAAACCGCCCAAGAGGGAAAAGAGGCTGAGGCCGGCCAGGTACTTTATGAAGGCCCTCCTGCTGATCTTAGCCATTCCCACCCTCCTTCACGATAATTATCGCGAAGATCAGGGCCTCGACAATCAGGGCGATGCTCAAAACCTGGGGGATCGAGGGCGAGGGGCCGGTCTCCCTCGGGGGGAGGAAGTCGAGCGTGTCGAAGCCGGCCACGATCGGGTCGTGGGGGTTGTGGCAGTCGGTGCAGGGCGAAAAGGCCTCCCTAAGGGCGCCGTGGGTGCCCTGCCTCCACCACTGGAAACGCTCGTTGTGGCACTCTGCGCAGAGGGGCACGGGCTCATCCAGGGGGTAGACCGTCCCGTTGATGAGCCTCAATCGAAGCCCATGGATCTCTCCGTGGCAAGAGAGGCAAGACGAGGCGTTTACGCCGAGCACGTTGTGTTTGGACAAGCTGACGTTGTGGCAAGTGTTGCAGTCCAAGCTCTGCAGAGGTATAAAGAAGGAATGCCCCGTAACGGCGGGGCTTATTGATATGGTTCCATCCACCCTCTCGAATTTTGCGGGTTGCATGTACATGTGGCAGACCTCGCACCCCACCCCGAACTCCCCATGCTTACTGCCCCTCAGAAGTTCCAGGTGGGACATGTGGCACCTCGAACAAACGGCCGTTGCGTTCTTCGCCCCGAGCTCCAGAGAGTGGGGGGAGTGACAGAAGATGCAAGTGGCGTTCGAATGGCCCGGCCCGCTAAGCAGCCATTCGTTATACGTGGGGTAGGGGCCCGAGTGACATGTTGCGCACAAGAGGACGGATCGATTAATATACTGAAAACCGGGCCCGTGGCACTGCTCACATGTCACCCCCTCAAATTGGAAAGTTCCATCGGTCTCGTTGAAGCCGGTTGTGTGGCAGCTTAGGCACGAAACTGGTGAGCCCAGTTTCTTCCACTCTGTTTGAAAACTCGGATCAATGTAGGCCCTTGCGTGAGCCGAGCCCTCCCATTCCGCCATCTCCTCGGGATTACTCTTCACGAAGTGCCCAGGGCCCTCGTACTGTTCAGCGCCAGCCGTATCCGATGCAGCCGAACTGCGTTGAGGAGCGCCTAGATATGAGAGGCTCAGAATCACAAGGCCGGGCGCGATCAAAATCAGGAAAGCCTCCATAAGCCTCGGCCTCTTAGAACGCATGTATTGTAAGATGACAGTCCATGTTTTTTAAGATTTTTCATTAAATAAAAGTTAAATAACTAAATAAGATGATTCTATAAGGGCTTCTAAAATTGAACGGGAGACTGGCACTCTATTTGGCAATGGCTTCGATCGTTATTGCCACAATCGCCCTGGGCATGGCCTACTACAAAACCGTCGGCCCGCCGGGCCCCATAGGCCCACAGGGCCCCCAAGGGCCTCAGGGGCCTCAGGGTCCGTCTGGTCCCCCGGGGCCTCAGGGCGTCAGCTTCATCGTTCCTGGTGAGGGTCTATCAGTCAACGTATCGAAGGTTTCAATTGGACCCGACCTTAAGCCCGTAGTGACACTGAGCTTCACGGATGCCATGGGCCTACCTGTCAGCCTAAGCTACATCTCCGAAATCAGATTCATGATGGCGGCCGTACGGATTAACGCAACAACCGGTTATTCCCAGATGAATAACTACTTTCCCCGCACGGCGATGGGAGCTTCCTACACGTTTGAAGGTGCCACGCTGCAGCCAAAGCTGCAGAGCACTGACCAGCCGGACAGGGACAGCGGGGGAGTTTTCAAGGAGACGGGGCCGGGAAGGTATAACTACACTTTCGGCAGGGCACTTCCCCCAGATTATGACGAAACGGCTACCACTCTGCTAGGCATCTACGCGCGCAAGAACGAATCCATAGCCAACACGGTATACGCTTTCGTGCCGGCGGGAGGGCAAGTCAACTTTCCGAGAATGGTCTCGACCACCGCGGCGTGCAACCAGTGTCACGATCCCCTTCAGGCCCACGGCGGCGTAAGACAGGAGTATACGCTTTGTCTCCTCTGTCACGACCAAGACGCGATAGACCCCGAGACGGGCAACTCGATCGACTTTAAAGTCATGATCCACAAGATACATGACGGCGCCAACCTTCCCAGCGTAGAGGGCGGCGAACCATACTACATAGTGGGCTTCCGACAAACAGTCGCAGACTATTCAAATGTCGTGTGGCCTCAGGATATTAGAAACTGCGTAACCTGTCATTCTGGTCCAGACGGCCCTCATTGGAGGACTGAGCCGAGCCGAGTCGCCTGCGGCTCCTGCCACGACAACGTGAACTTCGTCACGGGTCAAGGACACGAAGGAGGGCCTCAGACGTCGGATATCACCTGTTCAGGCTGCCACCAGTCCACCATGAACAAGGAATTCGACCTCTCGGTTCCAGGGTCCCACGTCATACCGACGGAATCTTCCCAGCTTCTCGGTGTAAACTTCAAGATAGTATCCGTCTCCAATACGGGCCCGGGCACATCTCCCACGGTTACATACACCATCAAGGACAACGCTGGCAACGTAATTCCACCTGCGAGCATGGACTCGCTCTCCTTGACCCTGGCAGGCCCCACCACCGACTATACGAACGTCTGGGTGGAGCGCAACGTTGCGGGGGGCTCCATCGACCTCGGCGACGGGACAAACAGCTATACATTCAGCGCGTCGATCCCGATCGACGCCACTGGAACCTACGCCGTGGGAATAGAGGGCTATAGGAATCAGAACGTAACGGGCTTCAACGATCAACCCATAACGGTCAGGCAGACTGGATACAACGATGTGGTATACGTCCCTGTCACGGATGTGAGCCCCGTTCCCAGGAGAACAGTCGTGTCGAGGGATAACTGCGATTCATGCCATAAGGATGTTGCCTTCCATGGGGATCTGAGAAAAAACACAACGTACTGCGTTCTGTGTCACAACCCAAAGGCAACGGATGAAGAAGTGAGGCCGGCTTCGGAGATGCCTCCGGTGACCATCGACTTCAAGTACATGATCCACAGGATACACCTCGGCGAGGAGCAGTCAACGCCCTATGTGGTTTACGGGTTCATGAGCCGCCAGCACAACTACTCCGAAGTCCTGTTTTCGGGCGATCTCAGAGACTGCGCCAAGTGCCACGTCGACGAAACCTTCCAGCTTCCATTGAATAAGGGGGTTCTGGGCACGACGGTCACCGAGAATGGAGAAACAATATCCTACACGCCTCCTGCGACCTCGGTGTGCACCTCATGCCACGACACAGGGTCGAGCATAAGGCACGCGGAGCTGATGACGACAGCCTCGGGCCTTGAAACGTGTGATGTCTGCCACGGTGCCGGAAAGACATACGATGTGAGCGTGGTTCATAGCGGAATAATTTACTCCGAGAACATCTTGGAGAACCTGGACTGAGGGCTGACCTAAACGAACTATCGAATTCGCGCCCGTCTCTAACCCTTTTTTCTATGGAATGTCCTTGAAAGGACTGGGTCCAAGACTCTCTCCTCCACAACCTTATGGAGGTTAAGAGCGTCTCCGAAGGGTTCGTCCTTTACATTATGGAGTCCCCGCTGGTCAACCTCATCTGGGTCGGCCTCGCCCTGATGTGCCTGGGGGTGGCCTCGCTCGTTCCGTGGCGGCCAACTCAATAAGCGTCTGGGGCTCACCCCGCCTAAGGCTGTTCATCTGGTTGTGGGGCTATCTCACGCCCCCTCCTCCGCCCCCGAATCCTCCCCCCCCGCCGAATCCTCCCCCTCCTCCGCCTCCTCCCCCTCCGAAGCCTACGCCCCTTGCTCCCGTGGGCGCAGTCGCTATGGGGCGGAATATGAATGGCATCACAGGGAAAGCCCATGCCTCGACCGCGGGTACCCTTAGCTCCCTCATCGCCTCAGCGACTCTCTCCCCAACGCCTAGGGCCGTCCCGTATACGAGCCACTCCCCCCACATCCCTATGTCCTCAGGGGCGTACCTCTTTATCTGGGCTAGGTCTGAGAGGAGCCTCCCGAACGAGTCCCACTCAAGCTTCTCCCTGTAGACGCCCTTTTTCCACTTTCCGAAGAGGGTCGAGGGGAAGACTAGGGCGACGACAGACTGGGCCACTGGTAGTATGGAGGTGAGAGCCGCAGGTAGTAGGATCGACGCCGTTTCCGTCGTCGCAAAGAGCATGACCACTGTTGCCGCCATGATTATGAAGGCCAGGGCCACCACGGGGTAGAGCCTCTTCCTCCCGTTGACGGTGAAGTTGGCCGCCGTCTTCTTGTCGGCCTGCGAGGTGAGCTCGTAAAGATCCCTCTGGAGGCTAATCATCCTCCACTCGGAGACCCTGTCCCCCTTGAACGTTTCTGAGAATTCTTCGACCTTTTTCGTGTCCACGACCCCGTCCACCGCCAGCCCCTTGAGGAACTGGATGACCCTTCGCTCGTAACGGTCGTTCACGTCCTCGTCAAGGACCCTGATGGTCAGCCCCTCTCCCTCCGTCTCAAGACCTATCTTCTTCCTCCTGCTCAGGTCGAGGAGGGTCGCGTAGAACCCGTCCTCGTCGTAGTCCAACGCGTCGTGCCTGAAGACGAGGTTGACCACCCAGGGCTTCCTGTCCTCGTTGGGCACGGTGCTCAGGTACCTTGGGACGGTGTACTCCTCCTCCCTCCCGTACCTGTAGTATAGGAGAAGGAAGACGAATGGGGCTGCCAGGGCGAAGACCCTCACCCCCTCCCTCAGGGCGAAGGCTGCGTAGAACTGGGCCGAGTATAGCGTGTTCGCCCTGGCCGTCTTCCCCCTCACGTCCTCCACCATGCTGGGGAACCCGTCCAAGACTTCGAGGACGTCCTTGCTGAGGAGCATCTCGACCTCGAGGAGGGAGTCCTTCGCAGAGCTTCCAGTGAGGACTATCCTTTCCCCCTGGTTGGACCTGCTCAGGAGGGGTGGGTGGGGGTATAGGGCCTCGACGTACCCTGCGTCCTCTATCGTTATGGTGACCTCATCGTACCTTATGTGCTCGGATGCCAGCTTGAGGTTGAGGTGGGCGATCTCGTCGTCGTACTCGACAGGCGGGTGGAGGAGGAATAAGAACCTCACCCCGTAGCTGCCAGCCTCGAAGTAGTCGGGGTCGTAGCACCCGGCCTCGTTCCTGAGTGCCAGGGAGGATATCTCACCCACGACGCGGGGGTCTGAGTCGTATGGGGGCTCCACGTGAACTCTCCCAAGGTTGTCCTTGAAGTAGGCTATCGATCCCTCAGGGGCCTCTATGCCCAGGGGCTCCACGTATGGGGAGCCTAGGGGGTCTGCGGAGAGGGGGGCGTCCCAGACCCTGAAGAGCATCCTCAGCCTGTCCGTCTTCAGCGTGTAGGTGAAGTCCTCAACGAGGGTTCCATTTGCGTAATATGTGGCCCTGTAAGCAATGGATGCTTCTCCTCCCCCCAGCTGGAAGGGGGTGTTTCCTATGAGGGCTACCCCAGCCAGACCTATGGCTAGGGTGATGGCCACCAAGGCCGCTACCTGCCTAAGCTCGCTCATGGCGGTCCTATCCCCGTCATCTCTGGGGGCTTTACGGCCTCTTCCTCGAACTTTAGGTATTCCAGCTTCCTCATGCCCAGGGCGCGGGCGACGACGTTCGAGGGGATGGTGTCCTGCATTATGTTGAACTCCTGGACTACGTTGTTGTATGTGTACCTCTGCCTGGCGATCTCGCCCTCCACGCTCACCACGGCGTCCATGAGCTTCATCACGGTCTCGGAGGCCTTCAGCTCCGGGTATGCCTCCGCCACAGCCATCAGGTTTCCCAGGATGCTCCTAGACTCCCTGTCTATGTCCTCTAGCTCGCCTGGTGCGGCCTTGAAGAGCCCTGCCCTCAGGGTAGCTATCCTCTCGAAGACCTCCCTCTCGTACTTGGTGTAGCCCCTCACCGCCCCTAGGAGCTGCTCTATCATGTCAAGCCTCTTCTTCATCGCCACCATCACCTGCCCCAGGGTAGCGTCCGCCGAGTTCCTGAGGACGTAGAGCCTGTTGTACATGAGCACGAAGAACAATACCAGGCCCAGGATTATTACGACCGGAACTGCCACGACTAGCAGGCCCACGATATCCATTCCAACCCTCACCTATCTTCGGATTCCTCAGTTAAAACCCATTCTAAATACGTGAGGCGGTTCGCCCTCCTCGTGGGCGGAGGGACGCACTACAGGCCCGCATCTGAAGCCCTTATTATTTAAGCGCATTAACTCAGCCGGTGGAGGGACCAGGCTGTGAGGGTGGGTGTCCGCGGCGAGGGCGCCAGGCTGTTAATAGAGTATCTGACTACCGAGGCCCCCGAGGGGGAGCGAAGGGCCATGCTGGGAAGGCTCTTCGAAGAACCCGACTTCGTGACCTGGCTTGAGGCCTACTCGCCCCAAATCCCAGAAGTCCGTAACACCCTGTTCGAGGTTCTGCTGGACCTGGAAGAGCCCCCTCCTGAGCGCGCGCGTGAGATCGTAGATTTCTACCTGGATGAATAGGCGGGTTTAAGAGACCTCAGGGTTCACAGCTGCTGCCTTAGCTTCATCAGGGCTGCCGTGAAGTCTTCTGCCGTTATTCCCGGCGTCTGGGCCCCCGTCTCCTCGTAGAATCCTTCGACTGCCTCCAGGAGCGCCCCCTCCTCCAGCTCGACGCCAACCAGGGCCTCCTCGAGGGCTGACAGGGCCTCCTTGGGGACGACGAACAGGTCTCCAGTGATCTGGACGTCCCTGAGCTCCTCTCCCATCGTCTCAGCCCTCACCCTGATGAGCTTCCCGGCCTTGTGGTCGGCGTCCACGACCTTGATGTCCCCCGCGATCTTGACGGACCGCCCCTCCCTTCTAGTCGCTGGCGGCGCCTCCATGTATAGCCAATCCCTTGAGGTGTGCCTTGGCCTCGTCTCCTCCTCGAAGATGCGCCACTCCTCCTCGGTGGGCTCCCCCTCGCAGAGTTCGACGCCGAGAACATCCTGGAAGGCCGAGACGTAGGCCTCCCTGGCCTCCTCTGGCGTGGGCGGTTCCCCGAGTTCCCTCCTGAGGGTGGTGACCCACTCCGCCATGCTCTTCGCCATCTTGTCCCTGAACTTCTCGTCTGGGACCCTGAGGACCCTCGCCATCCTTTCGTAGTCGAGGTCTAGGATGATGTTGCCGACGAGGATGGTTGCGGACCCGTGCGTCCCGGCACCGTTCCCCGATATCTTCCTTCCCCCGGCCACGACGTCGTTGAGGGGCTTGAACTCGGCCTCGACCCCCAGCCTCCTGTAAGCCTCCACCGTGACCGCCAGGAGCCCCTCGAAGAGGGCCCCCACGTCCCTGGGCACCACCCGGCTTTCCTTGGCGACGATCTGGTAGAAGACCTGGCCGCCGTCCAGGTATGTTGCCCCGCCTCCCTGGCTCCTCCTTATTACGGGGAGCCCCTCCCTCCGGAGGTATTCTAGGTCTATCTCCTTCTCGAGGTCCTGGTGGTATCCTATGCAGGCGTATGGGGCTCCGGGCCTGACCGTTATGAGGGTGTTGGGGCTTGAGCCCCTGTGGACCGCCTCTGCTACGGCTTCGTAGAAAGTCTGGGCTACGATGGGCTCCCGGCTGCCTAGCTCTATGAGCCTCCAGCTCTCCATGTTCCCCGCCGGGTCAGACCTTGTACTTCTCCTTCTCCTCACTGAGCCAGGCCTCGAGTGCCTCCCTGTCATCCCCCTTTATTAGGTCCTTCAGCTCCTCTTCGAGGTTGCTGGGCTTTATGACGGCGACCCAGCCCCTCCCGTAGGGGTCAGAGTTGATTATGGAGGGGGTCTTGACCACCTCCTCGTTGATTTCCGTGATCTCCCCGCTCACGGGGACCTTGAGGGGGCCGACCCACTTGCCGCTCTCCACGGTCCCCAGGGTCTTCCCCGCCTTCACGGAGCTCCCCTCCCTCCGCGTCTTTATGCTCACGAGCTTCCCCGCCGCCTGCTGGGCCCAGTCGTTGTAGCCCACCCTGACCTTCCCGTCCTCTACCCTCACCCACATGTGCTCCCTGTGGTAGTATAGGTCCTCTGGGAAGTCGTTCCCTTCTATCCTGACCAATGTGCCTCAACTACATTGTATCCGCCTTTTTTTATTACCTTTACGTTGGCGGGCTGTGAAAGATTTAAATCCCATTTTCCTGTAGTGGTGTTGTCGGGTGGGTCCGTAGCTCAGCAAGGCAGAGCGGCGGCCTCTTAAGCCGTTGGCCGAGGGTTCGAATCCCTCCGGACCCGCTTCAGGGTTTGTCTGGGCGATTTGGTTGTTTTTTGTTGCTTTTTGTTGCTTTTTGTTTTGGGTTTGGTGGGGGGTCCCGTCCTCCGCGCGCTCGGGCGAGGCTGTGCCGGCTCTCCCCGGTCGATGGGTTTCGCGCCGCTGTGCGGGTGGGGGGGGGGTCTCGGCTTGGAGGGCTCTCGGTGGAAGGTGTGGGGTCATTCGGCGGAGGCTTCGGTGGCCTCCCGGGGACGGGAAGGCTTGAGCCGGGGGATTCGTTCTGTGGAGATGGGGGGTGTGTCGGGTCGGGCGCTACGGTCTTCGCGGCCATCGAGTGGCCGGAGGGGCCGGGTTTGGGGCCCGATGGGTCGGTCCTCCGTGGGTTCGAATCCCACCGGGCCCGCCAATTCCATGTACTAGGGTGACATACGAAGGAAAGCAGGCTGCCTCATTTACAGCATTTATATCGCTTTAAAAACCGAGAAAAACATTGTAGGTGACATTCTATGTGATCCTAATGCTCGAGTAATCCGGTTCACTGCTATTAGATGGGGCGAGCCTCTTATATTGGGAACTGGAACTGAGACAACTTGGTTCTATCCATCTTAAAGCATGAAATCAGTTATTGAATCCTTTAATAGTATTAGGACTTAGGGGCAGTACTCCACAGACCTTCTATGATCACGCTACAGCGCTCGTCAAGCGTGAACATAAATCATCATCCCGTTATAATCGATCTTCTTAACAAGCCCTTTATCTTCCAGACTTGATAGGAGCTTTGTAGTCTTTTTCCAATTGAAGCCTAAATTAACAGAAATCTTATTACGAGTTGTTCCTCTAGATTCCCTCAAAAACTGAAGTATCTTCGTTTCCTCTGCGAAATTATCTGGGAGAATGTATTCCAAGTCAGTTTTTGAATAAAATACAGATCCTGCCTTTGTGGTTTTGGAGATCAAACCTTTTCGGAGAAGGCTCTGAAGTATTTTATTCCCTATTCTCGTCCTTAGACCAGTGTACTTTAAAATCAAACGGCGATCTGCGTAACGATTTTCACCAATTGCTTCGAGGACCTTCGCTTGTTTTTCGGTGACTCTAATACCTGGCATAGGGGGCTTCAAACAGGGAATTTTAATTCATTATTTTTAAGTTAGACGCAGGATCACTCTGGGGAGAGATAGATAAAATACCCATTAATTATACTCTAAAATGGAAACTACTTTCAGCCACCACTCACCCACAGAGAAGAAAGTTCTATTTAAAAATAAATTGAGACACCGTCAGCTCGGGTCGAAATGGCCCAAGAAGAAGAAAAGGAGATGAAAAAGTGAACAAAACGGTAAAGCTAAGTGCGTTGGTAAAAATCATCCTTGTACCACTGCTACTAGTATCTATTAGTTACTCCACAATCTCTATTGCTTCCTTAAACCCTGATGAGTTCGATGCGGCAAAGTTCAATTATCTCTATACGAGCGATGCAAGTTTTAAAGAATCCGTTGATAAAATCAGAGATATCTTGGCCCGTGATAATTTTCTTGACGAAGAATGGACCCAATTTAAGATACTATTTAACCTAATTTGTGTAAAAATGGAGCATAATACATTAGATATACTTAAACAAGAACAATTAGAAGGGTTCAGAAAAGAAGTAGAACGCATAGCATCAAACATTAGGTTAATGGAGCTTGAAAAAAGTTACATTGAAACCCCATCCATACAAATGACCCCTCAGCAAGAAATAGCATATGCAAGTACTTACGCTCCTAAAGTTAAACAACCAGAATTCGATACTGTAGGAAACGGTTTAACTAATGTATTCGTAGATGTACATGAACAAAGTATATACGGATATTCAATGCCAGCATATAACATCATTGAGATCTCACTTATTTGGAATGATGAAGATCATCCGAATCCGTATTGGGATTGGTTCTATGATGGGGTCAGACAAGTTGCCTTTGGAAGGCTACAAGACATTGAAACACTATTTATCGTAGTCGATAGAGCCAGCGGACTCTTTTATAGAGTATCCTTTATCAGAATCGACTGTGTGAGAGGGATCCAATACATTACTTTTCCTGGCTGCTATAGTAGCACTCAGACCTGGACACAAAGTGATCATTATGAGGCAAAAAAAGACCGATATTTATGGGATAAAACAGGTGAACATCCATGGACGTACGTGAATACGTGGAATCATATGCTGGGCGAGGATCAAAATAATGCTTATACGCATCGAACCTATGACACCTGGACACAATTCACTCTTCAACATGGAAACAGGATGACTACGGAAAACACGATCCAAACGACTTATGAATACATTAATGAAGTAATATATCAGGCGCCTTGATGTCTCTAAGAGAGATCCTCTTATTTTTTTCCAACAACGTCATACACAAAGGCGCCAAAAGTTCTAAATCTGGAGGCACTTTAAGAGGAATCTTATTGGTTTTTGTTTCATCGCTATTTACCTTTACCATTCTTGATTCTCTCTTTATTATTTGGTTTGTACAGTGGGATGGAGTGCCATTTCCATACCCTCAAAACGTGATCCTTCTTGTCGCCATAATAATTGTGAGGACGATCGTTGTTGAAGGCATTATGTCGAGAGCATTTGGAGGGCCATTTAAAAAAGAGAACTTCCTCCTATCGTTGATAGTCTTTAGCCCACCTCTCATAATAATCCAGTTTGTAACAGGTGTACGCGCTATTTTTGAATTGGTATCCTCGATATCTCCATTCGCTCCACGTACTTTTCTTTATGCAGTTTTTTCGTTTTTGACTTTATTTCTTTTACTCGAATTTTCTAGACTATTCCTTATTTATTTGATAAGAAGAAAATACATACAATCTAGACTAAAAGCGACAAGAATGATAATACCCTGCATATGAAATCTATTTGTTTAAGGCTTAGAGAAGAGATACGCGAAGACCGAAGGCGCAGGGGCTTGAAACTCGTCGTGGACACGAACATCGTCCTCAAAGCCCTCATCAAGGATTCTAAGGTTCGGTCCATACTGCTGAACCCCGGCTATCGATTCTCTGTTCCAGAGTATGCGATGGAAGAGGTTGAGAGGCACCTCCCCACGATCACGGAGAAGTCGGGTCTCTCGGAAAGAGAGGTCAGATTGGCGTTGAGCATGCTACTGACCAACATGCAAGTCATTCCGAAGGAGGATATCATGACAAAATGGAGCGAGGCTGAAGAGATCATGGGATCGATCGACAGGGGTGACGTACCTTCCATAGCCGCTTCGCTGAACTCGTCCTATGATGGTATCTGGATAAAGGAGATATGCTTAATTACTATGGAATTTGTAACGAAAAGTGTAAGAAAAGTGTAAGAATCTCTAAATTCTAGCTTAAAAAACGATTTTTTTAAAAAAAAAGTAGACAAAAATTTTTTGCACTGAACGTGCATATGCACATGCATATACAGTTACCATTTGGGTGTCTACTCAAAGTCTACTTTTTCAGTGTTTTAGAGTAGACTTTTTACAATTTAGAGTAGACAAAGTAGACAGCCACTTTCACCGCCACTTTCACTTTAAAAACATTGAAATTTGCTGTTTTATAAACAACTGTATTAACACGTTAATGAAACAATAGAGTTTCCTACAATATCACGTTAATGTTCACGTTATTGATCTAAAAACAGAGATGTAAAAGCATACCCTCAAAATCTCTATGGCAAACAAAACAGAGGTTCAAAAATGCCTACCCCCAGAACTTATCTCTAAACTCACTATATTGCTTCAAGAATCTGGTTATATCACAATAAAGCCTAAAAAAATGGATAGAGCTGATTGGGTTAAGATCAACAATGCAGTTAACAATGTGGGCGGTCTATGGATTTCCGAGGGAAGATTAAGCCATTGGAGTATTCCATATAAAGAAACCGCATAGAGATTAAATCAATGCATTTATATTTTTAAAATATCTTTCATAACATAGAGATAAAATGTCCTTATTGGAATGGGTTAGATAAAACAGACCCAATGATTTAAAGGTAAAGACTTATGTTAATGCTGAAAAGGGTAACAACAAAAAGAATAAAATCATAAGAGTTAAAAAGAAATTAAGCCGAAACAAAAAATCTTTTTAAATGCCTTATTATATGTTAATAATTAGCTTTCTAACCATATTTCTCAATACCAAAAAACGAGATTTCCGCGCGCGCGTAAGTCTTAAGCGGTGATGCGCCCCATATCACGGGTGCATTAGGTGGAAGTGAAGAAAAGAGTATGGGGGAAGTAGTAAGACTCATCTTTAACTCTCTGAAGTTATTTTTCTTCAGGTATCTTTTCCAATTCTAGTATAATTCCGTTTTTCAAGTCTGGGCAGTGGACCTTGAATTTATTGGGTTCGTCTCTCCGGAACTCTCCATTCATCTCCATGTGCAGTAGATAAGTGGATATGCTGTTCCAAGCATAGATGCATATTCCTTCTGGCGTCACTGACTCAACGATCCATGAATCTCCCACTTTATGATGACCACCGTTACAAACACCTTCTACCATTGTGATTTTCTTTTTCATTTCGGAATCAATTATAGAGTAACCATGAGTTTTGTATAAAATTATGGGTAAAGATTCGTAAGTTTTAAGCGATTCTGCTCACCATAAAATGGTGCGCGTGCATTAATAGGACGTGAGTATGTGGAACAAAAAACATGGGAGAAAGCATGGAAAGATAAGTACACACAAGAATTATGGTCAATTCCAGACCCTGAAGTTAAGGGTCTACTGGAAACGTTGAAGAGTGAGAACGTAAAGAAGGTGCTGGATATCGGATTTGGACTTGGCAGACATTTAGTATTTTTTGCTAAGGAAGGATTCGATACTTATGGCATAGAAATTACTCAGAGCGGGTTTGACCATTGTAAGGAATGGCTTGAAGTGGAAGGTTTAGATGCTGATATTTGCATTGGGGGATATGTTTGAACTTTCCTACGAGAACGATTTTTTTGATTTTGTTATTGCTTGGAATGTGATCTATCATGGTACATTCACGCAGCTGAAAAGAGCTTTGTCGGAGATAAAGAGGGTAACTCGGGAAAAAGGGCTGGTTTATATTACACTGAATAGTATGAGGAACGAATATTATGGTAAGGGTAAAGAAGTCGAGCCGAATACATTCCTGAATCCGGATAAGGTGGATGGTAATCAACTGCACCACTATTCAGACGAAGATGAAGTGAAGGCTCTCTTTGAAGACTGGGATATTTTACATATTAAGGAGTCAGAACAATCCTTTGCAGGTGAAATTTATCAGGATTCTTATCACTGGATGATATTAACAAAAAAACATGAGGGTAAAAACCTGCTATAATGAAGTGAAGTATTCCGCGCGCGTGAAGTCTTAAACTGTGGTGCGCCCCATCCCATGGTAGGGAAGACAAGGGGCGAACGCGGAGGTGGTCGAGTTTAGTTCAAGGCAAACAGGAATCGACGTTGAGAAAGCCGTTTTGTATGTCAAAAAGCATGCCAACAGATTGGAGCTCCTTAGACTCCAACACTTCCTGAGAGAGATGAATTACAAAGGAGCAATCGATATTCTTTCTAAATATCAGTTTCCGAATGGGGGCTGGTACTATGAAGATGATCCAAAAAGGGTGCTCTCCATCGGCGCAAGCACCCTGTGGCTGAGGATGCTGATAGAACTCGGGCTCGAAGACACGGAGGTAGTTAGGCAGACCGCCGGGTTCCTCATTGAGAACCAGTGCCCCGATGGATCGTGGTACGAGCTCAAGGAGAAGCTAAAGCAATCCCCCCAGGCCTGGCTACAAGAAGATCAAATCGATAACAGACTCTGGTTCACGATATCCGCTACTGTTTTTCTCACAGCCTGCGGATTCGGGTCTCACTCCGCAGTTGAAAAAGCCACTCATTACCTATCTAGCTGGTGGGACGAGCACAAAACCTTCCGAATAACCTGGTATCCCTTCTGGGCCGGGATACCGTTCTTCGCCAGGACAAGGGGGTACGACTCTCAGGCCTTCTCATCGTGCTACGAATACACCATGAAGAGACTATCGAAGCACGACGGTTTCCACTTGGGCTGGATTCTGAACATGTGCAAGTTCGCAGGCCTGCCCGCCACGGATGCTCTCGTGCGAAATGCCTTGGATAGATTGGAAGAACTTCAACGAACAGATGGAGCGTGGAGCAGCGAGCATGGTGAGGCTCAATGCACCCTCTTCTCACTGAATATGCTCAGGCACTACGATAGAATCTGAAATTCGTTGGTTCCCAGAGGTTGAACTCGCACATTGATAATGATTAATACCTCATTCACCAAAGTTGTTCCGGAGACTTTGGAAGGCTCAAGAACCGACTACTCCAAGATCGCCAAAACCTATGATACTTATCGTCAGGTCAGAGAGACATGGCTATCAAAGGTCATCGAATTTTGCGAGATTGAGGCCGAAAAAGTAATCTTGGATTTCGGATGTGGCACGGGTAGATATGCGTTAGGAATTTCAGACGTGAAAAACCCGACCATATGTGGGTTAGATCCCTCAATAGATATGCTAAGACGAGCAGCGGAAAAGAAAGCCGGAAGGAGCACTTCGGCCTATTCGCCAGGAAGATCGCGGGCAGAGAGAGGCTTTCAAATCAAGGGTACGTCGTCTTAGAACTGAAAGATCTCCTTTAAAAAAGGCGATTCACAGGTTCCTCAAGAGGAATCTGCAGCCTCTGAGCTCGCACTATCGGCTGCGCGTTGCTTGAACCGGATCAGGATGGGGCTTCCCTCGTGCGTCTTGAATGCTTGGACGGGTTTCCGGCACCTTGGCTTGGGGTGTGCGTCCGGAGTCTCCGGCGGGCGTGGAAGTGATCGTGGATATGCATGGTTTTACTGGGAGTCGTCTCGTGGATGGTCTGAGGGCTCGTGCGATGGCTCCTGATCGGGCTCGGCGGTCGAGGGTGTGACGGTCTTCCTGGGGTCGGCGTCGTGAAGGTCCGCGTGCCGAGGATCTTAGGATGTCTCCGCTTGTTTGTGTATCCCAGCCACTTTCACTCGGGGGGGTGGTCTCCTTTTGGCGGTTTCATATTTATCGTTGATTGCTTCATCCAGAAGTGATGGTGGAGCAGTTCGTGGCCAAGGTCATCAGCGGGGGCAAGGTGACCATACCCGTGAGGGTCCGGGATCTGCTCGGCGTCAGGGAGGGGGATTACGTTCGGCTGGAGGTCGTCGGCGTGATCGGGGGCGCGGATCTGAAGGCTGGGGGTGAAGGGGGGGTTTGACAGCCACGAGGCACGGGTTCTTCATCCGGGGTTTCATGCTATGCGATCGGTGTGCCCTGAACGGGGTCTGCGAGAGGTTCAGGCCCGGGGGGACCTGTGCCGTCGAGGAGGAGGCCCACGTCCGGCTCGTGGAGGCCCTGGTCGCGGAGTACGGCCTGGACGGGGTGGCGGACAGGTTGCTCGCAGAGAGGGCCTCCATGTGCCTGATAAGGCTGGCGAGGGTCGAGGCCTACGAGGCCGCCGTCGGGGTCTCGGACGCGACCCTGGTCCTGGGGCACTACGTTGAGAGGCTCGACAAGCTGCTGCTGAGGATCCTGGAGGCCCTGGCGGTGACGCGTGAGAGACGGAAGATGCTCGAGGGGGGAGAGGCCCTGATGGTGAGCGTGACCGATCTCCTCGAGAGCTTGGGCAAGGGGTCGAGGAGGAGGGGGAGGAGGCCCAGGAGGGTGAGGGACAGGAGGGTCGCCGTTGAGGTCGAGGTCGGGTGCCTGTACGAGGAGCTTCTGGGGGACTGGCTGAGGGGGCTGGAGGGGGCGAGGGGTGGCGGGGAGGGCTGCTGACCTCAAGATACCTAACCAGGCCCTCAAGCCCCTGGTCGAGCTCTCGATCCTGCTGGGGCGCCTGAATGGGAGAGAGGCGGCCGAGGAGTTCGGGCGCCTCCTCAGGCTGATGAGGAGGCACCGGGGCCACATCGTCTCCCGCCCCTGGCCCGAGAGGTGGTCCTACGATCGTGCGGTCGCCCTCGACGAGGAGGATGAGGGCTTCATCGCGGGGGGGAGGGGCGGGAGGCTGGAGAGGCTCACCGCGGTCTGCCTCGCCAGGAACATGAGCCTGGCCGAGGGTTTCACGCCCTCGGGCTTCCTTTGGAGCTTCTGGGCCAACTCGGGCCTTGCCGGGGGCCCCGGAGGGGGCGTCGAAAGGCTCAGGGAAGATGCGGCCTCCTTCTCCGAGGGCCTCCTTGGCTGGAGCCTGCTCCCTTACCAGGCCGAGTACGCCAACTCGCCTTCGAGGAGGATCGTCTGCTGCTGGGGGCGTCAGACCGGGAAGACCAAGACGACGGCCGTCAAGGTCGTCCACTTCGGGTTCGTGAACGAGGGGTCCACGGTGCTGATCGTCTCCGCGGGCCTGAGGCAGAGCAGGCACCTCCTGGAGATGGCCTCGGGGCTCCTGGATTCGAGCCCTGTCGCCCTCAGCGGGGTTGAGTCCAGGACCCAGACGGTCATAGAGCTGAGGAACGGCTCGAGGATCGTCGCGCTGCCCTGCAGCGAGGACCGGATCAGGGGGTACACGGCAGACATGATCGTATGCGACGAGGCGGCCTTCATGCCCGAGGGCGTCATCCTCAGGGTCCTGTTCCCGATGCTGAGCACCACGGGCGGCGGCATCGTCCTCCTCAGCACGCCCTGGGGCAGGGACCACGTTTTCTATCGGGCCTTCCACAACCCGGAGTACAGCGTCTTCCACGTCAGCGCCGAGGACTCCCCCATCGTCTCGAGGGAGCTGATCGAGGAGCAGAGGAGGGAGCTCTCGGAGGAGGCCTTCAGGATGGAGTGGCTTGCCGAGTTCGCTGAGCCGGCGACGACCTTCTTCCCCCAGGACCTCATCAGGGGGTGCGTCGACCCCGAGCTCCAGCTCCTGCCCGGCCTGGAGGTCGATGTGCCCGAGGGGTCCTACTTCGGGGGGGTCGACCTCGGGAAGCTCGGGGACCACAGCGTCCTGGCGGTCGTCGGGAAGGAGGGGGAGCGGCTCGAGCTTGTCTACCTGAACGAGCTCCCCCTGGGGACGCCGTACACCGAGGTCGCCGGCCTCGTCGCCAGGGCCGAGGAGAGGTTCCGCTTCCAGGGGCTTTACGTCGACCAGACGGGGGTGGGGGAGCCCGTGCTGGAGGAGGTGAGGGGCCGCGGCGCGCCCATCGCGAAGGGGGTGACTTTGACGGCGAGGGCGAAGGAGGAGGCGATGACCTCCCTGAAGCTTGCGATGGAGCGGGGGAGGCTGAGGATGCCCTACCTGAGGCGCCTCCTCGGCCAGATCAACGAGCAGCGGCACTCGTACGGGCCTGGCGGGAGCCTCGTCTTCAGCCACCCCGGGGGCGGGCACGATGACCAGCTCTGGGCCCTCGCCCTTGCGGTCTACGCCTCGACGAGGGAGAGGAGGCCCAGCCCGCCGAGGGCGGTAGCCATCAGATGAAAAGCCCAGTATCTCGACGATCCTCGAACCGGTCGAATCCCGTGTGTGCCCCAAAACCCTCTGGAAATACGGCCTGGGCGACTCGGAAACGGTTCCTTCGGTTCAGGTTTATTGGAGTCCTGCCTTGGGAGGTAAACACGGGATAGAAGAACGGGTGCTCGGGT
>CAYGAH010000204.1:0-1728 GCA_964347685.1 uncultured Candidatus Bathyarchaeia archaeon | reverse complement strand
CGAGGTGGATCTCCGCCCCTAGGCTGTAACGGTCTGCGGTCTCGCAGACGCCGCAGCTCAGGCCCCCTCCGCCAAGGTCTGTTATTCCAGAGCCCAGCCTCTCCTCGCTGACCTGCTTCCCCGCCCTCTTTATCTTCTCCTCCTCTATGGGGTTCGCTATCTGGACAGCGGGCCTGGACACCTCCTCTGAGTCCTCCGTGAGCTCCGCAGAGGCGAAGGTCACCCCATGGATCCCGTCCCTCCCGGTGCGGCCCCCGGCTAGGACTATCCTGTCTCCTGGCTTCACCTCCCTGACGTACCGGTCCTTCCGGAGGACGCCCACGCACCCGGCGTAGACGACCACGTTCCCAGTGTAGTCCTCGTCGAAGACCGTCGCCCCGTTCACGGTGGGGATGCCTATGCTGTTCCCGTAGCTCCCTATGCCGTCGACGACCCCCCTGAAGAGGTACAGGGGGTGCTTGACCCCCTCAGGTAGCCCCTTGTACGGGTGGTTTAGGGGGCCGAAGCAGAGGACGTCCGTGCATGCGACTGGGTCCGCCCAGACCCCCAGGATGTCCCTTATGACTCCGCCGAGGCCCGTGGCGGCCCCCCCGAAGGGCTCTATGGCCGAGGGGTGGTTGTGGGTCTCCACCTTTATTGCTACTGCGTAGTCGTCCACTAGGTCGACGATGCCAGCGTTGTCCTCGAACACGCTGTAGCACCATCCTGGCCTGAGCTCCTCCACCACCCTCCTGATGTAGGTCTTGAGCAGCCCTTCCACGGCCCCCTCAGGCGTCTCGATTAGGCCCTTGAATGTCTTGTGGCTGCAGTGCTCGCTAAGGGTCTGGTCGTAAGTCTGGAGCTCCACGTCCGTAGCCCTCCTCTCCCTGACGGTGTAGTGGTCCCTGACATACCTGAGCTCCTCCATTGTGAGGCCAAGCCCGAGGGCGCTGGCTATCTCCCCGAGGTCCTCGTCTTTTGCGTTGAGGAGGTCCACCGTGTGGAGCTCGAAGGGGTGGGGGCCCCGGGATATCCTGCTCATGCCATCTCCCTTATCTCGAACCTGTAGTCGTCCTTTGTCGGGTTTGTTAGGAGCCTCCTGCACATCTCCTCCACCAGCCCCTCTGCCTCCCCGAGGCTCCCCGCCTCAAAGCTTACCTCGTAGGCCTTGCTGGTCCTCACCTCTGAGACCCCGTACCCAAGCCCCCTGAGGGCCTGGGCAGTTGTCTCCCCCTCAGGGTCCGAGTAGCCGGACTTGAGGGTCACGTAGACGAAGGCTTTGAACGTCAACTCTCGATCATTCCATCCAGACTCGATAGAGCCCCGACACTCGCTGGGGTCTAGGACTCATATCTGATAATCGCTTAAGTTAAAATTTAAAAGTTTTTCAGATGACATTAACATCTTTGTTTAAATTTGTGGGGGTTGACGCTGCCCCTGGAGTTTTCTCGACGTAGAAATTGGGGATATGGGGAGGCTGGCGCTAGCCGCTCATCATCAGGATGGTAACGATCAGCCATAGATGGCCGGTCCTTCCCTGAGAGCGACGAAAAAGAGGGACCAGATAGGCAGCTATGGCTTCTGTATCAGCATCTCTGAGCAGGCCTTCGCCGCCACCATGATGCCAAGGGCAGCCGTGAAGCACCACTTGAACTCCTCGAGCGTCAGGGCCTTGATGGACCCTACCCTCGCCTCCGGGGCAAGGTACTTCTACCGCAGCTGGGCCCTCTCCGCCTCGATCCCGGATAT
>CAYGAH010000203.1:0-3746 GCA_964347685.1 uncultured Candidatus Bathyarchaeia archaeon | reverse complement strand
GCGACAACGGCTATGTACTGCTTGTTTCTGTCCATTTCGGTTCGCTATATTCTACCTCAAACCCGGTAATATTACCATGCTTTAGAACGGGTGTTCAAAAACCTAGAACAGCGGAAAAGGGGGCTCATCCGCTCCCCATCGGTGTGATACACCATTCCATACCTCTGAGGGACGTTATATACTCCTGCCACCTGGGGTCCATCGGAGGCTCCAAGTCGGGGGGCAGCGGGGGCTTCACGTACTTAGAGACCCTTCTCTTTGGTGGGTTTAGCCAGAAGAACCTCGAAAATGATGAGGGGAGGTGCCATAAAATATATGGAGCGTCGAAACTAGGAATATTGATCGATTTGTACGACCTCGTCGTAAAGAACGGGAGGGTCCTTACCGGCGCGGGGAACCCGTGGTTCTGGGCCGATGTCGCCGTCAAGGACGGGAGGATAGCCGAGGTTGGGGCGGTCGAGGTGGGGGCCGCCGAGACCCTGGACGCCTCTGGGATGGTGGTCTGCCCGGGATTCATAGACCTCCACGACCACTCGGACCTCACAATACTGGTTAACAGGAGGGCTGAGAGCAAGGTCCACATGGGGGTCTCAACGATAGTCTTCCCAAGCTGTGGCTCGGGTGCGGCTCCTATCAACGACAAGATGAGGGAGGAAGGGGAGAGGGGTGCCCCTTTCCTCAGGGATGCGGGGGTCGAGGTAGGATGGTCCACGGTGGATGAGTACCTCAGTTTCCTCGAGGAGGGGGGCATCTCTGTCAACGTCGCTCCCCTCGTGGGCTTCGGAACTGTGCGCAGGTACGTGATGGGGATGGAGATGAGGGCGCCCACCCCGGAAGAGATGGAGGCTATGAAGGCCGAGATGATGAGGGCGATGGAGGCGGGGTGCAGGGGGATAACCACGGGGCTCAGGTACGACCCCCAGAGCTACGCAGGGACCGAAGAGGTCATAGAGCTCTCGAAGGTGGCCGCAGGGTACGGGGGCTTCTACACGAGCCACATAAGGGACGAGGGGGACAGGGGCGACCCGGTCGGGGCCGTGGAGGAGATCATCCGAATAGGTGAGGAGGCTGGGCTCCCGGTGAACGTAAGCCACTTCAAGGTCCTCTCAAAGAGGTTCTGGGACGTCTGCCCTAGGCTCATAGAGATGGTAGAGGAGGCGAGGGCCAGGGGGGTGGAGGTGACCGCGGACCAGTACCCCTACAGGGCGAGCGGAACGGGCCTGGGGGCCTGGATACCGGCTTGGGCCAACGAGGGAGGACCCGAGGCCCTCGTGAAGAGGTTGAATGACCCAGACGTGGCCCCAAGGATCAAGGAGGGGCTCGTGGCCTCCATGGAGGACAGGGGGGGCCCGGGGGCGGCCCTGATCTCAACGTACCCCCCCGACCCCTTGCTTGTGGGTAAGACCATAGCCGAGGTGGCTGAGGAGAGGGGGGTTGACCCCGAGGACTGCGCCCTCGCCCTCCTCAAGGAGCACGTCGAGAAGCTGGTCTCAGGAGAGGTGAAGGGCGGGTTCAGCATAGTCAACTTCAACCAGACCCAGGAGAACGTGGACGCGATCATGGGGAGGCCCTGGGTCGCCTTCGGCACGGACGGGAGGGTCCACGCCCCGTACGGGCCCCTCGCCAAGTACCTCCCTGCCCCCCACCCAAGGTTCTACGGGACATTCCCAAGGGTCCTTGGGAGGTATGTGAGGGAGAGGGGCGTCCTCAGGCTCGAGGAGGCTGTGAGGAAGATGACGTCCCTCCCGGCGCAGGTTCTGGGCCTGAGGGACAGGGGCCTCCTCATGCCCGGGAACTGGGCAGACATAGCCGTCTTCGACCCTGAGAGGGTAATCGACAGGGCGGACTTCGTCCCGCCCGAGGCCACCAAGCTCTACCCTGAGGGGATAATGCACCTAGTTGTGAACGGGGTGGTGACCCTGAGGGACGGGGAGCACACGGGGGCAATGGCCGGCAGGCTTCTCAGAAGAAAATGATGCGGGGCCTTTGGGTTTTTTGCCTTCTACTTCAGCAGCTCCTTGGCCGCCTCTATAAGCTTCGCCGCGACCTTCTCCGATATGTCTGCCTTCCTGGCCAGGGTCTCTGGCTTTGCGGATGCCACGGACTTAGCGGTCTTGAATCCCGCCTCCCTGAGCTTCTCCTCTGTCGCCTTCCCGACGCCCTTGATCTCGGAGAGGGCAACTGAGCGGGCTGGGGCCTTCTCGGGCCTTTTTTGTGGCTGTTTTGGGGGCTGCTTTGCCTCCTCCTTGGGGGCCTCGGCTCCTCCCCTCGTCAGGGTGATGGACATCGATGAGACCCCTCGGGTCCCCCCGTCTTGGGTGGGAAGCTGCTCCGTGGATATCTCTATGGTCGGGGGCTTGAGGTCCGTCATGAACCTGTTCCTGCATATCTCTGCTACGTCCACGGCGCTGGATATGGCCCTCCCCCTCGCCTTCAGTGTGACGCTCTTCGCGTCGCCGCTGTTGAAGGCGGCTAGGACGGCGGCGATGTAGGTCATGGGTGGCCTGTTCCCTACGTAGACGGTGTTCTCTTCGCTCATCTTTTCTCAAGTTGAAGGTTATGATCGACCTTAAAAGCGTTCAGGCTCCCCCCAATCTTTTGAAAAAAATAACTGAAAAGTGCAAAACGTGTAAGCCTGTAGACCACAGATCCGGTATTTGCAAGCCGGGGGGCGGCGACCTAGGAACCCAAAAAGAATGAGAAATGCACAAGATGTTGAAGGGGGCACCCTCTTCCTTTTTATTAAGTAAAAATAATTAGCATGGAAGGCTCGGCCGTGTCGCGGGGCCTTCATGGACGCTGGGGTTGGCGGGGCGAGCCATGCTGGGGGAGTACGTCTGGGTTTTCGGCTTGGTCTTCTCCTTCTACATGCTTCTTCTGATCCTGATAGGAGTCCTTTCGGCGAGGAAGGTCCGGACGATGGAGGACTACTACGTGGCGGGGAGGAACGTTGGGCCAGCCCTCCTGGGGGTCCACTACGGCACAGTCTACTTCAGCTCCGTCCTGATGATAGGGGGAGGGGCCTACGCCTACCAGTTCGGTCTCGCGACCCTGTGGATAGCCGTAGGGAACACTGTTTTGGGAGCCTTCCTGCCCTTCCTTGTCTTCGGCGGCAGGATAAGGAGCCTCAGCGAGAGGCTGGGGGCTCTCACCCTCCCTGACTACTTCAGGGAGAGGTACGAGTCTAGGTTCCTCCACGTCTGGTCCTCCATCCTGACGGTGGTCTTCATGACGGTCTACCTGGTCTCGGTCTTCATGGGGGTCTCGTACATATTCAACGTGACAATGGGGCTTAGCTACGAGCTGAGCCTGATCATCACGGCCGTGATCGTGGGCTTCTACCTATCCGTGGGGGGAACGGTAGCATGCGTCTGGAACGACTTCATCCAGGGCACGGTGATGGTGTTGGGGACAGTCTTCCTCACCCTAATGGTCGCCACGCACAGCGGGGGGATCGGCAGCATCACCCAGGGCCTCTCAGCCATAGACCCCGGCCTCGTCACGAGCCCTGGGGTGTGGGGTTTCTGGGGCCTATTCTCGTATGTTATGGTGACCAGCATCGGCCCCTGGGGCCTCCCCCAGTCCCTGACCAGGTTCTACATGATGAGGGACCCGAAGGTGGTCCGCTGGGCAATAGTATTCGCTACGGTCTTTTGCCTCGGGATGACGGCCTGCTCCTACTTCAACGGCGCCGCAGCCAGGTACGCCTTCCAGCAGGGGGGAGTGGAGGTCCCCCTCCTCCCCTC
>CAYGAH010000202.1:0-5762 GCA_964347685.1 uncultured Candidatus Bathyarchaeia archaeon | reverse complement strand
CCTGCCCGTGAAGGAGGATGATGGTCGCCGTGGGGTCCTCCAAGATGGCAGGGCCCTCCAGGCTCACGCCCCTCCCCAGCCTAGTCCTGTCGTAGACGGGGAGCCTCTCGCTTCCCCCGTTCATGTCGACTTCCCTATCGCCCATGAGGGCGTCCCCTGCCTCCGAGGAGGTCTCCGGCAGCTCCCTGAGCTCCAGCTTCTCGACCCTCTTTATCCCTACCATGTGGAAGTTGACGACCTCCACGGGGTCCCCTGGGAGCCTGAACTCATACTCCCTCTCGTGGGCCTGGTGGAAGGCCTCAAGTATCGTTCCCAGGTCCGTCTCTTTCAGCGCACCCGAGGGGATGGGGACCCTGACCGTGTGCTCCTGTCCGTAGTACCTGATGTCCGCGTACCTCTCTGCCACGATCTCTCCCCCGACGCCCTCGGATTCGAACATCCCCCTTACCTCCCCCTCCAGTTCCCCGTAAATCCTGTTCAGGGCGTCCAGGGAGTCGGGGGCGTCCATCCTGGTTATGTGAGTCACTATTGCGTTGTGCCTTATGTCTGTGTTCAGCATCCCCCAGGCCGAGAAGACCCCTGGGGGGATCGCCGGGACGACTATCCTCCCTATCTCAAGCTCCTCTGCTATGAACGGGGCGAACATGGGCCCCGAGCCACCGTAGGCTATGAGGGTGAAGTCCCTCGGGTCGTAGCCCCTCTGTACCGAAACGAGGTCTATAGCGTAGGCTGCGTTCTCGTTCGCGAGCTTTATGATCCCCTCCGCCGCCTCCTCCAGGCCCGTGCCAAGGCCCTCCGCTATCCCTTTGATCGCGTCCACAGCCAGCCCCCTTTGGATGGGGAGCTCCCCACCCAGGAGGTATTCAGGGTTTAGCATCCCGGTGACCACGTAGGCGTCCGTAAGGGTGGGCCTGTCCCCACCCTTCCCGTAGCATGCCGGGCCAGGGTCGGCCCCCGCAGCCCTAGGCCCCACCCTCACCCTACCGACCTCGTCTATCCAAGCGATGCTGGTGCCCCCGTTCCCTATCTCCACCGTCCTGAGGACGGGCACTATTATGGGGAGGCCAGGCCTGAACCTGTCCCTCTCCACGTAGTACTCGGTGGTCATCTCCGGGTTGAGGCCCTCAACCAGCGAGGCCTTGGTGGTCGTGCTCCCCCCGTCGAGGGCTATGATGTCCCTCACGCCTATGGCGCCGGCCACCCCCATCGCTCCTATCACCCCTGCTACGGGCCCAGACTCCACGGTGTATATGGGGAACCTTCTGGCGAATTCGAAAGAGATCATCCCCCCCTCCGAGGTCATCGCCATGCAGGCCTGGGGGTCCTCGGTCAGGGCCCCCTGGAGCCTCCCCAGGTACCTGTCAAGGATGGGGAGGACGTATGCGTTGAGTGCGGCCGTGGAGAACCTCTCGTACTCCCTCCACTCCCTGGTCACCTCGTGGGAGAGGACGACGGGTACATCGCAGAGCCCCCTTATCATCTCCCCGGCCCTCCGCTCGTTCTCAGGGTTCACGTAGGAGTTGAGGAAGGCGACGCAGATCGCCTCTGCGCCCTCGTCGATGAGCCTCCTAGCGGCGTCCTCCACCTCCCCCACGTCGAGCCCCTTGAGGACGGTACCGTCGGCCATGGTCCTCTCCCCTATCTCCATCCGGAGGTGCCTGGGGACGAGGGGCTGGGGCTTCCTGTACCTGAAGTTGTACATGTCCCTCCTGTTGGCCCTCTGTATCTCCAGGACGTCCCTGTGCCCCCAGGTCGTCAGGAGGCCCACCCTCGCCCCCCTCCTCTCTATTATCGTGTTTATGGCGACGGTCTGGCCGTGGATTATCTGCCCCATCTCCTCGGGCGAGACCCCGCTTTGCTTCACGCAATCGATCACTCCCTTCGAGAGCTCCCTGGGAGTGCTCTCGACCTTCACCCACCTCATTTCCTGGTCGGAGCCGTCGTAGGCCACGAGGTCGGTGAAGGCGCCTCCTATGTCGATGCCTATCCTTATCGAGCCCATCACGTCTCACAATATGTTCGGTATTTTTTTTATAATTAACGGATAGCAAACGTTCCGCTGTAGGATGAAAAATAGGTAAATATCAATAACATTTCATATCATGGGGCTTGTATAAAATTCCATCTCTTTTCTGTTGTAGAAAATAATATAAACAAATTGCAGAGGTTAGAATGAGGCGAGAATTATGCCTGAATGGTATGAATTCGAGTTGGGTAAAGCGGCAGACATACTGACCAGGGAGCTATTCAAGCTCAAGGATGGTGAGACGATCGTAATAACCGCCGACACAGAGTCTGACGAGAGGGTAGTGAACGCCACCGCCAGGGCGGCCTTCGCCTGCGGCGCCAAGCCTATGGTGGTCTGGCTGGCATCCCCCCTAGGGGTAGGGAAAGCCGCAGACCCTATGTTCCCCACAGAGTCCCTGGTAGGGGCCCTGAACGGCGCCGACGCCTGGGTCGAGTTCAACAACCAGTGGATATTCTACTCGAACGTCTACGACAGGGTGATGGCCGAGAACAAGAAGCTGAGGTACTCCTGCCTCGTCGGCATGAACACCGACATGATGGTGAGGACGATAGGCAGGGTCGACTATCCCGCACTGAAGGAGTTCCTCGACAAGCTGACCGAGATAGCTAAAGGCACAGACGAGTTCCGAATAACGTCGCCCGCAGGCATGGATGTAACTTTCAAGCCGACGAAGGAAAGAAGAGCAGGTTACTCTCTAGGCTACGCTGACACCCCAGGCGCCCACATGATGTCAGGGCAGGTCTACTGGGGCATGGATCCCACGACCCTAAACGGGAAGATAGTCTTCGATGGCTCCGTGAACCCCCCTCTGGGCCTCATAAAGGACCCCATAGAGTTGACCATCGAAAACGGCGACATCGTAGCCTTCGGGGAAGGCAACGACGCGGTGAAATACGAGGCTTGGCTGAGGGGCTTCAACGATCCTAACATGCTCAAGATAGCCCACATCTGCCCCGGATTCAACCCCGGGGCGAAGCTCACAGGAGACGTCGTAGAGGACGAAAGGATCTGGGGCTCCGTGGAATTCGGCATCGGAAACATGGCTTGGAGGCCCGCAGCCTCCCACTCTGACGGCATATGCCTCAACGTCTCGATCTGGCTCGACGGCGAACAGATACTGGACAAAGGAAAATGCGTCCATCCCGAACTAGCTAAATTAGCTAATAAACTAGGAAAACAATAGAGACATTATTTCTCACCTTTTTCCGATTTGAATGCAAATTTCTTTATTTTCGACTCAGCCAGGATCCAAGGATCATAAGAGGTTTTGGGGTGGATGAAATATTCTGCCACGCGGCTAAAAATTTGATATTTCCCAGGGATACATGATATTTCGATGGGTTTGGGTTTTGACAAAAAAGACTTTGTTATAATGATCAGCCTCTCAATATTGTATTTGATTTTAGCTAGTTATAATTTGGGCGCCTCTCAGATCCCCTCAACCTCATGGGAATCGTTAGAACCAAGCGAGATCGTCTTAGAGTTTAACTCTTCTATAAAGATATCCTCCCTTTACGCTTTAATTGGTGAGGAAGAACCGGTAAGATTCCTCCTATACTGCGGTGGTCCCGGTAACTGGAGCTATGCAGGATCTTTTAAAGAAGCCGGATATTATCAGTGGGGGAGGGCGGACATCAACAGGACCTCTAATCACGTAGCCCTCTCATTTCCCGGAATGTCTGGGAAGATAAACGAGATCATCCTCACAGACGACGGTGGGGGGATGATCGACTTGTCTGGGGCGGACATAAGTTTCGATGGAGCAAACGCAGGCGACGTGGGGAACCTGGTCGACGAACAGTATAGGGTGAGGCTCCCCATAACAAGTTTCTCCCAGGCGTACTTCGATGAGATATACTATGTGAGGGCCGCAAGGGACTACATGGGGGGGAGAGAGGCATACGAATGGACCCATCCACCCACTGGGAAACTCATCATATCCCTGGGGATACTCCTTTTCGGCTTCAACCCCTTTGGTTGGAGGATCATGGGAGTCCTTTTTTCGACTTTCATGATACCTGTGACGTACATTTTCGGCAGGGAGATTTTTGGGAGCCGGGCCGCCGCCTCCATCTCTGGCTCTCTGCTCTCTCTAGACTTCATGCACTTTACGATGGGCAGGATCGCGACCCCGGAGGCCTTCGCCGTCTTTTTCAACCTGGTCTCGTGCTTTTTCTTCTACGTTAACTACCGCAAAATCAGGGAGAGGGGGGAGGTCGATCGTTCTGCGGTCTTATTGGGCTCCTTGTTTTTCTCCCTGGCCTTCTCCACGAAATGGTACACGATATTCGGGTTGATCGGTCAGGTATTCCTAATCTTCGTGTACTACTTCAATGGATTGGAAAAATTGGGGATGTCCTTTAAAGGAAAGGTGAAGAGGTTCTCCCTTGACGTGATGCCCATTCTGATATTATCCTTCATTATGAGTGTGACGATCTATTTTTCGGCATACATCCCATACATGCTTCAAGGACACGGCCTCACCGACGTCTATGAACTTCAATGGGAGATGTACGGGTATCACTCCTCTTTGAAAGAGTCCCACCCCTTCTCCTCCCCTTGGTGGTCGTGGCCCTTCAATATCCGCCCTTTATGGCTCACAGTCGACCACCTGCCGGGGGGTTTGGTCTCGACAGTGGCGGCCATGGGGAACCCATTGATATGGTGGGCGGGGTTGATACTCGCCATAATGGTAGCTGAGAGGGCCTTAAAGAACCGTGATGGCGCATCAGTTTTCATCACAGCAGTTTTCCTCTTTCAATGGATCCCATTCGCTTCGATGAGCCGCTGCTTGTTCATCTACCACTTCTACATGAACGTGTCCATCTTGATCTTGGCAACGACCCTCTACCTCAGAGAATATTGGTGGGACAGTTCGAAAAGGAGAACGTTGGTCGCATACTTGGTTGCCGCAACTGTGCTCTTCGCAGTTTTTTACCCAGTGATATCGGGGCATCCAGCCCCCAACCAATATAGGCTGCTCCTGAGGTGGCTCCCCAGCTGGCTATTCTAGAGGAGAGATTTATGGTGCATGCGCAAAGGGTCACCCTGGTCTTACCCGCTTACAATGAGGCCGGCGGTCTAAGGAGAGCGGTCGAGGAGGCCGCTGATTCCCTTATGAAGATGGATCAGGGATTTGAGATAATCATCGCTGAGGACGGTAGCACTGACGGGACGGCGGAGGAGGCTCGGAGGATCGCCGATTCGGACCCCAGGGTCAGATGCATACACAGCGACAAGAGGCTTGGTAGAGGAAGGGCCCTCACGGAGGCCTTCAGACAATCCACCGGAGCCATACTGGTCTACATGGACATCGACCTAAGCACCGAAACGAGATTCCTAGAGCCCCTGATCGATGCGGTAAACGAAGGATACGACATAGCCACGGGTTCTAGGATGATCCCCGAGAGCAGGGTCTCAAGGAGCATGAGGAGAACCATAGCATCCCACGTATACAATGGGCTGGTGAGACTACTGCTCGGATCGGACATTAGAGACCACCAGTGCGGTTTCAAAGCCTTCAGAAGGGATGGGATCTTCAAGGTCCTCGAAAGGGTGCAGGCGGGGCACTGGTTCTGGGACACAGAGGCCCTCGTTATAGCAAATCGGATGGGGTTGAGGATCAAGGAGATCCCCATAGTATGGAGGGAAGGCGAAGGGACGAAGGTGAATCTGTTTGGGGACCTTGTCGAAATGGGATACCAAACATTAAGGCTCTGGTGGAGGCTTCTTA
>CAYGAH010000201.1:0-3607 GCA_964347685.1 uncultured Candidatus Bathyarchaeia archaeon | reverse complement strand
GTTATCTCTCCACCGAACATGGACTCTATGCCCGCGACGAACTTCCCAAGGAGCCCCCTAGTCCTGGGGGTCAGCCCCGTGACGACGCCAAGGACCTTCTTGACCCTGTAACCGGGGATGCTGGGTGTCGTAACCATCAGGAAGCCGGTCGCCTCCGGGCCGACGGCTGACCCGCACTTGGAGCAGAACTTCGCGTCTTCAGGTAGCTCGGTGCCGCAAACTGGACAAATCATGCTTTCTGTCCTCATTCGATCCTTCTGGTACTGAGTAATTTAAACTCTTGCCGACGGAGCTAAACTTTATCCCTTCAGCCGAGGGCCTCGAAGGGGAGCCTGAAGGCGGGGTCGGTAAACTCCCCAGCCCGAGGAACCTCCTTTTGGTTCCGGCTTGAAACCGAAGAACTCGTAGGGGGAGACAGTGTGTTTAGAACTCATTTTACTCTTATTAGGAATCCAGGGTGAACCATCATGTGGTTTTGAATGCCCATGAGGTTGAGTCAAAGCATCCAGTAGTTCGAACGTTTAGTTATGCTGTTGAGAGATGGATGATAGATGAGTTAGGAGAGCCTGAATACGATCTCAATTCGTTCTATTAACTTTTTATCAGAATTTTATACCTCTTCTGCTCGATGATTTTTCCATAAGATTTATTAACAGAAAGATAATCCGATACGTTTATTATGAGTCTGTTCGATGAAGAATATTTCTATGGAAAGAAAAAATCAAATTATTCTGATTACGAAAGGATGGACAGATCGAAGTTCGACGAGGCGGTGGCCTTCATAGAGAGAGAGGATGTATCGGGAAGGTTCCTCGAGGTCGGCTGCGCCTTCGGCTTCTTCCTTGAGAGGGTCGCCCCCTTCTTCGACGACGTCCACGGGTGCGACATATCCCCCTTCGCCATAGAGAAGGCCAGGGAGCGCAACCCAGGTGCCGATCTCAGGGTCCTGGACATAGAGCGGCCCCTCCCCTACAGGGATGGTTCCTTCGACTGCGTTGCCGCCCTTGACGTCCTGGAGCACACGGCTTCCTTCGACCAAAACTTCAGGAAGCTTGCGTCCAAGTTGAGGGCCGGAGGCTACTTCCTGTTGACTCTGCCAATCGACGCCTGGCCGAGGAGGCTCTTCGCATTCCTGGATAGGGACGAGACCCACGTATCCATCCCCACCGAGGGGAGGCTGAGGAGGCTGATAGGCGAAAACGATCTGACGATCAGGACCAAGAAGAAGTACGCCCCCGCCCCCCTCATAAGGAAGGTCCCCCGCGTCCCGGCTCAGATGGAGCTGTTTCTCCAAAAGAACTGATCCCCCAAGCCCAGACGGCTTTGAGACGCTTCTACTTGACTCAGCCGATGCAGAATTGCGCCCAATATTTAAACTATTTAAATACTCTGATTTTATTTATATAGTAAGGAAGGCCATGAAGTTCGTCCAGCTCAAGTCCATGAAGGACCTCGTAATGCTCGTGGCGTCGTCCCCTACGATGAACGTTATCCAGCACCTGGAATACAGCGGCACCCACCTTTACTTCATCATAGGGGGGACCCTCACGGAGATATTCCTCTACTTCGTGAAGGAGAGGGAGCAGGTCAAGGGAAGCTTCCTGACCTACAACTCCTACTCTGGGGAGATAGGAACGAGCGAGAGGATAATGCAGGAGCCCAACGTGAGTTCCTTCCCAGTTGTGGAAATCTTGAACCAGGACCTCCTACCCGGCGAGCTCCTCGCGCAGGTGGGGGGCCTTTGACGGCTTGGGCCTCGATCAATGGTGAGTTGTGATGTCTAAAAGTGAGTCAGGGAAGAAGGACCTGCACATAAGCATAGAGAACGTTGTCGCCTCCGCGACCCTGGACCAGAAGATAGACCTCCTGAGCATAATGAAGGTCTTCAGGAACGTGGAGTACCGCCCAAAGCAGTTCCCCGGCCTGGTCTTCAGGCTTAAGAGGCCCAAGACGGCTACCCTCATCTTCGGCTCGGGGAAGATGGTATGCACCGGCGCCAAGTCGGAGAAGCAGGCCAGGAGCGCGGTGAGGAAGGTAGTCAGGGAGCTGAAGAACAACGGAATAATCATCCTGGGGAAGCCCAAGATAGTGATCCAGAACATAGTCGCCTCGGCGAACCTCCACGGGAAGATAGACCTTGAGACGGCGGCGGACATCATGGAGAACGTGATGTACGAGCCAGAGCAGTTCCCAGGGCTGATATACAGGATGTCTGACCCGAAGGTGGTCATGCTCCTCTTCGCCAGCGGGAAGCTCGTCTGCACGGGCGCAAAGCACGAGGACATGGTCAGGGAGGCCGTAGAGAAGCTCCACGACATCCTAGAGGACTACGACCTGATATACTACGAATAGCCCCCCGGCGAGAGGTGTACCGGTGTCCAGAAGGAACAACAGCCTGGAGCAGAGGGCGCGTAGACTTATATTCGACGCTGGGGACGAGGGGATACTGCAGAGCGAGCTCTGGAAGGGGCTCGGGGTGAGCAGCAGGGAGGGCTCTAGGCTGGCGATAAAGTTCGAGGAGAAGGAGTTCGTGGAGAGGAGGAAGGTCCTCCATGAGGGGAGGTGGACATACAGGCTCGTCTCGAAGCACGAGGAGGTTACCCTGGACTCGATAGTGGACTGCCCGTGCATGACCTGCGGCGAGATAGACAAGTGCTTCGAGGGGGGCTCCAGGTCCCCGATATACTGCCCCCAGCTCACTGCTTGGATAGACCCCCGCATCGAGGGGGCGCCACAAACCTAGTTCGAGGAAGCTGACTTGGACAGGGGCACTGGGGAGACCCTGAGGTATATAGCCGTATTCGCGGTCCTTCTAGCTGTGGCCTTCGGGGGAATCCACGTTCTGAGACTCGCCCTCGGTACCCAGTACCCCATGATGGTGGTAGTCTCTGAGAGCATGGTCCCAACCCTTGGGGTTGGGGACTACATCTTCGTGGGAGGCATAGACGATTTCGACGATGTCGTGGCGGAGCCCTACCCAGAGGGGGACATACTCGTCTTCGTGAAACCAGGGACAACGGACGAGTACATAGTCCACAGGGCCATCGACAGGGTCGAGGGTCCGGACGGGTGGAGCTTCGTCACCAAGGGGGACAACAACGCGGGGCCGGACGGCAGGCCCGTCCCAGAGGCGAACGTCCTCGGCAGGGTGATCGGGAGGGCCCCCATCCTCGGCTACTTCTCCCTCTTCATAAAGACGATGAGGGGCTTCGCCCTGGTAGCCCTGGCCATGGCTTTCACCTTCTTCATAGACTACATCATCCCCCTGCGCGGGGGGTCGGCCTCCGGAGGAAGATTCCCCTACGTTTCCCTCATCCCCTTCTTGGTCGCCCCCCTGGCCCTGGCCTCTTTCTGGCTGATCCCCAACGGCCATCTGTGGCTGGACCTCTTCGCCATCGCCGGCTGGTATCTTGGCTGCCTAGTGGCTCCCCTCGCCTTCGAGGACGACGACCTGGGGGTCATGTTCTGGCTCTACCACTTCGTCCTGCTGATGATACCCCTGGGTTGCGACGCCGTCTGGTGGACGACTGGCATAACACCGAGCCGCTGGTGGTCCGTCCAGGGGAGCACCGTGCCCCTGACCTGGCTCCTCGTGAGGGAGAGCCCC
>CAYGAH010000200.1:0-2141 GCA_964347685.1 uncultured Candidatus Bathyarchaeia archaeon | reverse complement strand
TACATGGCCGCTATGGGGGCCGATGTAGTGAAGATAGAGCCTCCGTGGGGGGAGAGGACCAGGTTCTTCCCTCCCCTCGTCGAGAGGGTGAGCCCCTACTACGCCTTCCTAAACCGCTGCAAGAGGGGGGTCACCCTGAACCTAAAGGAGCCGAGGGGGAGGGATATGTTCATGGAGATGGTGAGGAAGGCGGACGTCGTCGTGGAGAACTTCTCCCCGGGGACCATGGAGGAGCTCGGCCTCGGATGGGAGACCCTGAGGGGGCTGAACCCGGGCATCGTCTTCTGCTCCATCTCGGGCTTCGGCCAGACGGGCCCCTGGAGGGACCGGCGGAGCTTCGACCCCATCGCCCAGGCGGCTTCAGGCTACATGTGGCTTATGAAGGACTCCATCGACCCTGATGGGCCTCCCCTCCAGGCGCCAGAGGCTATCGCAGACACGATACCCGGGTTCACGGCCCTGATCGGCATCCTCGCAGCCCTCAACCACAGGCACATTTCGGGAGGGGGGCAGAGGATAGATGTGGCCCAGATGGACTCGATGATTGGGGCGATGCAGAGCTTCTCCTTCTGGAACATCGCTAAAACTACCTTCAGGAGGGTCATCCTCTCAGGCGCCATGGGATTCTTCGGGATTCAGATGGCGAGGGACGGTTACGTCATGCTGGGGGTTTCCAGCGGCAGAATCACTGACTGGCTCAGGGAGAGGCTGGGCGTGGAGGAGCTGACAAACGAGGTCCTGATGGAGTGGGTCGCAGAGCACACGGTCAAGGAGGTCGTCGAGTTCATGACAGAGGCCGGCGTCCCGGTCGCGTCTATCCTCGACCTGGACCAAGCGATGGAGAACGAGCAGGCCCTGGCGAGGGAGATGTTCGTCAAGGTCGACCATCCAGTCCTGGGCGAGACGATCGAGCCCGGCTTCCCGATAAAGTTCTCTGAGACCAAGGGGGATGTTTCGGCCCCGGCCCCCCTCCTCGGCCAGCACAACGAGGAGGTCTACGGTGAGCTCCTGGGCCTCTCCTCCGAAGAACTGGAGGCCCTAAGGAAAGAGGGCGTCGTCTAGCCCCTCTCCAGCAGGCCCTCGTAGGCGGCTATATGCCTATCTATTACCCTCCCCGTTTCGTGGACCTCAGAGACATAGGCGTGGCCCTCCATGCCCTTCTCCCTCCAGGCATCGCCATCTAGGAGACATTTCAATCCTAAATCTAGGTACCCGTTGCTTGCATGATGGCCGAACCTGCTTGCGAAGCCGTCGGGGTCGTGGAAGCTGAGGATGGCGCACCCGTGGGCGGCGGCCTCGAGGAATGAGACTGGGAGGCACTCGCTCACGCTTGTGTTCGCAAGCACCCAGGAGCGCTCGAGCACCCTCTCCTTCTCCTCCCCCGTTAAAAGGCCCGGCATCTCAAGGTTGGGGACCCCCGAGTAGGCCCTCCTCAGTCGGGCGTCCCACGCAGGGTCGTGCGCCCTCCCCATGGCTATGAACCTGACCCCTGAGAAACGCCTAGCCAGCTCGAAGAAGAGCTCGGGCCTCTTCTCCCCGTCGAAACGCCCCACGAAGCAGACCTCAGGCTCCTCTGCCTTGACCGGACTCCTCGAAGGGACCTCAACCGGGTTCGGGAGGAACCCGGGATACTCCCTGAGGCCGTATATCTCCCTAGCCTTGGGGATTATGTACCTCGCCTGGCAGTAGACGGCGTCAGCCCCTCGAACGGCGCGCCTCAGCCTGCCCCCGTACAGGGCGTTGAAGGCCCTCCGCCTGAGGGGGTAGAACCTGTTCACCCTCCCCCACTCCTCGGGGGTCCTGGGGTTCTGGCAAGTCACCACGTGCCTCCTCCCTGGGAGGGCCCCGAGGGCCAAGCAAGTGCCCCAGCTAGGCTCCTCAGAGTGGTAGACGTCCGCGTCGCATCCCTTGTACAGGCCGGAAGTGAACGGGTACCTCCAGAAGGGGAAGCTGTGGACCGTCATGCCGTCCAGGCTCTCCACCGGCTTCTGACCCTCCCCCCTAGGCACCACAACGGAAACATCAACTCCCCGTCTTGCGAGTTCCCGCCCTATTGTTCGGGTGCACATCCCGAACCCGCCGTACCTTCCCCAGCCGAAGAGCTCCGTGGCGACGAGGCAGACGGTTAGATCCATCTTTTA
>CAYGAH010000199.1:0-1928 GCA_964347685.1 uncultured Candidatus Bathyarchaeia archaeon | reverse complement strand
GATCAGTTCCTCGACGGGGAACTCACCCATCTCTTCGCCGCCGTGCTTCCTCAGGGACACCGTGCCTGACTCGGCCTCCCGCCTTCCACAGATCGCCATGTAGGGGACTTTCTCCGTCTCCGCCTCCCTTATCTTGTATCCTATTGTCGCGGGCCTTTCGTCTAGCTCGGACCTTATTCCCGCCGAAGACAGCATTTGGTGCACCCTCTCGGCGTAGTCTGCGTGCTTTTCGCTTATGGACATCACCCTCACCTGCACGGGGGCCAGCCACACGGGGAAGTCCCCACCGTAGTGCTCTATAAGGACGCCGAAGAACCTCTCTATCGCCCCAAGGAGAACCCTGTGGATCATGTAGGGGGTCTCCTCTGTCCCGTCGGGGCCGACGTAGCTCAGGTCGAAGCGCTTCGGGAGGTTGAAGTCGAACTGGACCGTGGAGCACTGCCACTCACGGCCAGAGGCGTCCACTATGTCAACATCTATCTTGGGGCCGTAGAATGCGGCCTCCCCCACGGCCTCCGTGTACCGCAGGCCCCTCCCCTCCAGAGCCTCGGCCAGGGACTCCTGGGCCCAGCCCCACTCCTCGTCCCCTCCCATGTACCTCTCGGGCCTCCCGGGGTCCCTCGTTGAGAGCTTGAACCTGTAGTCGCTGAATCCGAAGGCGCCCAGGACCTCTTCGACGAGGCGGAGGACTCCGGACACCTCCTGTCCCAGCTGATCGGCGGTGCAGAATATGTGGGCGTCGTCCTGGGTGAACCCCCTCACCCTCATCAGCCCGTGGAGGGTGCCAGACCTCTCGTACCGGTAGACCGTACCCCACTCAGCGTACCTTATGGGGAGCTCCCTGTAGCTCCTGGGCCTCGACCCGTATATCTCTACGTGGAGGGGGCAGTTCATAGGCTTCACAACGTATGGTTCGCCCTCCTTCTCGAAGAGGTACATGTTATCAGCGTAGTAGTCAAGGTGGCCCGATCTCTCCCAGAGCCCCCCTCTGGCTATGTGGGGTGTGGACACCAGTTGGTACCCGTTCCTCAGGTGCTCCCTCTCCCAGAAGTCCCTTATCGTCCTCCTTATCATGGCCCCCTTGGGGTGCCACAGGACCAGCCCCACGCCCACCTCATCGCTTATTGAGAAGAGGTCCAGCCTCTGGCCAAGGAAGCGGTGGTCCGCTGAGAGCTTGTTCTGCGGTTCGCTTCCATCACGGAGAACTCGGTCGAGGGGTTTTCTGGGATTTTCCTTCTTTTCAGAAATTCTCGGGGATTGTTTTTCCATCCCTCATTAGGATTTCCCTCAGGCCTGTTCAATGCGCCAGTAATATAAAATAATTCTTCTCTCCCCGTCAGTGTTGAGCCACCATGTTGGTCGCTGTCGGTTCCACGAACCCAGTAAAGGTAGAGGCGTCGAGAAGGGCGTTCGCACAGTTTTTCGACGCCGTGGAGGTGACCCCAATCGATGTTCCCTCAGGCGTCAAGCCCTTCCCCACTTCAGAGTCGGAAACGTTACATGGGGCGATAAACAGGGTTCACAACACGGTCGATGAGGTTCCGGAGGCGGAGTACGCAGTGGGGATAGAGTCAGGCATAGTGGAGGTGGACGGCATAAAATTCGTGAGGACTTACGCCGCGATCTTGCATGAGGGGGTCTTAGGAATTGGGGGTTCTGCGGCGTACGAGGCCCCTGAGCCCATCCTTTCAAGGATAGAGGCGGGCACCGACGCGAGCAAGCGGGTGATAGACTCCATGCTGGCGAAGAAAGACGTCCTCGACAAAGAGGGGGTCGTAGGCGTATTGACTCAGGGCCGACTGGACCGCTCATCGATCCTGCGTGACGCGATCGTCTGCGCCCTGACGAGGTTCGTCTCCCCCAAATATTACTCGGAGTAGACCCCGACCCGAAACCGTTTTCCCATTTAAGGCTCCATGCAGTTTGAG
>CAYGAH010000198.1:0-22377 GCA_964347685.1 uncultured Candidatus Bathyarchaeia archaeon | reverse complement strand
TTATTGGAGTCTCCGCTTCTGGGAGTGGTATAAAGACATAATCTATGAGAGTAGAAATCGTCATGGATCAAGTTACTATCAAAATATGGAATACGCAATGAACGCCTTATACAAGTACTCAGAGGAGCATCCAGAACTCAAGACCTAACCCCATACTCCTTTCTTCACTAGAATCAGCATCTGAGTAGTTTCAAGAAAAAGATGGGGAAGAACCAATATTTAGTTCTTAAAAAATTTCATATAGTGAGCTTATATGGATGATGAATATGTGTTAAAACCTGTAGGGGTGGTACTTTCTCCCTTTTAGCATAAAGAGGATGTCCCCATAAAAGGGTATCAAGACACTCTTGGAAAAATCAAGGTTTTCAAAGAATATGAGGAGGGGCTAAAGGATGTCGAAGGCTTCTCACATCTCGTCATATTGTGGATATTCCACGAGTCGGAAGGCTACAGCCTTCTCGTCAAGCCCTTAGCTCACGAAGTCGAACCAAAGGGTGTATTCTCTACCAGCCATCCAGATAGACCGAACCATATTGGAATCACGATAGTCGAGCTCATTGAAATAGCCGGCAATGTTCTAAATGTAAAGGGGATAGATATGGCGGATGGGTCTCCTGTCGTGGATATTAAACCTTACAGCCGTAAATATTGTAGGGAGGATATCAAGACAGGCTGGATAGAGAATGGTTGAAGATGATTTATGGTTTGGAGCGAGATACAAACGCCCGTCCGAGCGCTCGATACGAGGAAATAGATTTTTGTAGGAAAAAATAAACCCGTTAGGCGGATCTGCGACCCCTTTTCCGAAAAGGGGTCGGAAAACACCGCTCAAGGAAGGAGGGGGAGTCACACCATCCGCTTATGATAAACACGCCATTCAATGAAAGATGCTAGAAAACGACGCCGTCCACGATCGATTCCAGTCGGAAACACGGGCCATTCCAGATAAAAACGCCCCCCAAGCGACGAACCCACAAAAGAACCGAAACACGTGAACCCCGAAACACCGAAACCGCCCAAATAACACGGAAACGTGAAAAACCTGAAAACCTTATGACAAGCTACCGACGCGCTCAGGGCACCCAAGGCTAACCAGCCCGCGCCCCCCGTCCGGACCGCAAGATAAATAACCGAAACCCCCATCACATACAGGATTCAAATGCCCAAAATACTCGAGGACGTCAGGGTGCTGGACTTCACCCACGTCTGGTTCGGCCCCTACTGCACCATGATGCTCGCAGAGATGGGGGCGGAGGTGATAAAGGTGGAGCCCCCCTGGGGGACCATAGGCCGCCTTGGGCCGGGGGAGCTTGTCCACGGGGTGAGCACCACCTTCTACGCCCTCAACCTCAACAAGAAGGACTTGGCCGTGGACCTGAAGAGCCCCGAGGGGCAGGAGATAGCGAGGGAGCTGGTGAAGGTCTCGGACGTGGTAGTACAGAACTTCGTCCCAGGCACCATGGAGCGCCTGGGCCTAGGATACGACGAGCTGAGGAGGCTCAAGCCCGACATAATATACGCCGCCCTCAGCGGTTTCGGGCAGGAGGGCCCCTACAGCGGGAACGCTAGCTACGCCGTCATCGCGGAGGCCATAAGCGGGCACACATACGCCACGGGGAAGCAGCACGACCCCGATGGACCCCCCATCACGATGGCAGGCGCCCTCGGCGACCTGGGGCCAGCGATGTACGGGGCCTTCGCGATAGTCGCGGCCCTGAGGCACAGGGACAGGACCGGGGTTGGGCAGATGATAGACGTGAACCAGGTGGACAGCATGGTGGCGTTCAACTGCTGCTCCTCTGTCGCCTACGACCTCCTCAAGGAGAGCCCCATTGAGCGCAGGAGGAAGAGGCCCAGGGACCCCAACAGGGTCTGGGGGGTCATCCCGGTGAGGGACGGTTGGATCCAGATCGCGGGGGAGAGGCCCAAGGCGATAGAGACGCTGAAGGAGATGCTTGGGGTCGATGAGGTGACCAAGGAGCTGATCATGGAGAAGATATCGGGGATGACCCGGTCTGAGGCCTTCGGCTTCCTCTCGGGGGTGGGGATGCCCGTCGCCCCCATATACGAGGCCCACGAGGCCATGGAGGACCCCCACCTCAGGGCGAGGGGGATGTGGGTAGAGGTGGAGCACCCCTCGGCGGGCACCCAAAGGGTCCCCAACTTCCCGGTGAGGTTCTCGGAGACCCCGGGGGAGGTGGTGAGCGCATCGCCCATGCTGGGGCAGCACACAGAGGAGGTCCTGACGGGCCTCCTTGGGTACCTCCCTGAGAGGGTGAGGGAGCTTGAGAAGGAGGGGAAGATCGCCTGCTGGAGGGGCTGACCCCCCTCATTATTTTTGGTAGTTACTCCTTTATGCGCCTCGAAGGTATGGGTAAGGGGTGGTCCTTTGATCGTCCTTTACGGCCCAGGCTCAGAGGGGATAGGTCGGGACATCGTAGAAATCCTGGGCGTCGAAGGGGCTGCGGTGGAGCACAGGCTTTTCCCCGACGGCGAGAGCTACCTCAGGCTCCCCTTGGACGTTGAGGGTTCCGACGTCGTCCTCATCCATTCCACGGGGCCTCCCCAGGACAGGAGGCTGGTCCAACTCCTTCTCGTCCTTGACGGCATGAGGGAGTCGGGTGCCGGAGAGGTCACGGTGGTGGCCCCCTACCTGGCTTACGCCAGGCAGGACAGGAGGAGGCTCCCCGGGGAGGTGGTGAGCGTGGGGGCAGTTATCAGGCTCCTCCTGGGCCTCGGGGTCTCCAGGCTGGTGACCGTGAACGTGCACAACCCCGATGTCTTCAGGGGCTCCCGTCTGGGACTCGTGGACCTATCGGCTGTGCCCCTCCTGGCGCACCACCTAAGGGATGAAGGGTTGGGAGGGGCCTTCTCCCTCTCCCTCGGGAAGAAGCCCGTCGACGTGGAGCACGCGAAGGAGGCGGCCTCGGTCCTGGGAGGGGGTTGGGGGAGGGTGGAGACGTTCCGGGACCCCTTCACGGGGGAGGTTTCCCTCAGGGAGGCCGAGGTCGACGTGCGGGGGAGGAGGGCGGTCATATTCGACGACGCGATCACCAGCGGGGGGACCCACGTCAAGGCGGCGGGGCTCCTCAGGGGTGCTGGGGCCGAAGAGGTCCACCTCGCTTGCGTCAACTCCCTGATCCCTGAGGAGGGGCTAGAGGAGGTACTGGGAGCCGTGGACGGCTTCGTCTGCACCGACACCGTCCCGGGCAGGTTCAGCGTCGTCAGGGTGGCGCCCCTGATAGCGGGTGCCCTCAAGGAGTTCTAAGCCACAGTCTCCTGATGGCGCCCTTAGTCTTGACGAGTCCAATTCTTCCTTCGGGCTATCTGACCCTCATCCCGGTCTTTTAGGGCTCCTTTCAGCCTACTCTTAAAAACAAGTTGGTCCTACGTTTCTGGGAAGGGGAACTAGGATGGATGTGGGGAGGGTCAGGGAGGATTTTCCGGTCCTCAGGTACAAGACGTACCTGAACAGCGCGGCCCACGGGCCCGCGCTGAGGCACGTCTGGGACGCCGTCAGGGACTGGTGGAGGTTCAGGATGGGGGAGGACAGGGGGGCCAGGTCCCCCGACGCGAGGGGGGAGGCGGCCAGGCTCATTCACGCCGATCCCGAGGAGGTCTGCTGGACGAGCAGGGTCTCCGAGGGGCTCAACACCGTCGCGGGGATGGTGGAGCTGGGGAGGGGGGAGAACGTGGTGGTGACGGACCTGGGGTACCAGTCCAACGTCTTCGTCTGGCTCCCCTTCAGGGAGGGGGGAGTCGAGATAAGGAGGATAAGGAACAGGGAGGGCAGTATAGAGACCTCCGACTTCGAGGAGGCTATGGACGACGGGACTAGGGTCGTCTGCCTAAGCCACGTGGAGTGGACCTCTGGCCTCCTCTACGACGTCAAGGCGATAGCCGAGGCGGCCCACGAGCACGGGGCGATAGTTGTCGACGATGCTTATCAGGCGGTGGGAGCGGTGGACGTGGACGTTCACCGGGACGGCGTCGACTTCCTCGTTGTGGGGAGCGAGAAGTGGCTGTGCTGCCCCGCGATGAACGGGATATTCTACGTCAGGAAGGAGTTGATAGGCGAATACGAGCCCGACTACAGGCTGTACGAGGGGGTCGAGGAGGCGTTCAGGGGAGGGGCCCCATGGGTGAGGCCGGGCCACGACAACATAGGGGACTACGACAAGCCGCTTGTGGGGACTGCGGAGAAGTTCAGCAGGGGGACGGTCTCGGGGGACGCCGTCTGGGGATTCCACGCGGCGTTGAAATACTTCAACGGTCTGGGCCTGGGGAACATCCAGGAGAGGACCCGGGGGCTGAGCGGCTACCTCATCGAGGGGCTGAGGGACCTCGGGGTGAGGGTGAACACCCCCCTAGAGCCCGGGGAGAGGGCAGGGCTCGTGACCTACACCACTGGGAGGCACGAGCTTAACCTTGAGAGCTTCAGGGCTCTCCAGGAGGCGGGGATCGTCGTCGCCCTGAGGTACGCTGGGGGAGTAGGGGGGATAAGGGTCTCCACCCACTTCTTCAACACCGAGGGTGAGGTCGACAGGCTCCTGGGGGTGCAGGAGAGGGTCCTGGCGTAGGGCCAGTCCCTCTGTCTAGGATAAGAGTTTCCCCGCCCCCTTCCTAGAGCTGATCGAATGCGTTATAACGGTTGCCGCTTATAGCGGAAACTCTAGGGGGCTCCCTGGCGTCTTCGAGGGGGGAAACTATCAAGTTTTAAATTAATTTCGTTTATGATCTAGTGTTTTTTATGTAAAGTGTTTTAAAATAAGTATGTTTTATTGAATTTTTGATGGACAAATTTTAAACTATTTTTATGTTGATTCTATTAAAATGTATTTAGAATTTAGCTTTTGGAGGGGTCGCCTTTATCAGTACGTGAATGTTACTCGGATAAGTATTAAATATGTTGCAGATTAATGTTGATGGGCGGTTGTTGGAGGATGAGTGATCAGGCATGTCCACCCCGGTGAAGGTAGAGGTAGAGTTCCCCGAGAACGTCTACAGGGCCCTTGAGACCATAAGCAGGATATACAGGGAGCCCATAGAGAGCATCGTCGTAGAGTACGTCGTGGGGATGATCCAGGCAGACATAGACTCTGGCTTCGAGAGGTACATGGAGGAGCTGAGGAAGGAGTTCAAGGACATCCTTACGAATTGACAGTGCCACAATTTTTATAATTTAGCTAAAAATTCGTAAATAATGGTTTTGAATCAACTTTTAATCGATGGGGAGGAGGCGGCGCGGGTTCACTCCACACCCGGGGACCACAGGGAGGAGGACCGCCAGGGGGTTGGAGTGAACTCCGACCGATTTAAAAAAAGGGGATGGCCTAGGCTTTCTGGTTTCTTCAATCGGAGTCTCCGCTGGAGAAGGTCAGGGTCGTCTTTATCCCTGCCTCTCCCCCCGGGATGACGCTCCCCGTCCCTATTGTTATGTGGGCCTCGATAGAGGCCTCCCACTCCTTCAGCCCCGCCTCTTCCAGGTCTTTCTTAAGGGAGGCGATGACCTCCCTTAGCGTGGGCAGCTTCTTTTTCGTCCTTATCTCTTCAATCAGCTTTACCTTCGTTTCGGGGGTCGTGAGGGTTGTGGTCTCGGGGACGATGTAGACGGTCTGTTCTTCGGCCAAATGGATCTCCGTTATTTAATTTTCACTGATACCTAAGAATTTTGGGTAGTGCTGGGGCCTGTGATTCTCGGCTGTGATCGGCTTCGACTTTTGGGTTCGATCCCTGATTGGGTTGGGATTTTCCCCGGGGATCGGAGTGTTGGGCATCCCGATTAAACTACTGAAAAATCGAAGTAAAAGAGAAAAGAAGCTATTCCAGGTGCTTCTTGAACCATCTTATAATGTGGTTCAGCCTCTGCTCCCTGTGCTTGGGCTTCCCGCTCCTGCTGAGGTCGTGGTTCTCCCCAGGGAACCTCACGAGTTCGGTCTCCACCCCAAGATACTTGAGGGCGGTGTACCACTGCTCAGCCTGCTCCATGGGGCACCTGTAGTCCTCCTCGCTGTGGATTATCAGAGTGGGCGTCTTCACGTTCCTAACGTACCTTATAGGCGACTTCTCCATCAGCCTGTCCTCGTTCTCCCACGGGGTCCCCTCCATCTCCCATTTTCCGAAGGTCCACCCTATGTCGCTGACGCCGAAGAAGCTGTACCAGTTGCTTATGCTCCTCTGGGTGACAGCCGCCCTGAACCTGTCGGTGTGCCCGACTATCCAGTTCGTCATGAATCCACCGTAGCTCCCTCCCGTCACCCCTAGCCTATCGGGGTCCACGTAGGGGTGGTTCTTCAGCACGTAGTCCACCGCCTCCATTATGTCCCCGTAGTCCTGCTCCCCGTAGTGGCCGGGGAGCCCGGCCTGGAAGTCCTCCTCGTATCCCCCGCTCCCCCAGGGGTTGACGTACATCACAACCCATCCCTGGGCGGCGAGCACCTGGAACTCGTGCATCATGCTGTGGCCGTAGACCCCCCTGGGCCCCCCGTGGATCTCCACCACCATGGGGTACCTACCGTCCTCGCTGAAGCCGGGAGGGGTCATGATCCAGCCCTCGACCCTGTGGCCTGCGGATGACTCGAAGCCGAAGCCCTCGTGGCCCCTGATGTCCCTCCTCGCCACGTACCTCCTGTTCAGGTCCGTGACCCGCCTGGACTCCCCCCTGTCCCATACCCAGAGCTCTATGGGCCTCGCCGTTTCAAGAGCAGTGTAGGCTATCGTGCCGTCCTCGGCTACGCTCCAAGCCTCGACGCTGTGGTCCACCCCTCCCAGGATGGGCTCCACGGGGCCCCCGTCTGAGGGGACCATGTAGAGCTTCGAGACGCCTCCGTATGCTGAGGTGAACATCAGGGAGCGGCCGTCCGGCATCCAGCCAGGGTTAGGGTCCGGGGATGAGACCCTGATGTCGCAGCTCAGCTTCGTCCCCGTGTCCTGGTCGAATCCCCTCGTGAGGTTCACAGAATCGCCCCCCTCAGAGGGCACCAGCCAGACGTCCTGGTTCGTCGCAAGCCCCCTCCTGAAGTCGTGGCCTATGTAGGCTATGACGTCCTCCAGCATGGAGGGGGCCAGGGAGCCTATCGCCCTGGGGCCGTCAGTCAGCCTCGAGGGCTCCCCTCCCCCCGCTTCGACCCTGTATATGTACTTCTCCCGGGTCTTGTCCGCTTCTGGATCGAGGTTGCTTATGAAGGCGACCCTACCCCCGCCCCTCAGCCACTCCGCCGAGACGACGTCGAACTCCCCATCCGTCACCTGCTTGGGTTTCCCACCCTTCGCAGGGACGGTGAATAAGTGCTTCCTCTTCCCCTCGTAGAACCCCTTACCGTTGAACCTGTACTCCAGCCTGTCGATGACCCTCACGTCCCCCTCCGGCTCCTCCTTCCTCACGGGGGAGATGAACAGGATACGCCTCCCGTCGGGGGACCACCTGGGAGACTCGACCCCCCACTTGAGGTCAGTCGCCTGCTTAGCCTCCCCCCCTCCCACGGGGATCACGTAGAGCTGGGTCTTCTTCTTCTCCTCACCCTCCCTCGCCGGGGGCGTGGAGGTGAACAGGAGAGAGTCGCCCCCAGGCGACCACCTTGGGTTCTTGTCCTTGCCCCTCCCCGAGGTGAACTGCCTGGCCCCTCCCTCCTCGAGGTCAGCCATCCAGACGTCACTCAAGTACTCGTCCTTATCGTAGTCGAGCACCGTGTGGACGAAGGCCGCCCTCCCCCCGTCAGGGGAGACCTGGGGATCGGAGACGATCTCAAGCTCCGTCAGGTCACTAACCTGAACAGGCTTCTTCTCAACCATCTGAGACTCCGATCAAACATCTGCTCTGATCCTCTAATAAAACAGGACCCCGCCCCGAGCAACAGATAAAGGCTGAGCCCCCATAATATGGGAGGTGATCCATTGGAGGCCATACTGGTCACGTACCCCCTCATCCTTGTCAACTTCAAGACATACAGGGAGGGGATGGGGGAGAGGGCCCTGAGGCTGGCCCACACCGCCGAGAGGGTGTCAGAGAAGACGGGAGTCAGCATAGCCGTCGCCCCCCAGGCGGTGGACCTCCTGGCCGTGGCCGAGGCGACAGAGGTCCCCGTATTCGCCCAGCACGTCGACCCAGTCGGATTCGGCAAGTTCACGGGCCACATCCTACCGGAGGCGGTGGCCGAGGCAGGTTGCGAGGGGACCCTCATAAGCCACTCGGAGAGGAGGCTAGAAGTTCCCACGATAGAGGCCACGGTGAGGAGGGCGAGGGAGGCCGAGCTCATCACGGTCGTATGCGCAGACACCCCGGAGAGGGCCAGGACGGTCGCCCCCTTCGACCCCGACGCCGTAGCCATAGAGCCCCCCGAGCTAATAGGCACGGGAATCCCCGTCTCGAGGGCCCAGCCCGAGATAATCACCAGGACCATGGACGCCGTAAAGGGGGTCAACCCAAATGTCAGGGTCCTATGCGGCGCAGGGATCACCGACGGTGAAGACGCGGCAGCGGCCCTGGAGCTGGGGGCTGAGGGGGTCCTGGTCGCCAGCGGAGTCGTAAGGGCGGATGACCCCTACGAGGCCCTCCTAGACTTGGCCACAGCCATGCGCCGATGACCCTAACTGAGAGACTTGACGATCTCCCCCACCAGGGCTTTGTGCTCCTCGACTAGCCTCCTCACCCTATCCTCGTTCCCCGCCTCGGCGTAGAGCCTGAACACCGGCTCGGTGCCGCTGGGCCTCACAAGTATCCAGCTCCCGTCGGGGTACCAGAGCTTCACCCCGTCTATGGTCTCAACCCTGGGGGCTTCCACCCTCTCCCTGAGGGCCTCTAGGGCCGCCTCCTTGAGCCCGTCTGGGCACGGGACCCTCCCCTTCATCTGGGAGTACTGGGGGAGCTCCCCGAAGAGCTCGGATAGGGGCTTGCCGTGCCTCGCCATTATCTCCAGGACCAGGGCCATGGCCATGGAGCCGTCCCTCACCTGGAGGTGGGGGCCGTACATCATCCCACCGTTCTCCTCCCCACCGAACATGATGCCCCCGTCCACCATAGTCCTTGAGATATCTACGCTCCCCACCCTTGTCCAGACTAGCTCCCCTCCCCCCTCCCTCACGACGTCCTCTATGACGCGGGAGGAGCTGACGGAGGTAGCGACCCTGGCTCCCGGGTTCCTCGCCACGAACTCCCTGGCGACGAGGGCGACAGCCCTGTCACCCCATTGGACCTCCCCTGTTTCGTCGACGAACATTGACCTGTCCCCGTCCCCGTCGAAGGCCACGCCCAGGTCCGCCCCAGATGCAACCACGAGGTCGCTGAGCCCCCCCAGGTTGTCCGGCCTCGGCTCCGAATCCCTCCCCGGGAATCGCCCGTCGATCTCGGCGTTCAGGGTGTAGACCGAGCACCCAAGGCCCCTCGCTACGACTGGGGCCGTGAGGACCCCCACGCCGTTCCCAGGGTCCAGGGCCACCCCAAGGCCAGCCCCCCTTATAAGGTCGCCGTCAACGTGGGAGGAGACAGCCTCGGTGTAGGCGTCGAGCACGTCCAGAAAACTTACAGAACCCACCCCGTCCCAAGGGCGGGGCTCGGGGCCCCCCCCGAAGAAGAGCCCCTCTATCTCCCCCTCCATCGACCTCGGGACCTCTACCCCGTCCGGGGCGACCACCTTTACCCCGTTGAACTCAGGGGGGTTGTGGGAGGCCGTTATCATCACGCCCCCGTCGAGCATGGCGCTCTTCACAGTGTACTGGAGGGCAGGGGTCGGTAGGACCCCCAGGTCTTGGACCTCGCAGCCCACCGAGAGGAGGCCCGCGACCGCTGCGTCCCTGAACATGGGGCTGCTGGTCCTACCGTCCCTCCCCAGCGCCACGTCCCTACCCAGGAGGCTCCCTGCAGAGGCTGCTAGCCTCGTCACCTTCTCCACGGTGAGCTCCCTGTTTGCGACCCCCCGGACCCCGTTGGTCCCGAAGAGCCGCCCCATCACATCACCTGTCGGGGCTCCAGGATGCTCTCGCTGACCTGCTTCGAGGGGCAGATGGTGACGCCCTGGGTAATGGTGACGCCGTCATTGATGATAGCGTAGTCCCCTATAAGGCTCCCCGACTCCACCTTGACCCAGCGGCTGAGGACTGCGTTCTCCCCTATCATCGCGTTCCTTATGCTCGTGTAGTCTCCTATAGTCGCCCCCGGGAAGACTATAGAGTTCTCTATCCTGCACCCCTCCCCCACGTGGACGTGGTCCGATATGGAGGTGTCTGGACCTATTACCGACTTGGCCCCCACCACCACTCCCCTCCCAAGGATGCAGGGCGCCATGATCTCGGCCGTCTCGTGGACGCTTGAGCCCTCCCCCCTCGAGACCCCTCCCTGCCTCGCGAGGAGCATGCTGTTGGCCGTGAGGTAGTCCTCAGGGACCCCGACATCCGTCCAGAGGCCCCTCGTCTCGAAGCCGTGGAGCCTCTTCTCGGCGGCGAGAACCGGGAAGACCTCCTTCTCCGTTGAGACCGCCCTCCCCTCGGGGATGTAGTCCAGCACCTCCTGCTCAAGGACGTATATGCCCGCGTTGATGAGGTTGCTCGGCGCCCTCCCAGGCTCAGGCTTCTCCACGAACCGCAGGATGCGCCCCTCCCCGTCTATCTCCACGGAGCCGTACCGGGTTGGGTCTGGGACCTGGTATAGGGCTATGGTGGCGAGGCCTCCCTTCTCCTTGTGGAACTCCACCAGCCTCCCGTAGTCTATGTCGGATATTATGTCCCCGTTGAGAACGAGGAAGGGCTCGTCGTCCCTGAGCATCTCCGCCGCGTGCCTTATGGGGCCGCCGGTGCCCAGCTGCCTCTGCTCCCTAGAGTAGAGGATGCCCAGGTCGTACTTTGTGGGCCCCAGGTACCTGACCAGGGCCTCCGCCATGTAGTTGACGGCCAGGATCACCGTGTCCACCCCTCCATTTGACAGGTTCTTGAGGGTCCAGTCCATGAGGGGCTCGTTCGCCACGGGGAAGAGCATCTTGGGCCGGGTGCAGCTAAGGGGCCTGAGCCTGGTGCCGAACCCGCCAGCGAGAACAAGGGCCTTCAAAACGGTTCACCGTCGGGTGATCATGAAACAGGTCCGTTTATGAAGCTTGTGCACCCGAACGGCGTCAGCGCCCCTCGAAGAGGAACCCCAGCTTCTCGCTGACCTCGTCGTTCCCCAGCCTCTCGTACCTCTCCACCGACCCCAGGTCGTACCAGAAGGAGTCTGTGACGTAGGCACTTACCTGGTGGCCCCTTTTGAGCAGGTAGGGGACCACGTCACCCATGATGTCGAACACCTCGAACCTCCCCTCCTCTAGGAGCCTGTCCATCTCCCCAAGGACCCAGCCGCTCATGGCGAGGACCCCTATGCTCACGGGCTGCCTGAGCTGGGGCTTCTCCTCGAACCCGGTGACCCTTCCCCCCTCGACCTCCGCGGTTCCCACCCTCACCTTGAAGCCAGAGGAGAGGGCGACGGTAGCGGCCGCCCCCGAGCCCGCGTGACGCTCCACCATCTCCCCGAGGTCTATGTTGGAGAGGATGTCTCCGAAGTAGACCACCAGGGTGTCTTCCCTCGATAGGGTTCCCCTCCTATAGGCGTTCACCAGGGCGTTGGCGCTCCCCTTGAGGTTGGGGTCGTCTAGTACGTACTCCATCCTGACTCCGAAGCGGGCCCCCCCGTCGAAGTAGTTGGCTATCTGCTGGTGCTTGTATCCCACGAGGAGGACGAGGTCGCGGAGCCCGTGGTGCTCGAAGAGGCGGACGATGTACTCGAGGATGGGCCTCTGCTCGGGCCCCACGGGTATCATGCACTTCTGGAAGTAGTACGTGAGGGGGCGGAACCTCTTCCCCTCTCCCCCCGCGAGGATAACGCCCTTGATCCCCGCCAACCTCAGCCCTCCCTCGCCAGGAGCATGAGGAGCCCTATCAGGGCTATAACCACGCCTATGGGGGTGAGGACCCTGGAGCTGACGATGCCTGCCTGGGTCGTGAGGGAGAACCAGGTGAAGACTGCTCCGAGCAGGAGCAGCACGAATCCCACGATCATGGTCACCAGAACAGTCAGGGTTATCCCGGCTTCCTCGGACATGGGGATCGATCCATAAATCAGGGGCGGGGTATATAAGTTGGGGCTCAGGCGGCCTTCAGCTTTGCCGGAAGGTACTCGTCCACTATGTATGTGAGGCCGTATCGGCTGAAGGCCTCAAGCTCCGCCTTCTGCTCTATCTTGAGGAAGACGTCTATCTCCCTCTGCCAGGTCTCCTCCTTGTACCTGGGGTCGTCCTTTAGCTCCTTGAGGCGCTTCAGGTCCGTCTCCGTCAGGTTCTCCGTGGGCAGCTCGTACTCTAGGATGTCGCTGCCCCAGACCCCTATCCACTTCGCGTCGGGAGTGGCCAGGCCCCTGAGGTGGGCGGCGTTTGCGGAGCCCGATATTATGACCATGGCTATGTGGATGCCCCAGGGGTCCCCGTCCGTGAAGATGTATGTGGGCAGCCCGTAGTCCCTGTTTAGGCGGTGGATGATCCCCCTCGTCGACCTTGGGCTCTGGCCGGCCGTGTGGATGAGGAGGGCGTTGAACCTCTCGTGGGCCCTCTCCTCGACGAGCCTCGTGAACATGGCGCCCTTCTCTATGACGAGAACCTTGTCTGCGCTGGTCTCAACGAACTCGCTGCTGGTGAGGGCCGGCCCTATCATCACGCCGTCTGGGTGGTCCGTGAGGTTCATGCGGCGCCCCTCGTATCCCGGGACCGTGTACTCTATAGTGAGGTCGCCGAATATGGCGCTCCTCTCCTCCGGGAAGACGTTGAAGTCCTCCCTGGGCCTGTTCAGGGCCACCTCTAGGTCGGTGATTATGTTGTCGGACTCCTGCTGGCCGCTGAACTCTATGTCCCTCTGGCCCCTGGCTGAGTAGTAGACCTCCCTCAGGGTGCTCGTCTTCCTCCTAGTGACCAGCTCCTTCGCGAACCAGGCGGTCCAGACGAGCTGGGTGAAGGGGCGGATGTGCCTTATGTTGCGGCTGTGGCGCCTTATCATCCTGTCACCGAGGATGTACTGGCGCAGGTCTGGGTCGTAGAGGATGTTGTCCGTAGACCTGCTCTGCATCATCACCCATGGGAACTCCCTGTTCTCGATCTGCTCGTAGATCAGGTTCCCCATCTGCCTGAGGGACAGCTCCACTGCGTCCCTCCTCTTCTCCGCCTCGCTAACCTTCTTTTCCGGCAATATCATTCACCTCTTCCAGCTTCTTCTCCACCTCCGGGATATTCGCGCTCACAGCCTCGAGCAGGTGCCCCACATCCGGGGGCTCCTCCCTCTCAGAGAGCTTCGCGGAGAACTCCGCTATCTTGGGGAGGTACTTGCCGAATATGTTCAGCCTCCTCCTCTCCCTAGCTATCCTCACCCTCCTCGAGATGAATATCCTGAGGCTGCGGGCCGCGCTCCTCAGCGCGTTCTCCACCTCCTTCTCCACCTCGGGCTGGTCCGCCATGTACTCCTTCCCCACGCTCTTGTACGGGATCTTCGTTGAGCAGACGTGGACGGCTATGACGAGGGGCGTTTCGTTGTCCACCTTGTAGGTCCTCCAGTTGATGTCCTTGTTGATCGCCTTGTAGACCACCCCGCTGGACTCGTCGAAGAGGAGGGGGATCCTGTTGGCGAAGCGGTATATGGTTATCCCCCTCCCCAGCCTCTGGCCTATGGTCTTCCCAGCGGCTATCGCGGCCTCGACAACGAAGGGGAAACCAAGGTAGGTCGCGGGGTTCCGGGTCACCACCTTGAGGAAGTCCTCCCCGGTGAGGCCGAGCTCCTTCCTTATGCCCGTCTCCAGGAGCTCCTCGCCTATCGGGGAGAGGCAGCTGGAGTCCGGCCTTATGAAGTCTTCGAACTCCTTGGCGGTGCGCACGGCCCTAACTATGTCGTCGGGGCCGAGGGTCTTGGGGTCGGCCTTAAGGCTCACCTTGGCCGCCCTTAGGAACTTCTCGGCCGTGGTGGAGCCCACCCCCTGGAAGTGCTCCGTCATGAAGGACTTCATGTTCTTCGTCTCCGTGACGACCACGAGCCTCCTGAAGGTCTCCACGTCTATCCCGTGGGGGTGGGGCTTCACGGGCTGGGGGAGGGGTGGGAGCTTCTCGGTCCCCCTCTCGAACCTGTACAGCCTCCCCTTTGGGCCTATGAAGGTGATCTCGGCGTAGGGGTTCACCATGGCGGTCTGCTTCAGGTACTCGTGGAGCCTGTACATTATCCTGCTGTAGTCCCCCTCCAGCTGGATCTGGACGGCTGTCCCCCTCCAGCCCCTGTCGTTCTTGAGCACCGTGTGCCTGAGGATGATGGCCCTGTTGTTCTCTATGTCTATCATCATCTCGTACTCGTGGATCTCGCCGCCGGTGCTCGAATTCACCACCACCGGCTTGTGGGTGGTTATCTGTCCGTAGAGGATTGCCATGGTCCCCCCGAGCCCGAAGGTGCCCCTCGCCTGCTTGAGGGTGTACTTCGAGCCGTAGAAGACCTGTCCGAAGCACTGGGGTATGTGCTCGGGGGGGACCCCCGTTCCGTTGTCCTGGACCCTGAGGAGGTATATGTTGTTTTCGCTGTCGGACGTGGAGACCTCGCTTATCCTGAGGAATATGTCTGGGGGGACCCTCTGGGCCTCGCATGCGTCCAGGGAGTTCTCCACTAGCTCCCTCACCGCGGCGTATACGGCCCTGCTTGGGTTGCTGAACCCCGCTATCTCCCTGTTCCTGTAGAAGAAGTCTGAAGGGCTTATAGACTGGTACTCCTGCGCCTGAGCCATCACATCACCTCAGCATCCCCGAGGGGGCCCTGTCGAACCAGATCTCCCCCTTCTCCTCCCGGATCTTCCTCCTGTAGGCCTGGAGGAAGTTCCAGACGGTCTTGTGGAAGGCCCCCCTCACAAGCATCAGCACGGCCTCCCTGGCCACCTCTAGCCTCTCTATGGGTCCTATGATGGAGACGGTGCCCCCGTAGACGCTTATCTGGCTCTCGGTCATCTCCTCGAGGAGGGCCCTGGATTTGCCGTTCCTGCCTATCACCCTCCCCTTGACCCTGGCTATTGCGTTCTTCGACCTCCCTACGTAGTCCTCCAAATCTATCACCAGGAGGTCGTAGTCCTCTTGGTGTAGGGCCATAGCACTCTTCGGGCTGAAACCCCTGCCTATTGCCTTGACTATGTTCTGGACGGTGAAGAGCACAGAGACGTCCCTCTGGTCCGGGTTGACGACGATCTCCACGGTGCCCGAAACGCTCTCCACGTTGAGGGTGACCCCGAAGGCCCTCTCTATCCTCCCCTTGGCCCTCCCCCCGGGACCTATGAGGGCGCCCACCCTCTCCAGGGGGATCTTAAGGTATGTCCTCTGCTCCACCCTTGACCCACTCCAGTACCCTATCTGGGTCCACGACCTCCACGCCAAGCCTGTCGAAGTAGCTGTTCACGTTCTCCACGTCCCTCTCTATGAGACTCTCGGCAAGCGGGTGCACTGTGAGCATGGCCTGAGACACGTCGAAGATGACGGGCATCTCCTCCCAGACCATGACGTTGTACTCGCTCATGTCCCCGTGGACCAGCCTGGCCCCCGTGTAGAGCTTCCTCATCTCCCCGAGGAGAAGGAGATAGAACCCTTCGGGGTCTTCGGGGTCGACCTCCCTGAGGAGGGGCGCCGGCACCCCGTCGACTCCTATGAAGGTCATGACCAGGACGTTCCTGTAGACCTCGATGGGTCTGGGGGCGTTCACCTCTGCCTCCTCTGCGAGCTGGAGGTTCTTGTACTCCTTCTGGGCCCATGTGTAGACTATGCTCCTGGGGTTCCTCCCAACCCTCTTGAACCTGGGGTCCCCCCTGATGTATTTGAGCATCCCCCTCCTGAAATCCGCCGTGGCCGTGTAGTATATCTTGATGGCCAGCTCCTCCCCTTCCGGGCTCAGGCCCCAGTAGATCCGGGCCTCCTTCCCGGCCTTCACCACGCCGTGGAACTTGTCTATGACCCCTCTGTGGATGAGTCTGTAGACGCCCTCGAGGGTGGGTCGGTCGAAGACCTCCTCGATGACCTCGTACTCCTCCCCCCTCTTCTCCAGCATGAGGCTCTCCTCCTCGTGTCTCCTCTGGAGGGCGTCGGCCTCCTCCTCGGTGCGCCTACGGTCGGACACCCATCCACCCAGCCCCGGCTAGTCTATCTTGAGTATTCCCTTCCGCCTCAGGTCTTCGACCTGGTTCTGGGTGTACCTCCAGAATATCTCCCCGCGCTCGTCCCCCTGGAAGTCCCAGGGAGAGACCAGAACGACGTCCCCCTCCCGGATCCATGTCCTCCTCTTCATCTTCCCCCTTATCCGGGCTACCCTGGTGTGGCCGTCCTGGCACTTGACTAGGACCCTGTCATAGCCCAGCATCTTCTGGACGACGCCCAGGACGTCGTTCTCCGAGGGGTAAACCATCTGTCTCAGGTCCTTCTCGCTGAGTACCTTCTTCTTTCCCATCCGTTTGCCTCTTCTCCCAATAACAGTGTATAGAACCTTAAAAATCATTTCCATGAAAAATTAGCCGACGAACCCGTTTTTTGACGGCTTTCTTTAAAAGAAGAGAGATTTATAGGTTTTATTTTGCCCCATACCTGTAAAAATGCCCCTCCATCAGAGCGCGACTGGCACCCTCCGGTTTAAAGAGACCCCCCCGAGGGTGACCCTGGAGTTGTAGGCATAGACCTCAACGCCCTCGCCTGCCGCCATCCTGAGGGCCCCCGAGAAGGAGGGGTCAGCCCCCTCGTTTGGCGTCAGGGAGGAGGCGTCCCCCCTCTGGACTTGGAAGAGGATGGCGGCCCTCCCTAGGCTGAGGGCCTCGGTCAGGGCTTCGAGGTGGCGCCTTCCCCGCCTCGTTGGGGCGTCTGGGAATAGGCCCACGCCGCCCACGACGAGGGTGCATGACTTGACCTCCAGGAGCATCTTCTCCCCATCTGTGAGCTCGAAGTCTAGCCTAGAGTCTAGGAATTTGGGCTCCCTCCTCCCGACCCTGAACCCCATGAACTCTGGCACTTCCCCCCCGGCTATCGCCTCCCCCAGGACGGTGTTGGGAACCCTGGAGTCTACGGAGACCAGGACCCCGTCCAGCTCCACCAGGGCCAGGTCGTAGCCAGTCTTCCTGAGGGGCGACCGCCTCTCTATGATGTAGACCCGGGCCCCGGGAGTGAGGAGCTCCCTCATCCTCCCGGGGTTGGGGATAAAACACTGGACGATCCTCCCTTCTAGCTCCACCTCCCCCAGGAACCTGTTGGGTCGGGCCAGGAAGGTGGCGGGGATGGGCTCCCCTTCGAACCTCATGTTTCAGGACCGCCTTCCCGTTAGCCCCATTATCTCATCGAGGAGACACACGCCAGAGGCCGAGACGAGCCTGAGCCTGCTCCGCCTGGACAGCTCCAGGTCCCCTCCGACGGCCCCGTCTATGGCGTATGCGCCGCCTGCCTCCCCTAGGATGATGAGGGCCGCCGCGGCGTCGGTCGCCCTCAGGGAGCCCCTGATGTCTATGTGGGCGTCGAAGGTTCCTGAGGCCACGTGGCAGATGGATATGGCGGAGCACCCCAGCTGGCGGATGTGCCTCGCTGTTGTGAGGACGCCTGCAATGGGTCCCAGGTTGGTGGACTTGCTGACGTCAAGGGATATGAGGCCGTCCCTCACGGATGTGGGGGGCGCGGGGTGGATGGGCTCTGAGCCCCTGAAGGCCCCCCTCCCCCTCTCCGCCCTGTAGACATCTCCCGTGTACAGGTCCATGACTAGGGCTGCGACGGCCCCGGAGAGCGTGGGGGTCTCTGAGACAGCAAGGCTGGTCACCGCTGGCTGTAGGCCCCTTGCTAGGTTTGTGGTCCCGTCAACTGGGTCCAAGACCACGTGGGGGCCTCCTCCCCCTATGACTTGGCCCCCCTCCTCGCTGACGATGTTGGCTGAGACTCCCTGGTTCCTCAGAGTTTCCAGGATGGCCTCCTGGGCCGCCTCGTCCAGGAGCCTCTTTAGGGCGACCACGCCCGTGTTGGGCCTTTCGAGGAGGGTTCCCTTGACGCTGCTCCTGACGTTCTCTGCGGCTTCCAGGAGGACGGGGGTCCACCCAGAGGCCCTGTTATATGGGGCCACGCCTCCTCATCCCCTCCGGGATCGCCTCGGACATGAGCCTCGGTATATCTCCGCCCGTGCTCTAATATAATGTGGTGCCGAAAGACCTGAGGCCTGTCCCAGTCCGCCTACCAGACCTCCTTGAGCAGCCTCAGCGCGTTGCCGCCTATTGTCTTGGCTATGTCTTCGTCCGAGTATCCGTGCTTTATCATCCACCTTGCGGTGTTCTGGAGGCACTCTGTGGGGTTCTCCATCCCCCTGACGTACTCTGTCTCTGGGTACTCCCTCTCAGGCTGGGCCCCGGGCCTGGGGAAGGTCCCGTATCCGCCGGTCCTGTACCTGTCCCTGAAGGCCCTGTAGTGGCCTGCGTGGTCCCCGTATAGGGTGTCTGGTCCGCAGCCGACGTGGTCTATGCCCATGAGGTCTATGCAGTACTCTAAGTGCTCCATGTACCCCTCTATGCCCCCCTCGGGATGCCTTTCCGTCCTTACTCCGAATCCTGCGACCTCGACGCCTATAACCCCATCCCTCTCAGCCAGCGCCTGGAGGACATCGTCGGGGAACATCCTCCTAGTGGGCATCAGAGCCCTGGCCCCTGCGTGGGAGATGACGATGGGCCCCTTGCTCAGCTCTATCGTGTCCAGGGCCGTCTGGTCGCCCGTGTGGCTAACGTCTATGAGCATGCCAAGCCTGTTCATACGGACGACTGCGTCGTAGCCGAAGTCGGTCAGGCCCCCATCCCTCCTCTCCTTGAGGCCGGAGCCCAGCATGTTCGACTCGCTGTAGCAGATGCCCATGGACCTCACGCCTAAGCCATAGAGTACGTCGAGGCGGTCCACCTCGTTCTCTATGCACGAGGCAGACTCAAGGACCGCAACCCAAGCGAGCCTGCCCGTCTCGAAGGCCTCTTCTATGTCTCCGACCCTCTTGCAGTGGACGACGAAGTCTTGGTGGGATATGTCGCAGAGCCTCATCCCGAGGTCGTGTACCGTTCCCATCCAGTCCCAGCCGTGCTTCGTGTTTACGACGGCCCTTCCGTCCATGAGGTTGTCGAATACGCAGTCTAGGCGGCTCCTGCTGAGGGCCTCGTATGCTGTGAACTGGCGGCCCTCTGGGAAGAGGTCCGGCGACTGGTCTATGTCATCTGGGTATAGGCAGGGGTGCTCGTGGAGGTCCACGACGATGTTCTCCTCCATGACCTCCTCGAACCTCTCCTCCTCGGCCTTGGATAGGGGGACCGGGTTCCACCAGTCCTCCTTGACCCCCTCCCTCAGCCTGAACTCCCTGTAGTCTGCCCCGGGCTCAAGGTACTGGTAGGCCTTGTAGCCCGAGTAGTTCTTTTTCCCTCCCATGACGATCCAGGTAGAATGTTCCCGGCTCTGCTTTTACCGTTTGGGGAGGGAGAAGGGCCTTGGGAGCCTTTGGTCGGGGCACGTGGGGATCGGCTCTCGCCTCTTGTGGCGGTTTTCGGGGGATTACTGTGGTAGTTATGTATGTTTTTTGCGTCGGTGGGTTGTCATAAGGTTTTCAGGTTTTTCATTGTTCCGTGTGAAGGGAGTGGGTCGGGGATCTTAGGGGTTCAGTTTTCCGTGCCTCGTCTGCTTTGGGGCGTGTTTTTGACGGGGGTTGGGCGCGGGTGGCCCGTTGAGCTGGATGCCGCCTAGAACAGAAGGTGAGTTACAGCCAGCCTTTCGACCACACATATAAAATTTGATGCAATGAACATGAGTTGTAATTTACTATAAGTAGGAATATTTCTAATTTCAATATAATCACCTAATAATTTTAATTATTCAATTGTTTCAATTGGAATTTTTAATTTATTTTTTAATTCATTAAGAGTTTCTATGTTGGTTTTTGATTGGAGTAATAATACCCCTGTGTTTTTTCCGCCATATTGATTTATAAGTTCATTAACGTTAAATATCATATCAATGTTATCTAAGATAACTAAGAACCATCTATTTTTTGCTATTTTCTTAATTCTTCTTTCAATGTCTTTTTCCTGAATTGAAATTTTTGAAGCTCCACTAATTCGAGATGGAATTCTATTTCCACCCCAGCTTATTGTTCCGAAAAGAAGATCATTTGCATAAAGTGTGTGTAAATTATCTGATAAAATTAATAAGATTGTATCAAAAGAAATATTTTTTGATATAGAAAGAAAGGTATCTATAATTTTTGATTTCTCTTCATTTTCCCATTTTCCACTAAAAATTACAATTGAGATAAACAGAATAATAAATGCAATGCCTAATATAGGTAATATTAATGTAGAAATAGCTTGTATTTTTATATTAAAAAATATATCTAAAACATACCATAATAAAGTTAATATTAATGATAGATGACTAATCAAAAACCATAATTTAGAGACATTATAAAATTTAGAAGAATTACTGTATATAATTATTGTGTTAATTAATGAACTTAATCCAAAAGGAACTCCAATTGTAATAATTATTATTCCTGCATAATGCGTAGGTATTTCTAATTTATCAGATAAAACAATTATAAAGGTAGAGAGTGCTAAGGCAATAATAATCATTTTAGTCGAAATATTAAACATATCTTTAATTTGAAAATCATAAAAAACAAATTGAGATTTTTCAGTTACTTCTTCATTACTCATTACCTTTTTTTTAATAGATTTTCAATATAAAATTTATCCCTTAGACATGGGCGAACATATAAATTTGTTAAGATAAGTATAAATAAAATGTCGAACTTAAAAATAGAGAAGAACATTTCATAAATACGACTTTGTCCGAGATGCGATATAGTCCATTCAGCCGGATGCCGCCTAGATCAGAAGGTGGGTTACGGCCGGCACACCGACCGACATCCAGCCAGTAGCTTCTTATCTTCTACCGTCTTGGAATGAACGGTATGCGATGAGGGTAATCAGCGTTGTAACGTTGGGTGTCTCGGATCTAGAAAGGTCCACAGAATTTTACGAGTCGATAGGTTTCGAGAAATCCAATAAGAGCAGCAGCTCAATCACATGGTTTAGAACTGGGGGCACCGTGCTAGCCCTTTACCCCAGGCACCTTCTCGCGGAGGACATCGGGATCCCTGGTACCGGCTCTGGGTTTGGTGGAGCCACGTTTGCTTTGAACCTAAGGAGCAGTGAGTGTGTTGACAGCTTTATCGAAAAGGTCAGGTCAGAAGGTGGTCGGGTGGTGAAGCAACCCCAGCAAGTCTTCTGGGGTGGTTACTCATCCTACTTTGCCGACCCCGACGGACACTACTGGGAGGTAGCCTACAACCCATTCACGCCCGTTGACGAGTCTGGAAATCTCAGGATAGATGAGTAACCTAGACGTCTTCGGTGCAAAGGCTTTCCTCACTCTTCACTCAAGGGATCCATGTCTGGCCATGAAAAAGATGGGTTACGGCCGGGACACCGACCTCCCAATAAACAGTGAGATATGAGTACAAGCATTGCGGGCGCCGTGGAAACCGAAACGAGCTTTTTGAGAATCCCTCCTTCAAGCTAGGAGGGCACGCATTATCCTGATCATCATGTCGATGAACTCTCGCTCTGAGCCGAACATCGACTCGACGTAGACGAACCTGTGGATGAGGATGTCGACAACCTTGTTGACCTTGGCCTCCCTCCCCTTGAGGGTTAGGCCCTCGTCGGGATGCCTGCTCAAGAGGGCCTCCAGAACCCCGACGACGGGCCTGGCATCGGATTCCATGAGTTCTTCGACCACTATGGACTCGGCCACCTTGTCGTATGATGCCAGGTTTGAGAGCACCTCGCTATCCATGGCGGCAAGGACGAGCCTCTCCTCGCGGTGGACGCCTATCAGGGTCTCCAGGAGCCATTCGAGCCCCTCGTCGAACGAAGACGCCTCGTCTATACGCTCCGTGTCTAGCCTCTCCGCGAACACTTTCTCGTAGTGATCGAATATGCGGCTGCGTATCTCCATGAGGATGGACAGCTTCCCCTCCGGGAAGTGGTAGTAGAGGGTCCCTATGCTCACCCCGGCCTCGCGGGCTATCTCGTTCACGTTGAGGTTAGCGTAGCCCACCTGCTTGAACATCTCGTCTGCGACCTGCAGGATTTTCTTCTTGGCCTTGGACTCCCTCATCGCGTACGTCTGTGTGGCTTCTTCGATTTAGGATTTTCGAATTCGAGTCGAAATCGATAACCTTATATCGCCGACGGCCGTACTCGAATTCGAGTCAAACTCGAAAAAGTGATCGACATGGCCCAGAAGAGCGAACAGAAGGATGAGAAGCCACACTTCTTCGACTTCGCAGCAGAGGCGGGCCTCACGAAACACTACG
>CAYGAH010000197.1:0-17001 GCA_964347685.1 uncultured Candidatus Bathyarchaeia archaeon | reverse complement strand
AACAACCCCGGGATGCTAGGGGGCTTCAGGGAGACCGTGGAGAGGCCCGAGTTCGGTTTCGAGTTCAACGTAGCCAGGACTACGAGCATGCTCGGGGAGAGGGAGTTCGAGGGCATAGGGGACCCCTTCCTTATCCTGCCCGTCCAGTACCTGAAGATGTACCCGAGGCTCCTGTACTCGAAGGGGTTCCTGAGGCAGCCCGAGGCATTCTCCTCCTTCAGGTACTACCTCAGGTACCTCCCCAAGACGATCGTCAACGTCTACAAGTGGGACCCAGAGACCTCGGAGTACCTTGCGATACCGAACCACTACTGGATAAGGGGGGGCCACTCTGCCGGGAACGAGCAATCCATCTCCTACAACGTAGCCGTTAGGGTTGAGGTCGCCACGATGATAGAGGAAGAACTTCACGCCCAGGGGGTCCCCGTCCACGGGAGGCCCGTAGTCAGGGAGACGGTGGAGAAGATCCGGGGCTCGGAGCCCGGGCTCATAGAAGAGATAGAGGAGAACCTCAACCTGGTCCTCTCCGCCAAGGGGTGGAGGTTCAGGGAGCTGGGGGAGGAGCTGAGGAGGGAGAACTCCTCGGAGCTGAGGAACCTGGAGCAGTTCGTGGACCTCTTCGAGAGGGAGGTCATCGAGAGCACAAGGATCAGGCTCTTGGAAGGGGAAGGAGGCTAGGGGGAGGGCAGCCAGCACCGCGGATGAGGGCCAGAGGCGAAGATGGGACCCGATACTGAAGGACCCTACATCGCAGGACGCCTTTTCCCTGTCCCTTTCCCAGAGGCAGGGCGCAATCGGCCTCGCTCATTCAGGCGGTTGGAGGCCCGGAGGATGGCGCTCGTGCCAGTCTGTCATTGACTGGTATGCCCTGGCCACCGCTAGTATCCTGTTCTCGTCGTAGGCCCGGCCCATGAACTGGACCCCCGTGGGGAGGCCCCCATCCGTGAAGCCGTTGGGAACCGATATGGAGGGAAGGCCCGCCCCGTTACCCAGGGCCCCCATGACGTCCATGGCTGTGCCGGGGGAGGAGCTGCGGAACTCCTGGCCTATGGGGGAGGCCGGGCTCCTCCTCGAGGGGGCCACAACCGCGTCGTAGGGCTCCATGGCCTTGTCCGCTGCCCTCGCCATGCGGGTCCTCAGCCTCATCGCCCTGAGGTAGTCGGTGGCTAGGACGGCCGTGCGGGGGTAGGGGCCATAGTGATCCTCCGGGGCAGTGAGCCCGTGGCTCCCCCCTCCCTCCACGAACTCATCGAAGGCGCTCGCAGCCTCGGCTGAGAGGATTATGCGGGTTATGGCCTCGTAGGGCAGGTCCGGGAGCTCCACCTCCTCCATCGAGGCGACCCTCTCGAGGACCCTCAGGGTTTCCTCGAAGTTGGAGAGGACCTCCTCGTCCACCCCTTCCGTGGCGCCCTTGATCACAGCTAGCCTGAACTCCTCGTCCTGAGTCTCCGGCTCGTACCTGAAATCCCTCGGGGTGGTGGAGGGGTCCTCGGGGTCTGGCCCCGCCATGGCCTCTAGGACGACGCCGCAGTCGTCGGCTGTGAGACACAGGGGGCCAAGCTTGTCCAGGGTCCAGCTGAGGGCCATGGCCCCGTGGCGGCTAACCCTCCCGTATGTGGGGCGGAGTCCCGAGACACCGCAGTTGTTCGCCGGGCTGAGGATGGAGCCCCAGGTCTCCGAGCCTATGGCGAAGGGGACCATCCCGGCAGCGACGGCCGCACCAGAACCGCTCGAGGAGCCCCCGGTCCAGGTCTCTGGGTCCCAGGGGTTCCGGGGCGGACCAGTGAATGTGGCGTCGGGCTGCCTGTACCCCGCTCCCCCGGCAAGCTCTATCATGGCCAGCTTCGCCGCCAGGACCGCCCCAGCACCCCCCAGCATTTTGATGACGGTGGCGTCGTAGTCGAAGGCCTGGCCCCTGAAGGGAGAGGCGCCCCACGTGGTGGGGATTCCACCAGCAGTGGCTAGGAGGTCCTTCGCCCCGTAGGGTATCCCGTGGAGGGGGCCCCTGTAGATCCCTGCCCCCATCTCCTCCTCCGCCTTCAAGGCCTCCTCCAGGGCCCTTTCCCTGGTGACTGTGACGACTGCGTTGTACCTCGGCCCCAGAGCCTCTAGGCGGCCCAGGAAGGTCTCAGCTAGGTCCACCGGCGAGACCCTTCCACTCCTCATTCCCTCGCTGAGCACCCTTATAGGGGTGAACACGGGGCTCGGGGACAGGGTCAACCCTCCCCCCTATAGGGCCTGAAGACGAAGAGGGGCTCCTCCCAGTTCTCCAGCCTAACCCTCCTGAGGGCCTCCGCCGCCTCGACGATCCTCTCCACGCCCCTCCTCACATCCTCCAGCTGCTCCGGGGTGAGGCGGCCCCTATAACGGGCCTTCACCAAATCGAATAACGACTCGACGTCCCGGCTCCCCGGCTCTTCCCCGCTCATGGCGATCCAGTCGGGTACTAAGCCCCCAGGATATTTGAGGTTATGCGGCTCGACGGGTCACCATGCCAGGGCAAGTCCAGGGCCGGGCGCAGCCCATCGGAGCCGCCGACGGGAACAGGGATGGGCTTTAATCTTCCTGGGGCGACATTTAAATCGCGTATCCGGTCTGCCTGGATATGTCACCGGGATGTGAACGGACATGGTAGAGGTCCTGGTACTTTACTACTCTCGTGGGGGCCACACCCAGGCCATGGCAGAGGCCGTGGCCGACGGGGCTAGGAGCGTGAAGGGGGTGTCGGTCACGGTGAAGAGGGTGGACTACGCCACCGTAGAGGACTTCGTCTCATGCGACGCCGCGGCCTTCGGCTCCCCCAACTACTTCAGCTACATGGCTGGGCTGATGAAGGACTTCTTCGACAGGGCCCTGGGCGTGAGGGAGAAGGTGACGGGGAAACCCGCAGCCGCCTTCACCTCAGGGAGAGGGGGAAGCGACTCCGCCCTCCAGAGCCTGGAGAGGATGATCTCCTCCTTCAGGCTTGAGAGGGTCTGCGACGGCATAGTCTCGGCAGGGGAGCCCGGGGAGGCGGAATTCGACAGGTGCAGGTCCATGGGGCTCGCCCTGGCCGAGGCAGCCATGGAGAGGACGGCGGAGCCCCTTGAGTGAAGCCCCTCAGAACCAACCTCCTTTTTTCTCTGCCCCATTTTAACCCGAAATTTCAGGGTCAGGCTAATCTCTAAAAGGCATTATGCTCGTCAACAGCGCCAGGCTGGGGCCCACCAACAGACCTGCCCATGTGGCCACTCCGAGGAGGCTGAGGAGGGCGATTACCGCCCTATCCCTCAGGGTCACCCCTCCCCGAACCCCCAGGACCTTCCTGAGGAGGACTAGGCCGAGTATGATGGGAAGGGCCACGAAGACGATGGTGAGGACGACCGACGGGCCGGGGGACGCGGGGATGAGGGCGAGCACCATCTGCATGAGGGTCATGAGGCCGCCCCCCAGGTAAAGGAGGCCTGCGGTCGCGCCGATCAGGGCTAAGGGTCTGGTGCTCAGCCTCCCCATCCCGAGCAGCAGGCCGAACCCCAGGGCGAGGGCCACAATCATCGGCGAGAGGATCAGCCAGAGGGGCTGCCCCTCCCACTGGTGGATGCCTATCACGTCGAGGGGGATCATCAGCCACTCGGCAAGGGTGAACTCCTCCCTGTACCCCACTGCGACCCCGTACCTTCCCCCCCTTTCGGGCTCGTATACTGCGAAGTGGTAGGCCCCCTGCTCGGAGACATCGAACTCGAAGCTGGCTACGAAGTAGTAGCTGGCCGGGGTGAAGGGCTCATACTCGGGCCTCTCAGGGCGGTTCGGTTCGATCACAGCCACCCCCATGCCGCTGGGGGCTTCCACGAAATCGGGAAGCGTGCCGGAAGGCTCGATCCCAGGCCCCATCACAGCCAGGCCGGGGAGAAAGGCGGGGTCCTCCCCCACAGGCGTGTAAAGGCTCACCAGCAGCCTATCCCCCGGCTCAAGGATCATCTTGTAGTACTGGGCCTCGCCGCCCTCGTGGAGCTCTCGGTAGAGGGTCCATGACTTGGTGGGGTCGGGTATCTCGTAGGCCGTCTCAAGGCTCTCGTTCTCATCACCGGGTTTGAGGGGCGTGTGGGCAAGGACGACAGGGGCCGTTAGGGACGCCAAGAGAGCCAAAGCCAATATTTTTCCGAGCTTGAGCCTCACGGTTAACCTTAACCTTCATTATTCTTTAAACATAGCGGCGGGATGTAGATGAAAAGGCTCCATGGCACCCCGTCAATTGCAGCTGTCGATACTGATTTCTCGATGAGGCCCCTCCGGGCCGAATGTAGAGACAAAATACCGTGGGATGGAAAATTACGTGTATTTTGACGACCTTCAACAGACCTACACCTGCTCACGGCGGGCTGGGCAGGACGACCATCTTTGAAATGGATATGACGCTAACAAAAACCCGTATTAGTAACTTTTAGAAATAATTAATGGTTGGGGATGGAGACCGGAACAGGCGGAAACGCCCAGGTGATGGCGGAACTCATAGAACGATGGATAGGGAGCCCCGTCTCGATGGCCCTGCTCAGGTTTCTGACCAAGAGGGACTCAAGTGGGAAGAGGGCGGAGAAGGTCCTGAGCGCTTACGCCGGCCTCGAAGTGGACCTCTCCCTCGGGGACAGGGTGGCGAAGCTCATGCTATCGTACCTGATGAACAAATTCAAGGAGAAGATGGACCTGACCCAGGAGCAGGTGAAGCAACAGCTGGGGCAGGGATACTGGAGGAAGGGCCTCGCCTCGGTCCTGGAGGGCCTGGCATGGAGGGGCCCGGAGAAGCCCTTCACATCCTACTGCCCCTTCCTGGTCGTATGGAACTTCACCAACGCCTGCAACCTCCACTGCAAGCACTGCTACCAGGACGCGGCCGAGGAGCTCATGAATAGGGAGCTTACAACATCCGAGGCCCTTAAGGCCGTCGACATCATGGACGAAGCGGGGGTCGCCTACGTCGCAATGTCCGGGGGGGAGCCCCTGATCAGACGGGACTTCTTCCAAGTGGCGGAGCGGATCAAGAAGAGGGAGATGGCCTTCTCTCTCGCCACGAACGGCACCCTCCTGTCCAAGGACACCGCCGAGATGCTCGTCGACTTAGACTGCCTCTTCGTACAGGTCTCCCTGGACGGGATGAGGGAGGCCCACGACAGCTTCAGGGGGGCGAAGTGCTTCGACAGAGTCGTGGAGGGGATCAGGAACGCGGTCGACTCCGGCATGACCGTAGGGGTCTCCATGGCGGTCACGAGGCACAACATCGACGATGTAGGGGGCGTCATCGACCTCACCGAGGAGCTTGGGGCCGACATCTTCATGCATTACAACTTCATCCCAGTGGGGAGGGGGATGGACATAACCGATCAGGACATCTCCCCGGAGGAGAGGGAGGCCCTCCTAGAGATGATGGCCTTAGAGACCCACGACAGGCCCATAACTCTCCTGTCGACGGCCCCCCAGTACTCTAGGATCTGCGCGGGGCAGGGGGCCATCTCCCTTACCCACTTCGACACCTTCGGCCAGGTCCAAGGCGTAAGTGAAGATATCCGGTTCCTCGCAGAGTTCGTCGGGGGCTGCGGCACGGGTAGGCTCTACTGGGCCCTCCAGCCCGACGGCGACCTCACCCCATGCGTCTTCATCCCCATAAGGCTGGGGAACATAATGGAGGACGACTTCATAGAGGTCTGGAAGGAATCCGAGGTCCTGAACAGGATAAGGGACAGGGCGACCTTCAAGGGTAACTGCGGCGTCTGCCCCTCTAGGAGCATCTGCGGCGGCTGCAGGGCGAGGGCCTACGGGTACTTAGGAGACGTACAGGAGGCTGATCCCGGGTGCATCTTCAATAAAGACAGGTGGCTTGGTTTGAGGGGCGGGCCCGAGGCGGAGGAGCCCCACCAGATCGTCGAGGGCTGAGCCCCGGGGGGCTACCCCTCAAAGGACGGCCTCTGGGGGGCCACGTCCCGGCCCTTGGGCTCCTCCACCAAGACCAGAAGGACGGTGGTGGAGATGATGCCCAGGAGGGCGTTGACAAAGAAGGGTATCCCGTAACCTGGGACGGTGAAGCCGAGGAAGTCGAAGTCCGTGAACCTGTACTGGCTGTAGAGCCATGTGCCTATTATGGGCCCTATGACGTCGCCGGCGGTGAAGGCGGTGCCGAATAGGCCGAAGAACTTCCCCCTCACCTCCGGCGGCACAACGTCGGCCCTTAGGGCCCTGAAGGCAGGCATGCTTATGTTGAAACCTAGGCTCCTGACGCTCATGGCGACCCCCGCCTGGGTTACGTCCGCCGTGAGGGGGAGGGCGATGCCGAATATCCTCGACGTGAAGTTCCCGAGGGCGATGAGGGGCTTCCTCCCCATCCTGTCGGAGAGGCGCCCCGCCAAGTAGCTGGCGAGGAGACCTACGAAACCGCTGATGCTCAGGAGGGCGCCTATGCTCACGGGCTCTATACCGAACTTGTCGTTGTAGAAGAGCACCATGATGGGGATGATGAAGCCGACGCCTATCCCGTTTATGAAGGCGGTGCCGAGCATCACCTTGAGGGGCCGGGAAAGGGGGACCTTCACCCTGATCCCGCCTCCCTGGGGCCCGCCCCTCCCCCCGGTAACGGCCCTCTCGGGCTCCCTTATCATGAAGGCCACAAGCAGGAGGGCGAGCAAAGCCAGGGCTGAGTCGACGAAGTAGGGGACCCTGTAGCTGTCGATAAGGCTGAGGCCTCTGCTGATCGATGCCCACTGGATGGTGCCACCGAGGAGGGGGCCCAGGTTCCTCCCTATCATCCCAGTGGACATTATAAAGCCGCTAGCCTCCCCCCTCATGTCCGGGGGCGTAGAATCGATGAGGAGGGCCTCCGAGGAAAGCATGGCCGCCGAGGAGACGGCGCCGTTGATCATCCTGACCAGAAGGAGCCACTGCCATGAGGGGACCAAGCCCGTGAGGACGCCGAAGACGATGTCCCCGAATATCCCCAACATCATTATTCTCTTCCGGCCATGCCTGTCGGAGAGGCTACCGAACTGAGGGGACATGATAGCCATGGAGAGCATGAAGCTGCTCGTGAAGAGGCCTACGGATGCCACCGAGGCCCCCAGCCCCACCACGTAGTTGGGGAAGAAGGAGAGGGGCAGGGCGAAGGCCAACGACTCTATGAGCTGGACGCCTCCCAGGACCAGTATCTGCCCGGAATAGATGCTCCTCCTCGCCAGCTCATCCACGACCGCGAATTCGAATTTCTGGGACCCCAGGGAATATAAGCTTTCACAAACCGATGGCGGGAGGATATTGACTACCTAGCTTCCCCGAAGACCTCGATCGAGGCACGCCTATAGACCTCGAAGGCACCCTTGCCGAAGAGGACGAAGCGTACCTCCTCAAGACCCTTGTTCTCCTCTAGGAATCCCTTGACGGCCCTAAGGGCGACCCTGGATGCCTCCTCTAAGGGGTAGCCGTAGGCCCCCGTGCTTATGGAGGGGAAGGCCAACGACTTCAACCCCCTAGATGCGGCCAGCTCGAGGGAGTTGGCGTAGGCCTCAGCGAGCAGCTCCGCCTCGCCCAGGCCACCGCCCCTCCATACGGGCCCTACGGCGTGTATGACGAATCTGGCCCTCAGGGAGCCACCCGTGGTCATAACCGCCTTCCCCGTGGGGAGCCCGCCGGGCCACTCCTCCCTCCTTATGCGTCTGCACTCTTCCAGTATCCTGGGCCCGCCCCTTCGATGGATGGCGCCGTCAACACCTCCCCCACCCATGAGGCTGGGGTTGGCCGCGTTCACCACGGCGTCCACCTCCTGATCTGTTATGTCCCCCTCAACCAGCCTGACCCTCGTTCCTCCAACTTCGAACTCCACCCGGGCGCCTCCTCCCCTTGTAGAATTCCAGCTCCGGATTTGTAAGGTTTGTACCCTGGCCCCGTAAGGGAAACGATCGGTCTTCGTCCCATCTTCGACGGCTTCATGGAGCGCATGATCTGCATGGGTGTTTGGAGCATTTTCCGTCGGAGCCTCCGTCGATGTAGGCATGGATTCTCTAGTGGGCTCCCTGGGGGGAAGGCTGCGGCTCGACGAAGCCTTAATGGACTGGATTCATGGCCATCGACGAGCCCCACACGGCTGTACACGCCTCCGAGGACTGCGGCCTAATCTCCTTCGACGTTTTCCCATGCAAACCCTTCGATCCAGAGGCGGTGCACCGATACGCAGGGAAGCCGATCAGGATCTTCGGGGCAGACAGCAGGCTGTTAAACAGAACTGAATGAAGTGGCTGAAAGAGGGCTTCCCGTCCAAGGGCTATACGTTTTATATTGGGGTTGCCAATTTCTGTTTCATGACGCGAGCATCGGATTCGGGGGATGGGCCCGTTGCTCGGCGAGTTCTAGTCATAGGAATAGACGGTGGGACGTTCGGCCTCATATCTCCGATGGTTGAGGATGGCAGGCTCCCCAACCTCGCCAGGCTGATAGAGGAGGGGTCGAGCGGCGTCCTCGAGTCCACCATCCCCCCCGTCACTATCCCCGCCTGGGTGAGCATGATGACGGGGAAGAACCCGGGGAAGCTGGGCGTCTACGACCTACTCAGGAGGGAGGGGTACGGGGTGGAGCCCAACGTCTTCTGCTACGACAGGAAAGCCCCCCTATGGAGCGTCCTCAACAAGTACGGAGTCAGGACAGGGATGATGAACGTGCCTGGTACCTACCCCCCTGAGGAGGTCGACGGATTCATGATCTCGGGGATGATGACCCCCTCGAAGCGCAGCGAGTTCAGCTTCCCTTCTGGGCTAGCCCGGGACCTTGACAGGAGGGTGAAGGACTACGAGATAGACATCCCCCAGTGGCGGTACTTCGACGAGGGCCACTTCGTCAAGGATGTCTACAAGGTGACGGAGAAGAGGGCGGAGGCCGCGGAGTACCTGCTAGAAGCTATACCATGCGACTTCAACATGGTCGTCTTCACGAGCAGCGACAGGCTCCAGCACGTCCTCTGGAACAAGAGGAAGGTCATCGAGGAGTACTGGGAGAAGCTCGACGAGGCCATAGGCCGGGTGCTGAGGCGCTTCGGCGAGAATACGACGGTCTTCGTCGTCTCGGACCACGGGTTCGGCCCCGTCCGAAGGACCTTCTATGTGAACGAGTGGCTCCGCTCCAGGGGCTACCTCAGGACCAAGGCCGGGATAGAGGACGGCCTCAGGGTTAGGATGGGGAGGCTGGTCGAGAGGTCCTTCAGGAAGTTAGTGGAGATGAGGCTCCTAAAGGTAATAACCGCCTTCCTAGACAGGCTCATGGGCTTCGAGAGGATAAGGAGGTACACATACAGCTACCTTTCCAACGAGCGCCTGGAGACAAGGGTGGCCTGGAGGAGAACCAAGGCCTTCAGCTGCGTCCACACCCCCCACTTCGGCCACATCTACCTGAACCTTAGGGGGAGGATGAGGAGGGGCTGCGTCAGGAAGAGGAAGAGGAAGCGAATACGGGACGCCATAATGGAGGATCTCAGGGGGCTCACCGATCCAGAGACCGGCGCCGCCCTTAAAGTCAGGGTCTACGCCCCTGAGGAGGTCTACAGCGGACCCTACGTGGACGAAGCCCCGGACATCGTCTTCATCCTCGAGGACGGGACGTATGAGTTCGACGCAAAGGTGGGGGAGGGTAAGCTCTTCGAGGATGGGGCCCCTCTGACCGGGTGGACCGGCACCCACCTGATGGACGGCGTCTTCATAGCCAGGGGCCCCAACATCAAGCGAGGGCTCTCCCTGGAAGGCGCAAGGGTCATGGACGTCGCGCCCACGATAATGAGGGCCTTCGGCGTGCCCCCTCCCGGCGAAGTTGACGGGAGGGTGTTAGAGGAGATATTCGTCGAGGGGGAAGATTACAGGGAAAGGCCCGCTCTAACCGGGTTCGATGCCGGGGAGGCCCGCGAGGGGGGGCTCAGCGAGGAGGATAAAGCCCTGATCGAGGCCCGTCTCAGGAGACTGGGCTATATATCCTAGAAAGCCCGTTTTCGGGGCCGTTTCCCCCTCTAATCCCCGGGAAGCCTCTTTAAATGGATCCGTGAGGGTACATCTTTTATTTATGGCGCCTTCAAATGTTTGAGGGAGATGACAGAGGGTTTTCAGTTCGACGCAATCTTCAACATAATGATCCTCGTCGTCGTAATAACCCTCATAGCCCGCAGGGCCAGGTTCCCGTACACCATAGCCCTCATCTTCGCGGGGCTCGTGGCCGGGATCTACCGCCAGATCCCCATATTGAACCTCTCCCCCGAGATATTCATCAGCCTCCTGCTCCCGCCCATAGTCTTCGAGGAGACCCTGACCCTCGACATAGAGGGGCTGATAGACGACTCCGACATAATACTGAGCTACGCGGTCCTAGGAACGATACTTATGGTAGTTGCCGTGGCCCTCTTCTCCGTGTTCCTGTACGACCTCGACGCCATCGAGGCTCTTTTCCTTGCCATAATCATCTCCCCGACCGACCCCGTCGCCGTCATAGCCACCTTCAGGAGGCTAGGTGTCATAAAGAGGTTCCAGCTCGTCGTCGCGGGAGAGTCCCTGTTCAACGACGGGGTCGCCATCGTCGTATACTCAATACTCGTCGCCGTGGTCGCCATGGGGGCCCTGACCGCCTTCGAGATCCTCAGGATAAGCGTGGTGGCCGTGATCGGAGGAATACTCATAGGCGTTGCAGGAGGCTACATAGTTCACCTCATATTCTGCTGGACCGAGGACAAGTTCGCGGAGGTTCTCCTCAGCTTCATAGTGGCCTTCGGCGTCTTCAGGCTTGCTGAGGAGCTTAAGGCGAGCGGGGTCATAGCGACCGTGGTCGCGGGGCTCATCATAAACTACAGGTGCCACACCCACGGGGGCATAGGGCCAGAGACCATGGAGATGCTGGACGCCCTTTGGGAGTTCGTAGGCTTCATGGCCTCGAGCTTCGCATTCATCTTCGTAGGGATGTACATGGACATAGGCCTCCTCTCGAGCTACGTCCTCCCCATATTCGCCCTCACCCTCTTCATACTCTTCGCCCGATACTGGATGGTCGACATAGTCGCGAGGGTGCTGGAGCGCTTCAGGAGGAAGAGGATACCAGAGAGCTGGAGGTTCGGAATATTCTGGTCTGGGCTGAGGGGGGCCGTCTCCGTAGTCCTGGTCCTAGGCGTCTCCGGCCTGGGGCTCCCCCACTTCGAGGAGATGGCCGCAATGACCTACGGCGTCGTCCTCGCAACCAACGTTTTCCAGGGCCTCACCATGTCCCCCATAGCCAGGATGCTCAGGCTGACGGCGCGAACACCAAGCCCTATCCCCCCGCCGCAGTTCGCCGGAGGCGAGGGGTAGCAAACAAGGCTGCTGGAATAGCCGGAAGGGTTCTACGCCGTAATCTTGATGCGACGGAGCCTTTTCTACACAGCTACAGGTTTATAATCGTTCGTTCGGTAGCGGGGATCGTGGCGTTTTATGGGTGATAAGACCGAGGAGCTGGAGAAACTAGCCGTGCTCGAGGAGGAATACGCCCTGAGGCTAGACGAGGATGTGAGGGGACTGGGCAACGAGGCAGTCAGGAGGCTAATCATGAGCGTCTCCTACGACTCCGAGAAGCACGCCGGCCTTTACAGGGCCGTGGCGGAGATCCTCCGGGGGAGTTCCCTCGCCATCACTGACATCGATTACGAGCAGCTGGAGGGGAGCCTTAGGAGGCACGTGGAGGTCGAGGAGACCATGATAAGGGAGGTCGAGACCCTCCTGAAGGAGATCGATGACGGGAGGGCCAGGCGCCTCCTCCTTGAGATAAGGGCCGATGAGTTGAGGCACCACCCCTTCATGAGGAACCTGCTGGAACTGGTATTGAAGAGGGAGGTCATACCAGAGCAGGACGTCTGGGACCTCATATGGAGGGACGTCCCCACCCACGGCCACCCCCCAGACCCCTACGCCCAGCCTGACACCGGAGCATAATGAGGCCCTCGTCCTTTCTTTAAACCAGTTTTTATTGCTGATGCTTATTCTTCAAACGATAAACTGGGTTCTACGAGTTCAGAATTAGACGAGGCCCCAAATATGTTAAAAAAGCAGGCAGGGATTCCATAAATCGAGTTTGTTATGTCTGATCGACCTACGAGCCCAGAGGAGTTCTTCGGGTTCCGGATGGGGAGCGACAGGAAGATCGCCAGGTGGGACAGGATCGTCGATTACTTCAGACTGCTGGAGGAGCAGAGCGACGAGATGAGGGTCTTGGACATGGGCCCCTCCACGGAGGGGAACCCCTTCCTCCAGGTCATCATCTCCTCAGCCGAGAACCTGGCCGACCTTGAGCGCATCCGCGAGATCAACAAAAGGCTCGCCGACCCCAGGGAGCTCTCCGAGGAGGAGGCCGAGGGCCTCATCGCGGAGGGGAGGGCCGTCATCTGCCAGTCCATGAGCCTCCACGCCACGGAGATCGGGGGGACCCAGATGGCCCCTGAGCTCGCATACGACCTGCTGACCATGGGCGACGAGGAGGCGAGGCGGATCCTTGAGAACGTGGTCTTCATCATGGTCCCCTGCTTCAACCCGGACGGCCAAATCATGGTCACAGACTGGTACAACAGGTGGCTCGACACCGAGTACGAGGGCATGGGCCTCCCATGGCTCTACCACAAGTACGTCGGACACGACAACAACAGGGACGCCTTCCAGACGAACATGGTAGAGTCCAGGTACATGGCGAAGATCATTTTCAGGGACTGGACTCCCCAGGCCTACGTGGACCACCACCACATGGGGAGCTACGGCGCGAGGCTCTACGTGCCGCCCTACTGCGAGCCGATCCATCCACACGCAGACCCCCTCGTCTGGAGGGAGCACAGCTGGTTCGGGGCCCACATGGCCTACAGGCTGGAGGGGGAGGGGAAGACGGGAATCCTGAACGCGGCCCAGTACCTAGCCTGGGGGCACCTGGGGTTCCACTGGATAACCAACTACCACAACATAGCAGGGATGCTCACCGAGTCTGCGAGCGCGAAGCTGGCCACACCCATCTACGTCCACCCTGGTCAGCTCAAGGGGGACAGGAGGGGCACCCTCCCAGAGTACGAGGCCCAGACAAACTTCCCCCACCCCTGGCCTGGGGGCTGGTGGAGGCTGAGGGACATAGTGGAGCAGCAGAAAGTCTCCGCATGGGCGGCCCTTGACATGGCCGCAAGGCACAGGGAGACCCTGCTGAGGAACGCCTACCTAAAGGTTAGGAGGCAGACTGAGAGGGGCGCGAAGGGGAGACCCCAGCTGTACGTGATACCCCGGGGCCAGCACGACCCCCTCACAGCCGCGAAGATGGTGGACAAGCTCCTGGCCCAGGGGATCGAGGTCCGGGTGGCACAGGAGGACTTCACGGCTGATCACGTGATTTACCCCGCGGGCTCCCACGTGGTCTTCCTTTCCCAGCCGAAGAGCGGCCTCGTCAAGACCCTCCTCGGTAGGACCCTTTACCCGGACAACGACTGGACGAGGGACAAGGAGGGGAAGCCCCTGAGGCCCCAGGACACGGCGACGGACACCATGGCCGAGTTCATGGGGGTAAGTGTCGACCCAATAAGCGAGAGCATCATGGGCGCCTTCAGGAAGATAGAGGAGGCGGAGGTGCCCGAGGGCAGGGTCCTGGGCGTCTCCAGCCACGGCTACGCCCTGGACTGCAGGCTCAACGACGGCTACACGGCGGTCAACAGGCTTCTGGCCTCTGGGGCTGAGGTTTCGAGGGCGTCGGCCCCGGTGGAGGTCGACGGTCTGAGGCTCCCCAAGGGCTCCTTCGTGGTAGAGGGGGAGGACCCCGAAGGGATAATGGAGGCCGTGGGGGACCTCCCCTTAACCTTCCACGCCCTCTCAGGGGCCGTCGAGGCTAAGCTGCATGTCCGCAGGCTCAGGGTCGGCGTGTACCAGCGCTACTGGGGCGGCAACATTGACGAGGGCTGGACCCGCTTCGTCCTGGAGCAGTTCGGGTTCCCCTACGAGACCCTCAGGGACGGGGACTTCAGGGGGAGCATGAGAGAGAGTGTCGATGTCGTCGTCCTCCCGAATGACCCGCCAGCACTAATCACGGGGAAGGACGTCGAGGAGTGGTGGGAGGAGCACTACCCGTGGATGCCCATGCCAGAGTTCCCGCCCGAGTACAGGAGCAGCATCGGCGACGAGGGCGTGGAAGCCCTGAAGAGGTTCGTGGAGGGGGGCGGGACCCTGGTCTGCCTCAACGACTCATGCAAACTCGCCGTTGAGGCCTTCAAGCTGAGGCTCAGGAACGTCCTGGATGGCCTCCCCACCGAAGAGTTCTTCTGCCCAGGCTCTACGCTCGTGGCCAAAGTCGACAACGGCCACCCCATGGGTTACGGGATGCCCGATGAAGCCCTGATATTCTTCTGGGACAGCCCGGCCTTCGAGATACTCCCCTCGGGGGAGAACGAAAGGTACGAGGTGGTGGTCTCCTACCCCGAAGGGGAAATCCTCCGGAGCGGCTGGCTCATAGGAGGGGAGAAACTGAGGAGGAGGGCGGCGATGGTCGTGGCCCGCCAAGGGGAGGGGAGGGTGATCCTCATGGGCTTCAGGCCCCAGCATAGGGCCCAGACTCACGGAACGTACAAGCTGCTCTTCAACTCCCTCCTGGGCTAGTGACCACTTTTTCCTTTTTCAGCGTTCAGGACCTCCATTTCCAATTATGCCGATCGTTCAAGGATAGGTCGTCATACGTGTCTTTTAGGAATAATCATTTTTTATTTAATTTGTAATAAATGATAAATGTTAAATATTAAGGATGTGTTAAAATTAAATGGTAGGTTTTGGAATGCCTACGATTGGCGATCCTGCACCGGATTTTTCGGGAAACGATTTCGTAAACGGCGGCACCTTCACCCTTTCTGACCACTCGGGAAAGGTCATCCTGCTCTGCTTCGTCAGCAGGGGCTGCCCCCACTGCGACGCCGAGATTCCGTGTATGCAGAGTCTATGGAGCAAGGTCTCGGGCCACGGCGTCCAGGTGGTGGCCGTCCACCTGGGCTGGTGGGGATACACCGAAGCCGACGCGGCTACTTGGATGGCGGGGCACGGCGTCACTTTCCCTGCTGTACACGAGGACTCCCCGTACCCGATATACAACTCCTACATAGAATCTCCCGGCGTCCCCCACATATACGTCATAGGGCGGGACATGGTAATCAGGAAGGACATCCTTGGAGGTATCCCTTGCGACGTCCTAGAAGGCCATGTGATGGACGTGGTGTACATGCGGGACCCGATAGACATAGAGATGGTCATGGACGTCTCCGACAGCATGAACTCCCCGTCCCCAAGCGACCCCGGCGGCGATCCAAAGCTCGCCATGATGAAGCAGGCCTCCACAATGATCCTGGACTTCCTCAACGACCACGGACAGGTGGACGACCGAATGGGGCTTGTCTGGTTCACGGATGACGTGAGTGAGCACCAGAACCCCGCCGGTCAGAAGCTGCTCCCCGTCCGGGCGAACTGGGCAGACCTGAGGTCTCAGATAAGCGTCCACGGGACGGGGACTTGCACGGCCATGGGGGCGGGCCTGCAGAAGGCCTTCGACACCCTCTCCTCTAGCACGCAGAAAAGGTTCACCATCCTCTGCACCGACGGCATGCAGAACATAGAGCCCAAGGTCGCTGAGGTGGGGGGCCACTACGAAATAATAGACAGCGGCGGCTGGATATGCGATGGGCACTCGAGCGTTCCGCCGCACCCTGGGGTGAACATAACCAGCTACAACGCCCGCGTCCACCCCATCGGCGTGGGCATCACAGCCAATTACGCCACCCTCCTACAGGGGGTTGCCAACGAGACTAACGGTTTCTACAGGGGAACGAACGATCCAGAGAACGACCTCGACCTGATCTACTTCCTAGATCTGTGCAACTGCATGTCCTCGGGTTCCCCGGCGGTGATCCATCACAACACAGGCCGCTTCATGCCTGAGGAGTGTGAGGCGGTGGAGGTCTTTTGCCTGAACCGCTCCGTCCGCAAGATGACGGCGATGCTCTCCTGGAAGGAGGCGCAGGGGGGGAACCTTACCTTCTGGCTGTGCTCCCCGGATGGAACCCTTTTAGATCTGCATCAAGAAATGAAGCTTTACGAGAACCACTGCATGGCAACCGTCTATCTCCCGAGGCAACAGGGAGGGGTTGAGTTAGACCACGTGGGCCAGTGGAGCATGATCATCCGCGGCGAGACTGGCGACTCCTGCGTGGATTACCACGCTTTCGTCATCGGCGAGGACCATGAGACCAAGTACAGGCTCGACTATCCCAGGAAAATCTACGAAGTGGGAGACATACTCCCGATAAAATTGAGCCTCACCGACTCGAAAAAGGCGCTGATCGAGCCGAGGGAGGTCCTAATGGAGACGGCGCGCCCCCGTGCGCCCCTCTCTGAGCTCCTGGCTGAGTACAAGGCGTCCTCGTACGAGCTACTACGAAAGGCGAAAGCGAGGACCTACGAGGCCCCTAAGGACCCTGCGATCCTCAAGATGGAGGCCATGGCCTCCGAGCCCCGTTTCATGGAGCTGCTGAAGCCTTCTAGGAGACTCCTCTCCCTACGGAAAGGGGAGTTCGCATGCAAGATCGAGGAGGGGGAGGCCTTCGTCCCCGTCGTCCTGGAGCGGCCCGGGCTTCACTCATTCAAGATAGAGGCCCAGTGCGAGACCCCTGAGGGCGGCCCCATCCACCGCACAGAAATGGTCTCGGTCGTCGTCGGGCCCGGAAGAGCAGACCCAGAACTAACCAAAGTGACCACCGTCGAGGTTTCAACGGAGAAACAGAGGGGCGTCATAGTCAACGTGACCCCCAGGAACGTGAGGGGTCAGCTGCTGGGTCCCGGCCTAGGCCACGAATTGAAGGCTATGGTCGGGGGGAAGGGGGTCGAAGTCGAGGTAGAGGACCGACTGGACGGAACCTACAGGGTCGAGATACTGCGGCCCAAAAAGAAGGAGATGCCACCCATCGACATCGCCTTCCAAGGCAAAACCGTGTGGAAAGGG
>CAYGAH010000196.1:0-3927 GCA_964347685.1 uncultured Candidatus Bathyarchaeia archaeon | reverse complement strand
TCCATCTTCAGGAGGCTGTCATTGTACATCCAGTCCCAGAAATCGAGGTCCCCCCAATCCCCGAATACCAACTTGAGGAGCGGAATGATCCCCTCCTCGTCCCCGGGGAGGTAGGGACGGATCGTGTACCGGTCCTCAGTCTTCTCTACGGATCCCAAGTCTTCCTCAACCTCACAGAAATCTTCGATTTTGGGTCGAGGGCCAGAGGCCCTGATCAGTTATTATATCCAAGATCCTCTCGGCGGCTCGACCGTCCCCGAAGGGCTGCCTCCAACCGGGGCTCTTACCCATCATCAGACGGGCGGCTTCGAGGATCCTTTCAGGCTCCGTCCCCGCGAGGACGTTTGAGCCCACTGCAAGGGTCTCAGGCCTCTCAGTGTTTTCCCTCAGGGTGACGCATGGGACGCCTAGGATGCAGGCCTCTTCCTGGACGCCCCCGGAGTCCGTGAGGACCAGGCGGGCGCTCTTCATGGCCTGAAGGAAACCGAGGTAGTCTAGGGGCTCCACGAGCCTCACCGGGTCTGTTGCCATTTTGAACTCCCTCACCCTTTCCCTGGCCCTCGGGTGTATGGGGTACACGACCTGAAGGCCGTGGGTCTCGGAGACGGCCCCGAGACCCCTCAGGATGCCCGAGAACCTCCTCGCGTCGTCTACGTTCTCCTGCCTGTGGACGGTGGCGAGGATGTATCCCCGAGCCCGAAGCCCGAGAGATTCTACGATGCTCTTCTTCTCTTCGGCCAGAGAGGCGTTCCGGTTGACTGCGTCTACTATCGTGTTCCCAGTGACGAAGACCCTGCCCTCGGGTATGCCCTCAGAGAGCAGGATACCCCTAGACTCCTCCGTCGGGGCGAAGAGGTAGTCGGAGCAGTGGTCTACGAGGACCCTGTTGTGCTCCTCGGGCATCCTCCTGTCGTAGCTCCTCAGGCCCGCCTCTACGTGGCCCACCCCTATGTGCATCTTCACGGCGACGAGGGCCCCGGCGAGGACCGAGTTGGTGTCTCCCTCAACGAGGACCACGTCAGGCGAGTCTTTCGACAGGACCCTCTCAAGCCCTATCATGATCCTCCCGGTCATCTCGCCGTGGGGCCCCGATCCGATCCCGAGGTTGTAGTCCGGCTCCGGGAGGCCGAGCTGCTCGAAGAAGACCCCGTCCATGTTGTATGAGTAGTGCTGTCCCGTGTGGATTATGGAGAAGTCTAGACCCCTAGAGACGCACCCACGGATGACTGGGGACATCTTTATTATCTCAGGCCTCGTCCCCACAACTATCGAGATCCTCAGAAAGAACCACCCCTGATATGGGGCATCAGGGAAGAACCCAGCCTTCCCATGAAGTCATCGGAGTGAGGGGTCCCCCCCGCCGATCAGCCTGCTGCAAATGGCCAGGATGTCTTTTTTCTTCTCGTATACCGATGGGACGGCCAACTTGTAGTCGTTGAACTCCACAAGCTCGCCGCCCCATTTCTCCTTGTAGCTGTAGATGTTCTCAGCCTTGGACTGGCCTTCGTCTATCTTGTGTATCTCCACCCCCGCGAGGTCGTAGAACCTGTACCCGTTGTCGCGGCCCCAGTTGATGACGTGCCAGTTGAGCATGTCGTTTACGTACAGCTTCTCCTCCCTGGCAAGGTCGGAGTCCGCCCAGCAGTAGGCGGTGATCAGGCCGTTGTAAAGCAGGACTCCGTCGACGGCTATCGGGGACCCCTTGTACCTCGCAACGAAGAGCTTCATCATCCCCAGGGGGTTGAAGTGGTCCCATAGGGAGGTGAAGTGGGAGTAGGGGAGGATGGTGATCCCGCTCCTGCTGCACATCTCTACGTGGATCCCGTAGACATCTTTCAGCTCCTCCCTCTCTTCGACCTCGTCTATCTCGACGCGCATGTCCAAGCATCTCCTTATGTTCCTCTTCATCCTCCGCCTCAACCCATTCCAGAGCTCTTCCTCGGGCTTGTCTAGGGGGACGAGGAAGGTCCCCATGTGCCTCCCATCGAAGCCGTGTTCGAGGAAAACCCTTCTGTTGTCGTGATACAGCGAGGGCCTCGCGAAGCCTATCGAGTAACAGCCCTCCTCGCCGCCCAACTCCACGGCCTTTGAAAGGAGTTGGTCGAAGACAGAGTCGTACAGGCCCTCCTCGTTGACCGTGGGAGAGATGACAGGGCCGTTCTCCCAGTACAGATAAGGCAGGACCCTCTGCATCAACGGAGAGAGGAGGCACCTGTTCAGGCCCTCGAAGAGGAGGGGGTGGCCCCTCAGCCTGTGGAAGGTGGCGTGCTTCGCGTAGCAGCTCTCCAGACAAAGCAGCGCCCCAAGGACCTCCCCCCTCTCGTCGAGTTTTACGATGTAGTGGGGCTCGTCCCCGTACTTCTTCTCCCTGTAATCTGCCCAGAATGTGGACTGGAATATGGAGCCTGGTATCCCCGCGTCGACCAAGAAGTCGTTCCAAGAACGGAGGAGGGGGTCCTTCTCATCTAATTCAACTATCACGAAAAATCACCTGTTTCTTAACACGGGCCTGGGCAGGGCCCTCTTCCGAGATTTTTCGAGAAAAGACGGGTCTTGGCGAAGAACAAGTTCTCATCTAGTTTTCAGAAGAGTTCCTTCACGTAGTCCATGTCGCCGAAGGGCAGGGTGAGCGAGTGGATGTAGAAGAATGTTGGCCATGAGTAAACCTTCGGGAACACCCGGTCCCATAGAGAGCCCCGGAAGAGCCTCAGCCCTCCCCTCAGTTGGCTTTCAAGATAGTCGTAGGCCCTTTCCACCCCCCCTTCGTTTGCTCCGGTCATCTTCCACAGCCTGGCGGCCTGGGCGACTGCATCAGTCCTCTTGACGTTTTTTTCGGCGGGACAGGTCTCCCCGGTTTCGGGGTCGTAGACGTACTCGTCGTAGAAGGACCCGTCGCCGTTTTGCGCCTCCGACAGCCACTCCAGGGAACTGTTGGCGATGTCTAGGAACCCTGGGTCCTTAAGGTTGTGATATGCGTATAGGAAGGCCTCAGTAGCGTAACAGTGGGGGTGGATGAGGGTCCTGTCCGAGCCGGCACCTATCAGGAAGTTGCCCAGCTCCGTTTGCAGCTCCCTGTATCGATCCAGCAGGTCCAGGGCGATCCTTTCGTATCCCTCGTCATCGAAGCAGGCGGATGCCTTCAAGAGGGGGATGGCCATCTTCGACAGGTGGACAGAGGGCCGATTATACCACCTGCCTTCTTCAGTCTTCGGTACAGAGGCCTTCACTTCCCCATCCAGCATAGGGACCAGCCACCTCAGGCGCTTCGATGCTTCAATTTTATGAGCCTCGTTCTCAGTCAAGCCATAGAGGTCCAGGATGGCCGAGACGTATATCCCTGTATCAAATGTGTATTCGGCCCCGTGGCCCAGGTGCGGTATCCCTCCTCCGGAGTTCAGGCCCGTCATGTATTCGGCGCAGTCTTCGGCCCTTTCGAGGAACCTTCGATCCTCCTTCCTTTTGTAGAGTATCGAACAGAGGCTGATCGCGTATGCGGTTATCTCTGGATAGAGCCCTCCCTTTTCGTACACGCAATAGTGCGACCTGTACGCGTTTTTCTCGGTTATGGGGGAGCACAATAGCCAGTCTAACAGTTTTTCCAGGACATCCATTTTGGGGCCGCTCCATGGGGGCGGGCTATCGGCGACGATGCTTTTTGGATGCGCATTCTAGTATCCTTTCGTCAAATTTATCGATGAGCACCCTCCAATCGTACCTCTCTTCGACGTATCTCCTCGCGTTCCTTCCGAGGGACCGAGCCCTCTCCTCGTCGTTCAAAACTCCGACGATCTCTCCAGCGATCTCCGTGGGGCCTCCCTCGACAGTGACCCCATTGAAACCGTCTATCAATAGCTCCCTGGAGACCCCGTTGTGGGAACAGGCGACTACCTTCCCGCATGACATGTACTGGAGGACCTTCGTGGGGAC
>CAYGAH010000195.1:0-8153 GCA_964347685.1 uncultured Candidatus Bathyarchaeia archaeon | reverse complement strand
GACTGCCTGCCTGAGGAGACTAGGACGCACTCCCCAAGGTCGAAGCCGCCGAGGGCCCCGGCCCCTATCGCCTTGTCAACTGCGTTGTGCCTCCCAACGTCCTCGGCGAAGCAGAGGACCCCCCCATCAGGGTCGCAGAGCATCGCAGAGTGGGTCCCCCCCGTCTCCCTGAAGAGCAGGCTCCTCAGGTTGAGCTCCCTCACCATCCCCCAAATCCTCTCGGCCTCGACCTCTAACCCCGATCCCACCCTGATTGAGGAGAGCCTTTCCCCGGCGACCGGTGGCGAGGAGGAGCCGCAGGCGGTGGTGATGACCTCGAGCCTCCCCATGTTCAGCAGCCCCACGTCCACCTCCCTCCCCAGCTCCACCAGGACCCTTCCGGGCTCCACCTCAACGGACCTCAGCTCCTCCCTAGAGCCTATGACCCCCTCCCCGAGGAGGTGGCCCACTGCTAGCTCCTCGATCATCGAGGGGGTGGCCATGAGGGTCCTGTAGTACTCGCCGTTGATGAACAGGCAGACGGCCTCGTCGGAAGCGATCAGGTCGCCCCTCTCCACGAGGGTTCTTGGGTCCAGGTCGATTCGGCTGATCTTTATCTCCCTTTTGGACATCTGGGGCCCCAAGATACTAGGGAGGGGACCCGATAAAAGGGGATTGGGCCTCCGTCATGGGGGCCCCTCGTCGCCTCGGTCTAGCCCCGAAATGGTGGGATGCGTCCCTCGAAAGGGTTAGTATCGTCTCCCTGAGGCTCCTCTTCCTTTAGAGGGGCTGGGGAGTTTCCAGGGACGGGGGTTCTCGATGATCGGGAGATTTGGGGCCGACCAGGCGCATTTATGATTCACTAACCCCTTAAATATGAAATCGTTCCAAATTCCACATCCCTCTTAAACCCTTTTCACTGCGATATTCTCCGGACAATTCTGTTCGCCGTCAAGGGTTGAGGGGGATGCATTGGCCCTGGGCCGAAGAGGACTGGGAGGCCGTCACTCCTAGGAAGGCCATCCTAGCTGCGGCGCTCGTCGTGTTCGGGGCCTTCGCCCTCGTCTGCCTAGCGATGTCCACGGGGGCGCTGAACGGGGGGAGGGGGGAGACCTCCCAGGAGGGGGGCCTGGACCAGGAGAGGGTCTGGATCGAGGCGGAGGAGCCCCTCGTGGGCGTCTTCAACTCGTCTGGATGGAGGTCGAGGACCTGCCTCAGGAGGCTGATGTTCTACATCCGAATCTCCGTTCCAGATGCATCGATCGACCTGGGGGCAGACAGGCTGGAGGTCTGCTACATCAACCCCAGGTGCCACGCAGAGATACACGAGGAGAACGGGACGGCCGTGGCCTTCCACGAGGTCGTTGGGGACGGCGACGAGGTTCTTGAGCAGGGGGAGAGGTTCAAGGTGGTGATAGACTTCGACGGGATCACCCCCGAGATGGTTGACCCCCAAGGCATCACGGGGCTCGACCTCTACTCCCACCCCGGGGAGAGGTTCAGCGTGTGGCTGATGCCCTCTGAGTGCCTCTCCCTGTCGATCGAAAGGAAGATACCCGACGTGGCCGAGGAAATCCAAGTATTGTAGCGACGGGGAGAAGCCCCAATAAGGACCCGGACTCTTATCTGGGCCTTCGGGTTTTTTGCGGGGTGGGGATGGCGCCCTGGGAAGACGGGAAAAGGTTTTATCTGAAGGTGGGGTAGAAGCTCACACTTGAGGGCTGGTCGATTCAGGATGCCAGGGAAAGTCGAGGAGGCCCCGGTCGAGGTCCCCGTAGGGCGGGTCACCCTTATGGGGGACCTAGCAGTGCCCGAGGGGGCTGGGGGAGTGGTGCTCTTCGCCCACGGGAGCGGGAGCAGCAGGTTCAGCCCAAGGAACAGGTTCGTCGCCGGGGAGCTACAGGGGGCGGGCCTCGCGACCCTCCTCATGGACCTCCTCACCTCGGAGGAGGAGGCCGTAGACCTGATGACCAGGCAGTATAGGTTCGACATAGGGATGCTCGCGGAGCGCCTCATAGGGGCAACCCACTGGCTCAGGGAGGACCCCAGGACTAGGGGCTTCCCCATAGGCTACTTCGGATCGAGCACGGGTGCGGCCGCGGCGCTGATAGCGGCCGCCGAGGAGCCCGAGGGGGTTGGGGCCGTGGTCTCCAGGGGCGGCCGCCCAGACCTGGCCATGGAGCACCTCCCTAGGGTTAGGGCCCCCACCCTACTGATCGTTGGGGGGAACGACGCGCCCGTCATCAGGATGAACAGGGAGGCTATGGGGCGCCTGAGCGCTGAGAAGAGGCTAGATATAGTCCCGGGGGCCACCCACCTTTTCGAGGAGCCTGGGGCCCTTGAGGAGGTGGCGAGGCTGGCAGCGGACTGGTTCGCAGTCCACCTGAAATCGGGAGGATGAAGAGCCCCAGGGTCGAGACCACCCTAGAATGAGATTATCAAAGCGACCGATCGGACCCTCCCGGGGCCCCTCAACATGCTTGAGCCCCTCCGGGGGAGATCAACCTTAATTCGGCTGTGAATGTTATAACCCATTGGGCTGAAAGGGTTGATGAGCATCTTTTCTGACAGGGTCGAGGCGGGTAGGAGGCTCGCAGAGACGCTGAAGGGGTACGAGGGGAGGGAGGTCGTTGTCCTGGCGATCCCCCGGGGAGGGGTGGTCGTGGGTTACCAGGTTGCCAGGAAGCTGGGGGCCCCCCTGGACATCATAGCCCCCAGGAAGATAGGGGCGCCGTACAACCCAGAACTCGCCATAGGGGCTGTGGCGGAGGACGGGACCATCATCCTAGACGAGGGGCTGGTGAGGCGCCTGGGGGTCACCGAGAGCTACATAGGGGAGGAGAGCGAGAGGCAGAGGGAGGAGATAAGGCGGAGGCTCAGGCTCTACAGGGGAGACGCCCCCTACCCAGACCTGAAGGGGCACGTAGTCATCCTGGTGGACGACGGGGTCGCCACGGGCTCCACCGCAAAGGCCGCCCTGGCATCGATAAGGAGGAGGGGCCCCGAGGAGGTGGTCGTAGCCGTCCCCGTCGCCCCCCCATCAACGGCGAGGGAGCTGGAGCGTGAGGCCGATAGGGTCGTATGCCTATACACGCCTGAGCCCTTCTACGCCATAGGCCAGTTCTACAGGGACTTCTCCCAGACGAGCGATGAGGAGGTGGTGGGGCTCCTGGAGATGAATAGGGAGGAGGTGAGGAGGGCATAGGGGCACACTGCGCCCGGGGAGAAGCGGCTTCCCATGGGCCTCAGTCCGTGAAGAGGCCCGAGTCGGCCGGCCTCTGGCCCCCAGGGTCCATGCTCTCCGGGACAAGCTTGTAGACTATGGGCATACGTACGCAGCCATCCACTGCGGCCATGACCACGAAGGGGGCCAGGGGGCTGACACCGTCCCATAGGAATCCCCCAAAGATGCTGGCGGGGACAGCCAGGAGGTTGAAGGCCCCCACGCTTAGGGCGGTCATCCTAGCCCTCTGGTGTTCCCCCACAAGCTCGCACTCCTCCGCAGACCAGGCGATCCCCGTCGAGTCGTTCACCCCCATCAGGACCCAGGCCAGGATCAGGACCAACCCTCCCCCTCCCAGGAGGAAGATGGCTGTGGCCAGGTACATGATCATCCTGCCCCCTATGATCATCCTCTTCCTCCCCACGGCGTCGGCCATCCTCCCGGCCAAGGGGGAGAGGAGTATCTGGGTGAGGCTTCTAGCGGTCACCATGTACGCCATCGTCATCGCAGAGGCGTGGAGCACCAGGGAGGCGTAGAGCATCCAGAATGGGCCTGCCATCCCTATGGAGATGCTCCCCAGGCTCTTCATCAGCACCCAGGACCTGGCACCCCTTACGGATAGCACCTCCTTGTAGTCCGCCACCGCCTGTCGGAGGCCTATGCGGCCGGGGATGTCGAACACCCTCTGGGGCGGGAGGGACCTCCAGACGAACAGCCACACCCCAATGAGCAGCGCAGCCTGGGCCCAGTAGACAGGGCGGATCCCCTGGGCCGTGAGGCCTCCAGATGCGGAGACGATGGAGCCTCCGGCTAGGCCGGCGATGAGCATAGGGGCCAGGATGAAGACGTTTGCGAGGCCGTAAACCGTCCCCCTGGCCCTGTTGCTCACGCTGTTAGCGTACATCGCAGTCCATGATGGCTGGATAACCCCGTCGGCCACCCCCGAGACCAGGAAGGCGAGGGAAAGCCACGCCCAGCTCGGGGAAAGGGCGTAGATGAGGGGGACTAGGGCGCCGGCGGCAGCCCCCACCAGGAATATCCCCTTCTTGTCCCCCCTGTCTGACATCCAGCCCGTGAGGGCTGCGAAGACGGCGCTCAGGGCGAGCCCCACCGAGGTGAGGAGGCCAAGCTCCGTGCCCGTAGCCCCAAGGGCCACCACGTATATCGAGTTGTATGGGTTCATGTTGACAACGAAGTTGGCGACCGACGACCTGACCATCATCACCCTGAAGTTTCTGGGGAGACCCCTGAGGAATGTTCCTAGGCCACCTATGCTCCTCAACCCGGCCGTCCCCATCCCTTCTCAAACCCCGAGCGCGCAGTATCAAGAGGAGAGTGAGGGGATCAATAAAAACTATGGAGTCCCAGTCCAGGGATCGAGCCCAGGCCTCGGCCCAGGAAACAGAAAAAAGGCATCCCCCCATGGTGCTGTGGAGGAACCCTTATGGCTGTCGTCCAAGTTGTCCTGACAGGCAGCGAGAGCAGGAGACTCATCTCTAGGGCCGTGAGCAGGCTCGAGGAGGTGGGGGAGGCCCTGGGGAGCCATCGCATCATACTTGGCTCCAGCTCCAAGGCTCCGGACATCCTTGAGGCCCTAGGTTTCGGCCCCATACCCGCCGAGGAGAGGGGCCTCTACGTCTGCGGGATGATAAGGGCCGAGGGACTCTGCACCACAGACTTCGACGTCGTCAGGGACGTCACCCTCATAGAGGGAGGGAGCACCTCGGGCAGGGTGAGCCGCGAGGTCCTCGACTCCCTGGGGCCCGGGGACGTATACATAAAGTCCCCCAACATCCTAGGTTCTAGGGGGAGGGCGGGCGTCCTGGCGGGAGCCCCGAACTGCGGATTCGTCGGGCACATGGTCTTCGAGAGGGGAGGGCAGGGCCTCTCATTCGTGGCCCCCACCCTCCTCCTGAAGAGCGCACCGGTAGACCTTTCCAACCTAGAGGAGACCGTGGACCAGGGGAGCTTCAGGAGGGAAGCCTCGGCCCTCGTCGGTTACTCATGCGGGATGTCCGTGAACCTAGTCCCCCTCCCAGAGGAGACAAGGGTCATCACAGAGATAGAAGCCATAAGGGCCCTTTTCGGGCTTGAGGCCAGGCCAATGGGGATGAGCGGGGTGGGCTCAGGGTCAGACGCCATCGCCCTATCGGTAAGGGGCCCCGATGAAGGCGTGGAGGCGTTCTGGGAGTACTTGTGCTCGATAAAGGGAACCCCCGGAATATCGACCCACCCCTCCGACTGCTCAAGGTGCCCCGACGCGAAGGACCCCCGCAGGTGCGGAGGGTATCTGGCGTGAGGGCGTCCGGGGAATTATACCAGTTTTTTTGGAAAATGTATTAATATTTAGCTAAATTAACTTATACCGATGCAGTTCCCCAAGCCCTACCCCCCCACACCCATAGACTACGAGGACTGGAACCTCCTAGTGGACCAGCTTGAGGCCAGGTTCGGCCCCTCGGCCGAGGGCTTCATCAGGGACAGAACCGTCCACTGCGTTGACTACGACACCGTAAGTATTATCCACTTCAGCGGAATCTCAGACTTCACTATCTACCCGACCGCTGGGGACAAGGACGTCGTCCACCTAGATGACTTAGGGGGCTCCTCAGGAGGGAGCTTACCAGGAGGAGGCCGGAGGGAGCTGGTGCTGGGAGGAGGGTGAGGATGAAGGAGGAGCCCCAGGAGGAGTTCGTCCTCATAATAGCCTTGATGGTCGTCTTCTTCGCCGGGTTAGTGGCCCTTGAGATCGTTCACATGGTGCTGTTGGGGTCGTGGAATGAGGTCGTTTTCAACGGCATCATGCTGGTCGTTGGCACCATCGTCGGCGCCGTATGGGGCAGGCAGAATAGCTGAATTCCTTTCTACGCCTGAGAAAATAGTCAGTTGTAACTGATTTCGCAAAAGTGTTTGCATCATTTAGTTCCTGATACCTATCACCGATAAAGACATCCTGATACATAATCGATTTATGAAATGAATCTCGACTCTAATGTTGTAGAGGATTGAAACCAAATAGGATCAGAAGCAGGAAGGCGGACAGCTTAGTCATATCCACCGTGATCCTCGTATCGGTCACCATCGTCTTGGCCTTCGCCGTCGCTTACTGGATAAGGGGCGTGACGGACCTCTATTCCAAGTTCGGGAAGGTCGAGATGCAGTCCGTGGTATGCACATGGGACTCTAACGCAACATGCTGGAAAATAACTTTGAGGCTGAAAAACGCGGGCACTGCTCAAGCGACTCTGACTGGCGTGTTCATAAACGAAATGGAGGTGGCGGCCTACGATCAAGACTCGGTGATCGAAGGCTACACCTCGACCAACATGACGACCTCCATGCCCCTGAAAAGCGGCGAAAGCATCACGGTCAACGTATACATAGATCAGGGCTACGCATCGCTAAGCTCCCGCACCGTCGTGAACGTCATGATTCACTGCGCCGGTGGAGCAGAATACGTAATGCCGATAAAGCTCATTTAGGCTCATAGTTTCAAAGCAATGAATGCCTCCGAAAGCCATCAGGGCCCTGAGGGATCTCATGTTCTTGCAGTAGGCAAAGATCATCTCCCAGTCAACCGACTTGCAAGAGCAACCACGGCTTCATCATGGCGCTGACGATTGCGTTCTTCGTCGGCTTGGTGGCCCTTGAGTTCGCCCACATGTTGGTTCTAGGCCGCTGGAACGACACGGTGTTCAAAGGGATCATGCTGGTTGTGGGCACCATCGTCGGAGCAGTATGGGGCAGACAGGACAGGTAGATGGTTTTATATAGAATAGTACTATATGGTACTTTCGATCTGAATGGATGAAATGGAAGCGAGGGTGCTGGGCATCCAGCTCATGGAGGTGGCCCCCATGGCCTACCTCACCACCGTCGACCCCAAGGGGTGGCCCCAGACCAGGGCAATGCTCAACCTCAGGAACAGGGCCCAGTTCCACGGCCTTGGAGGCTACTTCAAGAGGCACAGGGAAGACTTCTTCGTCCTCTTCGGTACGAACACGAGCTCCAACAAGGTGGCCCACATCAGGAACAACCCTAGGGTCTCCGTCTACTACTGCAAGCCCCTGGACTTCAGGGGCCTAATGCTTGGAGGGGAGGCGGAGGTGGTGACCGAGGGCCCCCTCAGGGAGGAGATCTGGCAGGATGGCTGGACCTACTACTACCCCGGAGGCGTTGAGGACCCCGATTACGCCGTGATAGCCCTCCACCCGAAGATGGGCAGGTACTACCACAGGCTCGACACATGCGAGTTCAGGCTGGGGGGGCATGGAGAGGCGTAGCGAGGGCGGCTTCCTCATCTCCAAGATACACCAGCTCTCTGGCAGGATATTCAACAGGCTCCTCAGGGACCGCGGCATAGACTTCAACTCGGCCCAGGGGAGGATCCTCTTCGTCCTCTGGGATAGGGACGGCATCCCCATCAGGGAGCTCTCCGAGAAGACCCAGCTCAGCAAGTCGACGCTGACCAGCATGCTGGACCGCCTGGAGGGGGCAGGGCACATCGCCAGGGAGACCAGCGGTGAGGACCGCCGGATCGTGCTGGTCAAACTTACAGAGGAGAACAGGAGGCAGAGGAGGCTCTACGACGAGGTCTCAGAGGAGATGACCGGCCTTTTCTACGAGGGCTTCACCCGGGGGGAGATCAAGGAGTTCGAGGACTACCTGAGGAGGATCCTCGACAACCTCGTCAGGCGCTCGGGCTGAACCTCTCCCCTAAATTTTTCCACCTCCTCGCACGATAGATGCTCCTCTTGGATCATAAAGGATCGTGCAAAAATGTGGAGCCAAACGGCATAATGCTGGGGGGTACCATCGTAGGCTCCGTATGGGTGAGGCAGAACGGCTGACACAGGCTAAGCCTTCAGAACCGGTTCCCGAGCAGGGGGCACCGATCTTGGCGCGTCGACGCCGGAGCTGATCGCCCCCGAAGTTTCAGCAACTTTTATAT
>CAYGAH010000194.1:0-1517 GCA_964347685.1 uncultured Candidatus Bathyarchaeia archaeon | reverse complement strand
ATGGGAAAAGGAGGAGGGGCATCAGGACCACCCCTATCAGTATCTTGGGGTCCCTGATGAGCTCCTTCACCTCCTTGACCACGAGCGACGTTAGGTCACCCAAGCCTTGTCACCTTCATGAACACCTGCTCCAGGTTCTTGGCCCCGTACTTCCCCTTCAGGTCCTCGGGGGCCCCCTCCGCCACGACGACCCCCTCGTTTATGAGGGCGACCCTGTGGCACAGGTACTCTACCTCCAGCATGTTGTGGCTAGAGAGGAGCACAGTCACCCCCTTCTTGTCGGCGTAGTCCTTTATCAGCTGCCTCACGTAGTATGCGTGGATCACGTCGAGGCCCGAGGTCGGCTCGTCGAGGATGGCTAGCCTGGGCTCCATCATCAGGGATCTGGCTACCTGGAGCCTCCTCTTCATCCCCTTGCTGTAGTCCTTCACCCTGTCCCTGAGCCTATCCCCGAGGCCCGATATCTCCCGGCCCTCCTGGACCATCTTCTCCCCCTCAGCCCTGTCCCTTGCGTAGAAGCCCGCCATGAACTCAAGGTACTCGTCCCCGCTGAGCTGCTGGTAGGCGCCGGCCTCCTCCGGGAGGTAGCTCAGGAGCCCCCTCACCACCTCAGGGCTGCGGACAACGTCGTAGCCGAAAACCTCCACCTTCCCGGAGGTGGGCTTAAGGAGGGTGCCCAGGACCCTCAGGGTCGTGGTCTTCCCAGCCCCGTTGGGCCCTATGAGCCCGAAGACCTCGTTCTCCCTCACCCTGAAGCTGCAGCCGTTCAGGGCCTTGACGTCGCCGAAGTACTTGTGGAGGTCCTCGACCTCGATGGCGTAGCTCACCGGATCACCCGCCGCCTTCCTGAAAGGAAAACCTGCCAAGTTTTTAAAGGTTTTTTAAGGTTGGGGGCGGTGTCTTATCACCTCCCCCGCCCTCTGCCCGGTGTGCTCGCCGCCCTCCACGGTCATCACCCCGTTCACCACGACGTACTCTATCCCCTCCGGGTACCGGATGGGGTCCTCGTACGTCGCGGTGTCGATCACCTTGTCTGGGTCGAAGACCGTTATATCGGCCTTGAATCCGGGCCTCAGGACCCCACGGTCCAGGAGGCCGAACCTCTGGGCGGGCAGTGAGGTCATCTTCCTGACCGCCTCCTCCAGCCTGAGCACCCCCTCCCTAACGTATCGGCCCAGGACCCTTGGGTAGCTCCCGTAGGCCCTCGGGTGGGGCCTCCCCAGGACGATGCCGTCTGTGCAGACCATCTGGAGGGGGTGCCTCATGATGTTCCTGACGTCGTCCTCGCTCATGGTGAAGGAGACCATCGTCGCCGCGTTCTCCTCCTCTAGTATCGGGTCCAGGACTGCCTCGGCAGGCTCCCTACCCCGGGCCTCGGCTATGTCTTCGACGCTCATACCCTCAAGCCCCTTGTTATTGCTCGTCTTGACGGAGGTGACGAGTATCTTTTCCCAGCTCGGGCTCCTGCCCCCCTGGTCCCCGTCAGTCATCCTGCCTGCGATCCTCGCCCTGATTTC
>CAYGAH010000193.1:0-1822 GCA_964347685.1 uncultured Candidatus Bathyarchaeia archaeon | reverse complement strand
GAGGCGTTCGAGAGGGCCCTGAAGGAGGCGGAGAGCCTGGTGAGTGAGGGTCACCCAGAGCTGAAGTGTGGGACCAGGATCGAGGAGGGCCGTCCTTCGGACGTCATCGTGGAGGTGGCTGAAGAGGAGGGGGCGGACCTCATCGTTGTGGGCAGCAGGGGGATAGGGGGCATAAGGGGCTGGATACTGGGTAGCACCAGCCGAAGCGTCCTCCACTCGGCCAAGAGGCCTGTCCTCATAGTAAAATAGGGGGGCTAGTCGCAGGGTTCAGGGTCCCTTTCGAGGGAGCCAGCGCAGCAGTGGATGCTCCCGCTGTTCCTGGGCCTCACGAGGCTGGAGCACTCGACCTCCACCACCTCGACACCCTGGCTCTCAAGCCACTTGGTTGCTCTCAGGTTCCCGGTAGGCACAAGCACCTTCATGGGCTCCAGGACGACGCCTGTGTCGGGTCCCTTCTTGAAGCCTCTTGTGTCGATGCTTGATAGTTCATCTGGGGGCACTATGAATTTCCAGTCCATCTCGGCCCTCATCCATTCTACGAGGTAGGGATCGTAGTACGCTGGGTCTCCTATGGATGTGTGCCTGTCTATCATGGAGTAGTGGAGGGTCCCCTTCCTGGTGCCGTAGCCAGGGCCGAACCTAACGTCCACCTCGGGGTCCTGGAGCCTCACGATCCTCGCGAACTGCTCGTGGCCGAACTCGTTGGCCCTCATCACGCCCGGGTCGCCCGTGTTTCCCCTCGGGTAGTGGACCTCTATGACGAGGTGCTTCTCGTCGAGCCAGCCGACGGAGCCCCCCTCAATCATCCCGTACCCCACGACCATCCCGACGACGGGGCAGCCGATCTCCGCGAGGGTCTGGAAGGTGGGGACCTCCTCCCCCCTCCTTATGTGGTCGTACATCCTGAAGATGGCCTGCCCGTACACGACAGGGTGGCAAACGTCGTCAGTGTAGATGGACTTGACCTGGTACGGCGGATCGAAGGGGTCCGGCTTGCGGATCACCACCCTAACGCCCTCGTCCCTGTAGGCCTTTACCAGGTTCTCATGGTGCTCCACCATCTCCTCCAGGTCGGGCTTCTCCATGGATCTCCACGCGTCAAGGCTCGCCTCGTGGGGGGGCCACGGGGTGGGCTTCCCGACGCTCAGGAACTCCCTGCCGGGGCAGTGGAGGAGGACGGTCCTGAGCTTCCCCACGGTCGTATTTGCCTTCCACCTGCTCCCCCAGTACTTCTCTACCTCGTCCCCGAAGTCTGAGAGGACCTGGGGGTGGAGCCTGTGGTAGATGTCGCGGAGCCTCTTAACCTCGTCTTTTTCAGACATGGATCGGTCCTTTTAAACTCGACCAACGGGCTTAAAACATCTGCTCCATCACCATCACTCTGCTTAACAGCCCATTTCAAACCGATAAAAGGAACATTCTATTGGAGGTAACATTTAACCCACCCAAACTCAATAGACTGATGGAGGAGTTAGAGCCCTTGTCAAGGCAGACCGGAATCGGAAAAGTCCATTTGCTGAAGACCTCCGACAGGGAGGCGGGCGTCCGCGGCCTTCTCGGCCGTTTCGAGCTGGACGAATACGCGGGGAAGAAGGTCGCGCTTAAGGCAAACTTCAACAGCGCAGACCCCTTCCCTGCCTCCACCCACCTCGACACCCTGGGAGCCATCGTCAAGGTCCTCAGGGAGGCGGGGTCTGGGGAGATCGTCCTAGCCGAGCGCAGCGGCATGGGCGACACGAGGAATGTCCTTGAGGAGATGGGCGTCTTCGACCTCTCGAAGGAGCTGGGGTTCGAGGTTGTGGTGCTGGACGAGGTGCCTAAG
>CAYGAH010000192.1:0-8757 GCA_964347685.1 uncultured Candidatus Bathyarchaeia archaeon | reverse complement strand
TCGAAGTCGAGGTAGAGGACCGACTGGACGGAACCTACAGGGTCGAGATACTGCGGCCCAAAAAGAAGGAGATGCCACCCATCGACATCGCCTTCCAAGGCAAAACCGTGTGGAAAGGGGAGTTTGAGGAAGGAAGCATCCGACGTAAGTGAAATCGAGAACAGCCGTTAACCCATTTTTCTCACCCAACCAACGCCACAGTACAAAGCATGTGTAAATGGGTCTTGCATCCATGCTGGCATGGAAGAACATGCGATTCCTTCCGGGGAAGAGGAAAGTCAAGGAAAAAACGAAATGAGAACGCACTTGGTTCGTCTCTTATTCCAGCTACCCAGCCCTCGCTTTAAGAGAAGCACTCGTAGACGTTCTTGGACGCTTGGGCTATCGCCTCCTCTGCGGCGTAGACGTCGACTGCCCCCCTCGTGAAGCAGGCTATTATGTACCTCTCCCCCGTCTTCCTCATCTCCACGACCCCCACGTCGTTCCTTATCCCCGAGAGGCTCCCCGTCTTCCGGAAGAGCCTCACCTCCTCGCTCGGCAGGTACTTGGGTATCCTGTAGGCGCCGGTCTGGCATCTGGCCATGATCTCAAGGATGGCGTCGCAGCTCTCCCTGCCCGCAGCCTCCCCCTCCACTATCATCTCCAGGAGCCTCCCCATCTCGTTGGGGGTGGTGACGTCGTTGCGCTCAACGCCGAGGCTCCATGAGCCCCCTTCCACCCCCTCCTCGGCCCTCTCCTCGTATGCAGCTAGGGTCTTCTCGCCCTCTGGGAGGTCGTCAAGGCCGACGAGGTCGAACAGTATGTCCCTGCAGTCCGCCACAACCGTTGTCTTCTCCAGCTCCAGCTCTCTTAGGGTGCTGTTCACGTTATCCATCCCAACCAGCTCTACTATGAGGTCCGTAGCTGTGTTGTCGCTCAATATCATCATGAGAGATGCCAGGTCCCTTACTGAAACCTCGAGGCCCTCCGTCAGCTCCTTGAGGATGCCTGAGCCCGGGACCTTGTCGATGTCCCTGAGGGCGATCCTCTCTTCCAGGCTCAGCCTCCCGGCCTCCGCCTGCCTGAATAGCTCAACTATCACGGGTACCTTGAAGACGCTGGCCGTGGGGAAGAGCTCTTCCCCCCTGAGGGAGGCCTCCTCCCCTGTGCCCAGGTGCTTCACCGCCACTCCGAGGACGCCCTCGAAGCCCTCCTCCGCCTCCCTTATCCTTTCCAGGAGCGTCATAACATCAAGATGATCGTCCGGTCCCCATCTAAAACACTATGCCCTCCGTTGGGGGACCAGGTCGGGCTCGATGAGAGGTTTTTTAGCCCTCGACTTTATTGACTCGATGAGTCGTCAGGATGATCGTCTGTGCGACCATCGTGAAAGAGGACAAGGTTCTCCTCGTGAGGCACTCGTGCACCGAAAAGCCTGCCTACGGGCATTGGCTCCTCCCGGCGGGGAGGGTGGAGCCGGACGAAACCCTGCACGAGGCGTTGAAGCGTGAGATCGATGAGGAGACTGGGCTGGAGGTCGGGATAGTCAGGAAGGTGGATGAGAGGGTCGACCCCTACACGGGAGATACACTGACTAACTTCCTGTGCGTCCCCCTCACCTCTAGGATCGAGACATCTTCCGAACTAATGGACGCAAGGTGGTTCGACCGCAACGGGATCGGTGAGTTGATAGACATCCATGAAGGGTTGAAACGGTTCCTGATCGAAGGCCTCGGAACTGGTTCGTTCAGCTAGCCGTGCGTTCGTGCCGAAGGTGTTTTTTATGCGCTATACTGTTTTCTAAAACCGGTGAATAGATGAGCTTCGAGGAGCCCGTTTACGTGGCTGAGGTCGTGTCAGTCGCGAGGAGCTGCGGTGCCGGGCACAAGGTCGGCGACAAGTTCGAGGTGAACACCCACCAGACTGGCGGGATATGCGGCTACTGCTACCACGACCTCTTCCCCACCCTGATGTCCGTTTGCTTCGGGGGAAAGATACCTTGGATGAACAGCGATGAGTTCAGCTACTCCTGCCCCGACAGGCACAGCGACGTCAGGTTCAAGATAACGAGGAAGAAGTAGCCTCCCATTTCTTTTGCACCCACTTCGACCGAGATGATTACCGTCTCTCGCCTCCACAGCATTTGTTTTAGCAATGTAGCCTCGTCGAGGTCCGCACACAGAAACATATATGTTGAGGCACACTATCCATGCTATAATTCTGGTCAGAGGAGAAATTAGGAGTGGTAGGATGGAGCAGCGGGAAACCCGGCGGTCCCCTTTCTGGTTCATAACGGGCAACGTCCGAGTCCTGATGGCCTGCAGGGTCCTATGGAGCTGGTCCACCAGCATAGTCTACCCCTACTTCAGCCTGTACATCCTCGCACTGGGGGGCACCTCCACGGAGATAGGGCTCATAAACAGCCTGGGCATCATCGCCGGGATGTTCCTCTACCCAGTCGGGGGCTACATAGCCGACAGGAGCGGGAGGGTTAGGCTCATAGGGTACGCCACACTGTTTTACACCGCCACCCACCTTTTCTTCGTCTTCGCGGGCAACTGGCAGGCCATCGCCCTGGGCCAGTTCCTAGGCCAGCTCATGCTCTTCTACATGCCAGCAATGAACGCCCTTGAGGCCGACTCCCTGCCCCCGGGGGTGAGAGGGAGGGGGTTCGCGATGATGATGGCCGTCCCCGGCGCCGTGAGGATCGTGGCCCCCTACCTGGGCGGCTGGATAATCGCCTGGTTCGGCGGGGGCGGGCTCTCGGAGGACCAGGCCCTCGTCCAGGCTGTTCGCCTCTGCTGGGGGATAGCCACAGTGACCGGCTTCTTCGTCGCCTTCATACGCCTAAGGTACCTGAGGGAGACCATAAGCAAGGAGGAGGCGGGGGAGGGTGGGGGCCTGAGGAACATCCCCAAGATGCTGAAGGGTTCCTACGTGAGCATATTGGAGTCCGTGAAGTGGATGAGCCGCTCCCTGAAGATAATCGTGCTGATCGAGATGGTGGCGGCCCTCTTCGTAGCGATGTCCGCCCCCTTCTGGGTCGTCTACGCGAATGAGGTCGTGGGCCTCACCCCCTACCAGTGGGGGCTGGTCATGCTCGTCTCCGGAGCCGTCGGCATCTCCATGGCCTTCCCCATGGGCTCCCTCGTGGACAGGCTGGGCCCCAAGAGGATGATACTGACGGGGATGGGCCTCGCCCCCGCCGCCATCTTCCTCTACCTCCACACGCACCGGTACCTGGGGGGCTTCCTGGGCGTCGCCACCATCCTGTGCACCGTGTCCCTCATCAACAACATGATGATGCCCGCCTTCTCAACCCTGATAGCCAACACCATCCCAAGGACCCGGAGGGGGAGGCTCTACTCCCTCATAGGGGAGAGGGGCATATCCATCAACTTCGGCAACTTCTGGGGGGGAGGCTTCCTCCTCTTCCCTCCCGCCGCCATCGGGGCCTACGTGGGCGGCCACGTCTACAAGCTTGACCCCTCCTACCTCTGGATCATCACCTCCGCAGCCATGGCCCTCTGCTTCACCCTCGTCCTCCTCTTCGTGAGGGAGCCCGAGGAGGCCCAGAGCTGAACGGGGCCGCCAAATCAGATAATCATTTTCTGCCTCTGCCGGGCTCCCTCACCGAGAGCTTGAAGAGGACCGTCGCCGCCAGGAGGACGCCAGAGATGATCCCGAAGGTCGGCAGGTATTCCAAGCGGGTGAGGAGGAACCCCGTGGCTATGGGGCCGGCGGCGTGCCCTATGTCCCAGAGGCTGCCGAAGACTCCCATGGAGGTGCCGTGGCCCCTCGCCCTGGTCATCTCCGCCACCATGGCCGCCGTCGAGGAGGTGACCATGGATTCGCCGACGCCGAAGATGAGGGTCAGGCCGCCGAGAAGGAGGAAGTCGGTGGTCGTGGGGAAGAGGATGAAGGAGACCATACATGTGACCATCCCCGCCGTTATCAGGGGCTTCCGGCCGTAGGTGTCCGACACCCTCCCCATCAATGGGCGGGCCAGCATAAGGACGACGAGCTGGATGCCCCAGAGGACCCCCGCGTGGAAGGCTGTGAGCCCAGCCGTCACAGTCACGTAGACGGGGAGGAAGGCCTCTAGGGCGCCCACGGTGAGGTTCTGCACCCCCTCCATGCTGCTCGTCAGGAGCACCTGGGAGTCGGTCACCACGGCGACGACGTCCTCCCTGAACTTGCGCATCACCTCCCCCAAGCCGGGGGGCTCAGGTGAAGACCTGCTCGGTAGCCGCCTCCATAGCAGCAGCACCATTAGGAGGGAGATGCTGCCGACGCCCCCCACGATCAGGTATATGGATCGGAAGACCCCCGGAGAGGGGTCAGCGCCCCCAAGAAGCTGGAGGAGGCCCCCTCCCAGTGGGGCGGCGGCGAGGCCTCCCAGAGTGGCGGCTGAGGAGTAGGTGCCCACCATCTGCCCCTTCCTGTCCCCGGCTATGTCCATGATCACCGCCATGGCGACGGGGCCGTATATCGCGGTGGCGAAGCCGTGGAGGAAGCGGACGGCGACGAGGACGCGTATGTCGTTGACGAGGAAGTAGACGAAGGGCATCAGGCTGAAGATGAGCACCGCAGCCAGGAGGGCCGCCCTCCTCCCGTAGACGTCGGACAGGGTCCCGGCGGGGGCCTTGAAGAAGATGCCCGTCACCGTCGACATCCCCACGGCGAGCCCTATCAATGCGGGGGAGGCCCCCAGGGACCTCGCGAAGAGGGAGAGGAGGGGGGTCCGGGCCATCCCGTAGCTCAGCCTCGCGAAGAACCCTATCAGGACGAGGGCGAGGAAGGTGCCCGCAACCGCTGGCCTCCCTCCTCCTGGTTCACCCAATCCTACAGCCTCCGGGCCCCATCGGATCGACATTAAACCGGCGTGGGGCTGTGAGAAGGATAGTTCCATCAGGTTAAATCATGATCTGCGTAAACCGCCAAAAATGGGGGAAGTGGGGCTACTTCAGGGCCTGGAACCTTTCAGCGATCTCGGCCCAGTTCACGATCTTCCAGACGTTGTCCACGTACTCGGCCCTGCGGTTCTGGTACTTCAGGTAGTATGCGTGCTCCCAGACGTCTATTACGAAGAGAGGGGTGACGCCCCATATCGTCAGCTTCTGGTGGTTCTCAGCCTGCAGTACCAGGAGCCTCCCGCCCAGGGGCTCCCAGGCCAGGACGGCCCAGCCCGAACCCTCCACAGCCTTCGCTGCGGCGGACATCTCGGCCTTCATGGCTTCGAGGGAGCCGAAGTCCCTCTTCACCTGGTCAAGGAAGGGGCGCGACCTGGGCTCCCTGCTCTCAGATGAGGGGCAGAGACCCTCCCAGTACAGGTTGTGGAGCACCGCCCCAGAGCCGTGGAAGGCCAGGTCCCTATCGAGGGACTTGACGTCCGAGTAGTCCCCCTTCTTCCTAGCCTCCTCCAGCTTCTTCAGGGTGGAGTTGAGGCCGTTCAGATACCCCTGATGGTGCTTGTCGTGGTGGAGCCTCACCGTCTGCTCGTCTATGACGGGCTCCAGGGCGTCGTAGCCGTAGGGGAGCTTGGGCAGGGTGTATTCAGCCAATCCGATACCTCCAAAACTTCAACTGATAAATTCCAGCGGCTTAAAATAAAGATTAGGTTTATTTTGAATTGAAACATCATGGGATCGTCCGATTTTCCCTTTTCCTGACATAAATACTATAGCCTAGTTGCCCACGACCCTATAGTCGTTGCCGGGGTGGGAGGATGCTGGGGGGCGCCCCTTGGCATGACATACTGCTCATGCTCTCTTGCTACGGGTACATAGGGGCGTTGATCTTCCTTTCCGGAAGGTTAGAGGGGGCGCTCGGGGTCTCCCAGAGGGCGGGCAGGAAGTTCCTCCACGCGATGATAGGCAACCTCCCTTTCGTGATACCCTTCTTCACGTCCCCCATCTACCCCTTCCTGGTCGCCTCCCCCTTCATCCTAGTCACCTTCCTTGTCACGCCCTACTCACCCGTCAAGGGGCTGGGAGACAGGCTCCCCGTGCTGGCGAACATGACCGAGGAGGGGCACCACCTGGGGCTGGTCCTCTACGCGATCTCGTACAGCGCGCTGGCCCTGCTCTTCGGGATGCGGCCCTACGTCATAGCGGCGGGCATCCTGCCGATGGCGTACGGGGACAGCTTCGCCGCCCTGGTCGGGACGAGGTTCGGGAGGCACGGGTACAGGGTCTTCGAGGAGAAGAGCCTTGAGGGGTCAGCAGCCATGTTCGGGGGGAGCATCCTCAGCCTCTGGCTCAGCCTCGTATACTTCTCCGCGCTCTACGGCTTCAGCCTCCAGAGCCAAGTGGTCCCTGCCCTCGCCGTAGCCGCCGTGGTTACGGTCGCGGAGGCTGCCTCCCCCAAGGGGCTTGACAACCTCTCTGTGCCGCTGACGGGCTCCCTGACCTACATCCTCGTGCGGGGGGGAGCGTAGCCTTTGGAGTTCGTCGTCATTGACGGCCTAGACGCCTCTGGGAAGAGCACCCAGGCCAGGATGCTCGTGGACTGCCTCAGAAGGAGGGGGAAGACCTTCCTCCTAAGGACCCACCCCTCGGACGACAACTTCTTCGGCTTGAGGTCCCAAGGCTACCTATACGTCGAGGGGAGAAAGGCGCACGCGGCCGCCGCCCTCTTCTACATGTTCGACGTGATCAGGTCCGTGATCCTGTACAGATGGAGGAGGGTGGACTACGTCGTCTTCGTCAGGTACCTCATGGGAACGGCGTACCTCCCAGAGCCCCTCCACAGGCTGGGATACCACTTCTTCTCCCTCGTCGTGCCCACATCGAAGAAGATGTTCTACATAAACGTCTCCCCCGGAGAGGCCCTTAGGAGGATAGATGCGAGCAGGGGGCGCAGGGAGCGCTTCGAGAATCCCTCAGAGCTTGTCAAGGTAAGTAGGAGGGCCCTGGAGCTTGCCCAGGGGGGGCTCTGGGTGGTCCTGGACGGGGACAGGGACGAGGAGGCGATCCACGAGGAAATAATGCGCCTGATGGGGCTACGCGACCGACCACGAAGGTTCTCGAATAGTAGCTTGGGAGAACCTATCTCCTTCATCCGTTCGTCAAGATGTTGGAGTAGGGCTCTCCCAAATAAATTCAAGAATTATTTAATCGGCCCACGCGCAAAGTTTTAAATATTTTTTTAATAAAAGCAGAAATGATAAAGGTGATTCTGGCTTGTCGGTGAATTTAGGTGAGATACATGGAATAGCCATTTATCGTGAATTACGAAACGTCGTTGCTGAGCCGCAGATCAATCGCGCACGCGAGATTGTCAGGGGTGTGAATCGTTATGAAAGGGTCGAGCTTCCTTTTGCGTTTTATTATTGGGGTCTACCTTTTAAGGAGTGCTATATCTGCACAAATGGATTTCTGACTTTCGAGAGTGGTTACTCCAGCCCTGATAACTCCTTCTCTGAATTGAAGAATCGGTTTATGGTAGCGCCGTTCTGGGATTACTTAGAGACTGAGAATAACCATGTTAGAGCGGGGCCTTTCAGATCTCCAAATAGATTTGTCGTTGACTGGGAAACCCATCAGTATGGTGATAGTGATAACAAAGCCTATTTCCAAGTTGTCCTGTTTAGCAGTGGAATTATACGGTTTATCTACCGCTATTTCGAAGGCAGATACGATTTCACCCCAACTGTTGGGGTGGGTAGGGGTCCCCACTACCCTCACACATTTGATCTCCTCCCATTCAACCAAGGACTACGCGGTCCAGTGTTACCAATCGATGAATTCACTGAGGCGACCGTGGGCCCTTTCCCTAGCTCTATCCCTGTCCACTCCTTGAGAATCCGTGGCGGCGCTCTGAGACCGGAGGAGGGAATCCTAGGCAATGGTTATGATATTTATTTCATTTGGATGTAAATCAGAATGCCATGCGCGCAGGCTACCTTAATAATTCTTTTTTTAGATTGATTGATATCGTGTTTCAGGAAGAGTGAACAAGCCACCACACAGCTAGAACTAGCAGGAGGACGCCTTAGGAGGCCCTCGAAAGAGTCCCATAGACGCTGTCCTCTTCCACGCCACCCGACGAATGGCATCCTCTAACCAACCCAGCCACCCCTGGGCCCACCCCTTTCACGCGAAGAAGGCGGCGCTCTGCCACAGCTCAGGCCGCCCAATACCATAAGCAGCGATGCACACCGTAAGCCACCATCAGCACCAAGCCCAAGTGGATGCCCACGTTCTCTGGGCCCTGCCACGTCAGCCGACCATAGGCCAGCCTGCTCTTAGCCCTGCCATTGAAGCTCTCAGCCGCGGCCCTGAGCTGCTTATAGATCGCCCTCATCCAGTCGGGGCCCTCCATGTCGATCCGGTCCTTCACCGACAGCACATCGGGCGGGTTCTCCCTGCCCTTCATCTGCCTCCAGACGATGATGTGCCTCATCTTCTTGTCCTCGAGGGCGTCGAAGGTGTTCTGGGACTCGAACTGGCTGTCCCCGACGGCGAGTTCCACCTCCAGGCCCTCGCCCAGCACCCGATCCAGAAGAGGCTACACGAGTTCTTTCTCGTTCACGTTCGCGGGTGCCTCCTCGTGGCCGAGTGGTAGGCCCTCGATGTCCACGAGGAACAGGGACTGGTATCCGAGGATGAACCCCTTTCTTGCCCTGGCCTACCCTGGCCTCGGGGTCGCCGAGGCCCCGGCTGTTGTCGTGGGGGTCCCTGCTGCTCTACGCTGGGAGGTCGGTGCCGTCGAGGCATACGGCCTAGATGAGCCCGGCGGCTGCGAGGGGCTGGCTCTCCCTCATCTTGAGGGTCT
>CAYGAH010000191.1:0-11444 GCA_964347685.1 uncultured Candidatus Bathyarchaeia archaeon | reverse complement strand
ACGGGGAAGACATTCCTCAACACCGTCGACATGATAGAGAGGTGGTGCGGCTACATGGTGGAGGCGGGGGTGAAGCCCGAGCACGAGGTCTACGACACGGGGATGATAAACGTCTGCAGGGACCTCGCGGAGAGGGGCGTGGTCCCGGAGCCCCTCCACGTCCAGTTCGTCATGGTCGGCCGCACTGGCTTCTTGCCCACACCGAAGACCCTGATCTACTGTCTGGACCAGCTGCCTGAGGGGTGGACGTGGAGCGTCTGCGCCCTGGGCAGGCAAGAAATACCCATGGCAGCTGTTGCATTGACGCTGGGGGGGCACGTCAGGGTGGGGTTCGAGGACAACATCTACCTCAGAAGGGGGGAGCTGGCGACGAGCAACGCCCAGCTGGTGGAGAAGGTGGTGAACATCGCGGGGGAGCTGGACAGGCCGATCGCGACCCCCGGCGAAGCCAGGGAGATGCTGGGGCTGAGGCGGCCCTAGCTTGGGACTTCTTCGCTTGCGCCCGCGCGTCAGTGGTAGGTCATATTGGTTTTCCCGGGGTATGATTTTTTCCTGGGTAGTATCGTTGCGTCTCTGCGTGGATCTTGTTTGTATGAATTTTTGTTTTTCATCCGTTTTTTTGAACGTGTTTTGTTCGTTCCTGTAAATTGGGGAGGTCTGGGGTCGATCGTGGATTTGGGATTTTAAAAAGGGGTGGTTATGGTGTTTTCCCTTTTTGGTTGTGTGAGAGGGAAGGGAGGGATGATTGTCTCGTTGTTATTGAACTGAAACAATTGAGCACGCTTGCATCAGACTTCGAATCGGGTTAAATTCGATTGCGTTCTCCGCGCCATCTAGTCAATCTCGGTCTTCGCGATAAGACTAAACCCGTGAGAAATACTATGATTGCGATCATATCCCAGTTTATTATGCCGATATCGGGTAAGGCCAACAAAGGCTGATTTATAGTTCGCTCTTCAAGTTGAATGCCCTCCTCGACTCTGTATCTAGTTTCATTCCTCGTACGTGTTACATTCCGATACCTTGTCTCGTTCCGATACATCACCTGCGACTCCAAGGCCTCGAACGAGTAAGACACCGAGGCATCCACCCTGTTGTTCTGCTGCGAATTGAAGACGATTACCTCGTAGAGACCCTCAGTGGCGTTCCTCGTGGATGAACCCTGTTTGCTGTCGATCTCGTAATAGTCGTCGGGGGAGGCATTTATCTCCGTGGCGTTTCTGAGGTAAGGTATATAGGTGACCACGAAAATCGGGAGCAGTATCGGCATCAAAGTGAAGAGCCAGAACGTCACGCCTGTCGCCAGCTCGAAGTCTGCCTTTATCTCATCGAATGTCCCCGTCCTCATGACCCCGAAGAGGAGCAGGGTCTTGTTGCTCGTCCAATCGATCTCGATGGTCCCGTTCTCAAGGTAGATCTCGTGGGTGAACGAACCGTTCATGTATGTTTCGTGGATCTCGTACACCGGTTCTCTTTTCGTGACTGACACGTTGACTTCGTAGGGAACCATTTCTTGGTAAGACTCGGTTTCAACGTAGGCTACTTCTATTTGGTATGGAACTTCCTCTGTGTATGGAACCTCTTCTGTGATGGTCTTCACGGTCGTCGTGTGGTTGCCGATGAGCAGAGCCGCTCCGAGGATCATCAGTATGAGGCCTGCTGCCTTGGAGCCTTTTACCATAATGATCCCTTCTCATTAAAAGTATAAACTGTTTCTTGCGCGTGAATCCCTTGCCTAGAGTGTTGGTTATAAGTTACACGTGCAGGGCACATTTACCTCATTTGAATAAAAGGCCCTTTCCGGGTCACTTCAGCACCCGTTTCAGGACCCTGAGGTCGTTGGCGCCAAGGACCTTCTCGATGTCTTCGTCGGAGTAGCCGCGGGCCACCATGCCCCTGGTCAGGTCGGGGATCTTGGTTATGTCGTCTAAGCCGGGGAAGCCGCAGCCCCCGTCGAGGTCGGAGCCGAGGCCGACATGGTCAGCGCCGACGAGTCCGACGGCGTGGTCGAGGTGGTCGAGCCAGTCTCCGATGGTCACCCTCTTGACGGCCTCGGGGTCGAAGCCGACGCCCTCCTTGATGAAGCCGGCGCAGAAGCTCAGGTTCATGACCCCGCCGTTGTCCGCCAGGGCCCTTATCTGGTCGTCCGTGAGGTTCCTGTGGTGGCCGCATAGGGCCTTGCAGTTGGAGTGGGTGGCGACCAATGGGTCCTTGGACAGCTCTATGACGTCCCAGAAGCCCGTCTCGTTCAGGTGGCTTATGTCCACGAGCATCCCGAGCCTGTTCATCTCCTCGACTACCTGCCTGCCGAACTCGGTAAGGTGGGAGCCTGAGTCTGCGCCGGAGCCGTCCCCTAGCTCGTTACGGGGGAAGTGGGTGAGGGTGAGAGACCGGACCCCGAGCCTGTGGATCATCCTGAGGACCCCTATGTCGCCCTCCAGGGGCTCCCCGCCCTCGACGCTTATGATCGCCGCGATCTTCCCGTCCCTCACCGCGCCCATGACCTCGTCATAATTCGTGGCGAGGGCTATGGTGTCGGGGTTACTATCGAGCTCCGTGTGGAAGGCGTCGAGCATCTGAAGCAGGCGGCGTAACCGGGCACTGTACTGGGGGCTGACGTACATTGCGAACATGAGGCAGTCGACGCCCCCCTCCCTGATGCGGGGGATGTCGATCTGTCCGTGCTCTGACCGCTTGCCCAGGGTCCTTCTTGGCGGGAGGGGCCTTGTGTCTGACGTGAGGAACGGGGGCACCTTGATGAGATGGAGAATAGTGTCGTTGTGGGTGTCGACGACTATCGAGTTCTCGTGCAGGCGCCTAGCCCTCTCCTCCTGTTCCTCGGTGAGGTTGAACATGCATCTCACACCTTGAAGCCTATTCTGATCCGTAGAGGCTTATATTATAATCGAGCCAATCTGCTCGTAGTCAGTGCGCAGTATGTCCGGTGCGTGCTGGTTTGTCACAAAAATGAACGTTCTGCATGCGTGTTGCGTGCGCTCAGAGAAAACGCATGTCTACGATGTTAAAAGATGGGGGACCTCCTGAACTTTTTCCTGACCTTCTCGATGGGCTCACCGACAACCTCGATTTGGTCCAGATCGCAAGTCCCGAGGCCCTTCTCCTCAGCGTGACGCAGGTGTTCCACGTTCTCGGGAGAAACGCCCATCACTGCCGCTCCCACCGAGTCCACAGCCACGGGGTCCGTACCGGCGATGACCAGGTCCATCTTGACGGGTTTCCCCCTCGTCTCGTGCCCCTCACAAGCAATTATCCCGTCTATCACGGTCACGCTCGGTTTGACCACCGAGGCCAGATCGGCGATGTTTTTACTCAGGCGCCCGTCGTGCATGGAGCCCTTAGGGGTCATCGCGCCCATCATGTTCTTAAGCCCTAGCGTCACCCCCGCTCCCCCGTGGATCTTCAGCTTAGGCACGCTTATTATGGCGCTCTCCAGAGCTGTCTTGGCTATCTTGACCTTTTTCAAGGCCAGCGGATCGGGGGGGCTGACCTCGACGAAGTCGTCCTCATTCAGATCGACGAGTTCAACGTGCCACCTCTCTCTTAGGGCGTCGACGCCTGCGACCCTGAAAGCCCTGAAGGTGTCGGAGTGCCCGCAGCCCTCGCCGACGATTATCTCCTCGAAGCCCTGTCGCCTCAGATACACGATGACCCCCTCGATCACCCTGGCGTCTGTCGTTATCCCCGTCGATGGATGCCTGTCGTTGATGTAGTTGGGCTTTATCAGGACGGGTCTATCCGTGGAAAGGGCGTCCTTCGCACCCACCATCTCCAGGGCTTCGACCGTTATGCCCTGAGGGTCCACTCCCCTTACTATCGCTACCTTTGCCATCTAAATCATCACCATCTATAACGCCATACGATTTGAATCATTCTTGTGGTGAGAAACAGCGCACAAATATCGTTAATTACCATCTCAGCCAAGTAAGCCCATGACACCCATCGAATTCGGGGTCCAGATAGAGCCCCAGTACGGCTTCACATACGAGACGATCAGGGGGATCGCGAGGGAGGCCGAGGCCCTGGGCTTCGAGTCCCTGTGGGTCTCAGACCACTTCTTCATGACCGCCGACTCCTTGGGCACCCCATGCCTAGAGTGCTGGACCACTCTCGCCTCCCTCGCCCGCGACACCGGGAAGCTTAGGCTGGGACCCATGGTGACTGCCCAGAGTTACAGGAACCCAGCCCTCCTGGCGAACGTAGCGGCCACCCTTGACAACATCAGCGGCGGTCGCCTATACTTCGGAATAGGCGCGGGCTGGAAGGAGGTGGAGTACAGGGCTTACGGATACCCATTCCCGAGACCAGCCGTCCGCATAAGGCAGCTGGAGGAAACCATAGAGATAGCTAAGCGCATGTGGACAGAGGAGAGGGCAACCTTCAGGGGGAGGCACTACGGCGTCGAGGAGGCCCTCTGCTACCCCAAGCCCGTCCAGAAGCCCCGCATCCCCATCTGGGTCGGGGGGACGGGGGACCTCACCCTCGGGGTCGCTGCGAGGCACGCAGACGCTGTTAACTTCGCCTGGACCCTTCCCCCGGATAGGTTCGAGGAGAGGCTGGGGGCGCTCAGGGATCGCTGCGATGGGATCGGCAGGGACTACGGGGAGATAAGGAAGTCGGCCGGCCTGATGATCACGATGGCTGAGACAGAGGGGGAGCTCGAGGCGAAGCTTGAGGACCAGAGGGGGAGGATGGACACGCCGTACATGAGGTACCTGAGCAGGCAGCCCCCAAACCTCGTGGGGACCCCCGAAGCTGTGGCGGAGGGGATCAGGGGTTACGCCGCCCTTGGAGTGGACCACTTCATACTGAGGTTCCACTTCGGCGACGAGGTGGAGTCCATGAGGCTCTTCGTGGATGAGGTGAGGGATAGGATTTAGCCCCTACCTGAGCACAGTCAGCACCAACAGAAGCACGATGGTCGTTAACCCGTCGGACAGGGAGGTCTCTATGGGGATTATGAAGTTGTCTGGGTCCAGCCCCCTTTTCCGGGTCTCTATGGCGACCCCGTATGAGATGAGTATAATCATGGGCATGACCAGGAGGTTTGTAGCAACCATCTGGGGGAAGAGGGAGCCGAAGCGGGCCAGTCCGTAGAGGAGCGACGAGACCAAGGCGTAGAGGCAGAACATGATCACAGAGGCGGACCAGGCGCCTCCTATCTCCCTGAGGTGGTCCTTAATGGCGGGGAATGAGGAAGGGAGGAGTCCTAGGGCCATCTTGGTGGTGGCCGTGGAGCCGACGATGGAGCCCACGTCCCCCACAGTGTCTATCATGGCGGGGTACATGATGTATACCTCCGGCCTCCTCCCTATCCTCTCGGTTATCCTGCCCAGGGCCGAACCCGTGACGTTCACTATGACTGAGACCAGGACAAGGGTGAGGGCGAACTCCCTTATCGTCTCCACGAAAGCCTCCTCCCTCAGGTTGGCCCTCAACTCCCGGAAGACCTCTATGACGAAGATGAGGGCCACGGCCCCTATGAGCCACCAGCTAAGGTGGGGGCTCCAGGTAAGGGCGCTCAACACTGTCAGGTAACAGGCCGTCACTATTATGTCTGCCACGGTGGAGATGACGGGATAGACGACCACGTCCGGGTCCAGCCCCCTCCGGTATGAGAAAACCGAGAAAAGGAAGGTTATGGGGGAGATGAAGACGAGGGAGAGCCCCATCGTAGCCGTCACGGCAAGCACTATCCCAGGGATGTCCCGGGCCGTTGTGTCCGTTAGGACCAGGCTGAACGCGGAACCCATCAGCCCCAGCAGGACGCTGCTCAGGAGGGTGAGCGCCGTAACGGAGTCGAACAGGAGGCCAGACTCCTTGGTGTTGCCGAAGACCCTGGGCCTTATGGTGCCCAGGTGGAGGGCGGTGCTTATCCGGCCGCTGTACAGCCCCCCGATGGCCCCCCTGATGCTCAGTATGCCGGGGTAAAGGATGAGGGCCCAGGGTTTGCCTGTCAGGACGCTAAAGTAGGTGGCTAAGAGGGCCCCGGCCACCAGCCCAGCCATGTTGAAGGAGAGGGATAGCAGGGACTGGGATAGCCCCCTCACGAACCCCCTGAGGCCGGCCAGGTTTATGGTCAGGGTCGTCGCCTCCCACCGATTCTCCCCTCCTCAAGCCGTACACGATGTTTTTCTTGAAGCCCGAGTTGGGCTTATAGGTCTTTCATTTCACGGAAGTTTACGGCATGTTTTGGATGTTTATGAGATTTTAATTAAACTGATAAATTTTTCCCGGTTTGTGGATCTGCAAGTGGCATTTAACGAATATCTTGGGAAAATCGTTCCCCAAAGCAGGGATAGAGTCTCAGGGCGCTGTCCTTTCGGTTCCTTCCGCGAAGAGGTTCATCAGGAGCAGCACGAGCCTTTCCTTCCCAGGGTTGGAGAACCTGTGAGCCACCCCCGAAGGGACTGTGGCTATGAACCCCTCCCCCACCTCCCTCGACTGGGACATGCTCTCCATCCGGCATACCCCCCTTATGACCACGGCCACGTGCTCCCTATCGTGGGAGTGCATTTGGGTGTGCCCCCCAGGCTCGATCCGGAAGATGCGGCTGGAGAAGCCCGTCAGGTCCCCGCGCTTCAGGACCAGCCAGACGCTGTTCACACCGCTGTAGCCCTCCTCCTCTTCTTCGATTCCGGGCTCCTCTGACAGCCTCCTTATCTTCAGGCTCAAAGAGAATCACCTCGCTTCAAAATCTCAGGCCCCTTCCACTCTTCTCTGAGGATGCTGTACATCAAGCCGTCGAGCCACCTCCCACAGGCATACAACGCCTTCCTCATTTTCCCTTCCCTGACAAAGCCGGCTTTTTCGAGTACTCGTATGGAAGCAGTGTTCTCGGGGTTCGTTTGGGCCTGCACCCTGACGATGGTCTTCGACAGGAAGAGGTAGTCGACGAGGATCTTGACGGCCTCAGTGCAGTAGCCTTTACCTCTCTCCGCGGGCAGGATACGGTAGCCTATGGCGTAATGGGGGCCTTCCGGTCGGGCGACGATCTGCCCTACTTTGCCCTCTGCCTTATCCTCCACGATGAACCAGCACTCGTCATTCGGGATCTCGCGGAGCCATTTCTCCGCTTCAAGGCGGCTGAACTGCTCGACCTGTTCGAACGGCCCCATATAGTCTAGGTCGTTCCCCCACCTCCAGATGAAGTCGAGGTCGTCGAGGTCAAAAGCCCTTAGATTCACCCTCTCTCCGAGCAGCATGCCCCTCAAACACCTTCACTGTTATGATCATGAAGTATCAATAAAGGATTCCCGGTTATCTCTCCCAGTTCTTCGTCAAGCCTTCTCTCCTTCTTCCCCGGTAGAATCCAGCCTCATTTAGACTTCGTTCCGTACCATCCCATCGGCTATGAACGGGGGCACAGAAGGCTATATGGGTGTGTTCCCCAATAGTATCTGGTGTAATCCTTGAGCCTCCTGATAGGGACGAGCGGGTGGAGCTACGACGACTGGGTGGGCCCCTTCTACGAGAGGAAGCGGGGGATGTTCACCAGGTACGCCGAGGTCTTCGGGACGGCGGAAATAAACAGCACCTTCTATAGGTACCCCTCGGAGAGGATGGTGAGGGGGCTGTACAGGGCCTCCCCGCCCGGGTTCGTATTCGCGGCAAAGCTCCCCCAGGAGATAACCCACGAGAAGTGGCTGAGGCTCGAGGAGGGAGTGGAGGACGACACGGAGAGGTTCCTTGAGCTAATGCGCCCCATGGCAGAGAAGCTTGGGCCTATACTCATACAGCTCAGGCCCAAGTTCAACTACGGGGAAAACGTGGGAGACCTGGAGAGGTACCTCGAAGCCGTTCCCGGTAACTACGAGTGGGCTGTGGAGTTCAGGCACAAGTCCTGGCTTAGGGATGAGACATACGATATACTCAGGAGGAACAACGTCGCATACACAATAGTGGACGAGCCCCTTCTCCCCCCCGAGGTCCACCTGACCGCCGACTTCGCCTACATCAGGTGGCACGGCCACGGCACCCGCCCATGGTACAACTACGAGTACAAGCTCAACGAGCTTGAGGACTGGTTGCCCAAGGTGGAGGAGGTGAAGGGCAAGGCCAAGAGGACATACGGGTACTTCAACAACCACTTCGGGGCCAACGCGGTGAAGAACGCCGTTGAGATGCTCTCCCTCCTGGGAACGGCCACCCCCGAGCAGAGGAAGGCCCTGGAAGGGATCGTCGAGCACAGGAGGGGCGAGGGGAGACCCGCAGGGGTCCAGCCCCTAGAGGCCTTCGCGGAGGAAGAGGAGGGCCTCAGCGTCGCTGACATGCTCATGAGGTTCACCACGGCGTCGAGGCTGGGCAGGGCGGAGAAGATCAAGGACGATGAGCTCAGGATAACAAGAAGCTCGCGAGACAGGGTTGAGGCCGAGATAAGGGACTACCACATAGAAATAGATGTCGGGGCCAAGACCATTAGGCACGACTGCGACGACTGGAGGAAGAGCCTAGGCATGAAGAGGATGTGCAAGCACTTAGACAAGCTGTTCCTCAGCCTACCTCCTGGCCAGGCCAGGGAGCTTCTCGGGAAGATCTGGGAAGAGAGGGATGAGTGGAGCTTCGAGGAATAGTCCTCGCGCCCTCACCAATCATCTTCCCCTTCTAGCTTTCCCTTGTAGAATATCGTGGCGGGGCAGCCACCGCATCCGTACAGGGCCCTAAGCTCGCATGTCTCGCAGTCGGCCCCGCAGGGGTGGTGGGGGATGTGGCGGCCTCCATATCCCACGAGGCGAGGCTGAGGATAATGCTGAGCACGTTTAGGGGGGAGAACAGGTTCACAGACCTCTCGGGGGCTACGGGCCTCAGCGGGGGCCACCTCCTCTACCACATCAACAGGCTCCTGGAGCACGGGTTCATCCGGCAGTACCGCAACAAGGAGTACGGGCTGACCCGGAAGGGGGTGAAGACCCTCCTATTCCTGGCGCAGCTGGGCGGAGAGGCCCGAAACCCGAGCCCCGAAATGCGGTAAGAGGAGCAAAGATTCGAATGTGAAGGCCGCCCTCAACGTTCCATGATGGGGATTTCCAGCTTCCTCAGGGCCACCTCCACCTTCTTCCTCTGGTATCCCTTTAGGCCCTTGTCGAAGACTGCTCCGTCGACCCCGTCCAGGGTCTTCTCGACCATCTGTCCTATGAGCACCTCCGTGATGATGTCCAGGGAGTACTTTGCGGCTATGTGGCCGAAGGCGGTCTCCCCCTCCATGGCGGTGAATGTGGGGCAGTAGTGGCCGCCTCCGAAGCCCACTGCGACGGGGGCCTCCCCCCCCGCCCCTATCCCCCGGACAATTGCCCCGGCGATGTAGCCCCCCACCGCCTCGTCCCTCCACTGCCTCTCCCTGCTTCCTATCTCTGCGAAGAACATTGGGGTACTGAACTGGGTAGGGCTATGGTGGGTGGCCTCAAGGGAGACCTCGAACCCCTTCGGAGGATCGGCTAGAAACTCTAAGAAGACGTCCCTCATGGGCTTCGCCACCGTAGGCTGGAGTTCCCTGGGCCTGCCACCGTACATGGCCTTCCCGAAGTTCCCAGTGGGGTGTACCGTCAGGCTCGGCTTGCCGCTCCTCGCCCAGTGGCGGGAGGCCACGACGTAGTACTCTAAGCCGTACTCGGCGGCGAGCCCGTCGTAGTCTGCCGGGTAGGGGTCGGGCTCCTGGGGCACCCTGTACTGCTCCTCTGGTACTATGAGGGGATCGACCACGAAGAGGAAGATGTCGCCCATCTTCAAAACGTCGTTACGGTCGGTCTCCCTGAACCCCATCTCCCTGAAGGCCCTGAGCATGTTCACACCGGCTGGGTCCGACACCGATAGGGTTATTCCCACCTTCCCCATCCAGACACCTGTAACGTGGAATAGGCGTCCTGGGTCTGTAATAATTTTTAGGAGGAATGAGGGGCTTTGCAGGTTATCCTATGGACCCAGGAAACTCAGATGAGGGGAGTTGGGCGACCCACCTTAGTTATAGAATACTGGGTGGGACACAACCGCAGATTCTGTGGGTTCGCCCGCTCTATGATCGTCGCCTTCAAAAAAAGTGTTTGTGGAGCCTGGGTAGGGTGCCCCCGTGCATATCATGGCTCCATGAACGCCTAGAGCCCCTTCAGGGGCCCTCCCGATAATAATCGTCGAGATCGCCCCTCCAGTGCTCGTACTCATGCTCTGGGAGCCTCCTCACCCTGGGCATGGGCTTGGCCACCACCTCCCTCACCTCGAACTCCTTGAAGAAGTTCATTCTGTAAGCAGTCCTGACGACCAGGGCGGTGTCCAGCCCCTTGTATGTGCCCGCGCACGCCACTGCCTCATCCCCCTCTTCGACCTCCCCCGCGTCCGTGGCCATGACCGCGGCCTCGACGGCTATCTTTGTCCCAGCCCCGAATAGCTCCAGGGTCCTGTCCACGACTGCCTCGGGGGTGGGGTAGTCCCAGCCGATCGACTTGTGGGGGGTGCTAGGGGCCTAGTCCCCTGGACCACCTTCACTCCCCCCTCCCGGAGCCTCATCAGGGTGTCTGAGTACTCGGGGCGGCTGATTCCTATGGGGATTCTGCCCTTGGGCCCCCATGTGGTCGCGGGGTAGTGGGTGACAACGACGAGCCTCGTGGGGCTCCCCTCGAAGACCTCAAGGGCCCTGAGGGCGCTCCTCCCCGTCTCTGAGGCCACGACAACGGTCCCTATTCCCGTCTCCTCGCACCTCCTCCTCGCGGCCGTCAGCACCTTCTCGGTGTTCGCCTCACCGCAGTGGCCGAAGTAAATGACGGTTCTCTCGACATCGGACATGAGGAAGACCACAACTATCTAGGATGCAGAAACGGTTAAAAGCATAAGCGATGGCCTGGCCCTCATCGTCCGCCGACGTCCGAACGTAAATACACTAATTTTATAGATAGGGGCCTGGTTCGATTACGTTAGGAGCCTCGGGTGAGCGTCTTGGGCAGGATAGGCAAGGGCGTGAAGTGCAGCGTCCCCAACTGCGGGGAGGACGCGGTCAGGTCTGTGAACGCGGCGAAGGCAAAGAGCGCCGGCCTGGACGTCGAGGGGAGGAGGGCCTACCTATGCAGGGAGCACTACAAGGAGTACAAGAAGGGGAGCAGGAAGGAGAGGCAGATAGAGAGGTGGAGGCATGGGGTCGCCCCGTAAATGAGGCATCATTTGCCCCCTTTTCACAAGCTACCGGCTCAATCGTTACGGACGGTTCCAGTCCCTGCAACCACAGAGTCGATAGTCTGCGATGGAAGATGCATGGTGGACCTGAACATGATTAGTGCAGCCGCTGAAACAAATATCGAGCTTATCAGGAATCTGAGACCCAGATCCAGGCTCAGCGACCAGCGAGAAGCCAAGCCCAGGGAAAATCCCGTCAGCACCCTAATCACATTGGTACTCTCCCTCAGGCAAAGCTTCTGGGCCCCCCAGTCGATCAAGGCTGGTAG
>CAYGAH010000190.1:0-6374 GCA_964347685.1 uncultured Candidatus Bathyarchaeia archaeon | reverse complement strand
TTTAGTATCTCTATGAACCGCCCGAAGGCGACGACTATGCCTATGGCTACGGCCGCGTTCACGGCAAGGGTCCACTTGGGGGTGTCGAACCGGCTCAGCTCAGAGAGCCGCCCTGGGGCGACGTGGTCCCTGGGCTAGGCCAGGGCGAGTCCCCTATGGAGAATGCTGAGATGGTAGCTATCATACCAAGCCACCTGGCCCAGGTGATGATGAGCCCCAGGTACGGGTCTAGGATGCGGGAGATGAATGTGTAGTCGCCCCCGGTCCTGGGCATCGCAGAGGCGAGGGTGGCGTAGCAGAGGGAGATGAACACTGCCGGCAGGGCGGCTACCATGTAGGAGAAGATGACGTTGGAGCCTATGGGATACTCTCCCTGGATCTGGACCGTCGTGAGGAATAGGCCTGCGCCTATGACGGCGGAAGTGACCGTGGCTATCACCTCCTTCAGCCCCAGCTCCTTCTTGAGCTCTCGCATGTGTCGAAAAGGCGCAGGAAAATAATTTAAACATAGTTTAATCTTGAGTAGAAACTTAATGCTGAAAAGTGTTGAGTTAGTTGAAGGGGCTCCTGAAGTACTCCGTTATGTTTATCCTCCTCTTACCGAGCTCCTCGAAGAACCTGCCCGATAGCCCCTCGTCGTACCCGATCTTAACGGGGTGGACAACGCCAGCCTCGTCGAACTCCCCCCTCGCGATCATCTGGGCTACCACGCTGCAGGTGAAGGCCGTGGTCCTAGCCATGGCGCTTACGTCGTTATCGAAGTCCTGGAAGTCCATAAACTCGTATATGTATGCGGCAGTCTCTCCATCCTTGATGCCCGAGACTTCAACCCTCTGGCAGACGGCGTCCCCCTCCCCAGGCCCGTACTGGAGTGTCTTCTCCCCGAGGGCCAGGAAGAGGTCGAGGGGGGAGACCTCCACGCCCCTCACCCTCACAGGCTCTCTGTCAAGGAGGTGGAGGCCGATCAGCTTCCTCCAGATATCGCAGTGGCCCGGCCACCTGACGGTCTTTGCCCAGGCGTCCTTCACCCCCTCAAGCCCAAGGTGCTCCACCACGTCGATGAGGTCCCCCGTCGTGTAGGCCTCGCAGCGTCCTATGGGCTCAGGGAAGTCTATCTCCTCAGGGTCGCTGAGGTGGGGGACCTCGATGACCTCCCCATCCTTGAGAACCTTCGATGAGCCGAGGTTGCTGGAGACAGCGTAGGGCCAGTACCAGGATATCTTGTACCTTATGGGGTTCTCGTACCCCGGGGTCCCCCTCTGGGGGAAGCCCCCGCACCAGACGTGGAACCTCTCGGGTCTGTCCAGCTTGCGGGCTCCCACTCCGCATAGGACCCTGTCGATACCTATGTCCAGCCCTATGTGAGGAACCACGGTGACCCCAGCCCTCTTGGCCGCCTCGTCCAGGCTGAATATTGTTGAGAAGGAGGCGGCGATATCGGCGTAGCCCAGCCCAGCCTCTATGGCGGCAGCGGCCGCAGGGTCGCAGAGGGGGCGTGGCAGGGCGCTGGCGACCACGTCGAATCCCTCCCTCATCAGCCTCAGGGTAGATGCCCTGTCGGTGACATCCAGCTTCCTCACCTCTGTCTTCTCCCCTCCCACCCTCTCAGAGAACACCCTCGCCTGTTCCAGGTTGACGTCCGCTGCGACGATCTCGGATACGTGGGGCTGGGCGTCTAGGTCCTTCAGGAGGCCGTAGCCCATCTTCCCCACCCCAAGCACAAGGACCTTCACAAAAACCACCAACAACCTAAGGGGAGATGTTGCTTAAAACTGGGCTGGGTTCAGGAGCCTTAACAGAACCAAACAATGCCTCTTCGGTTTGAACTGGATCATGGAGACCCTCCGAGGAAGTACATCTTCAGCGAATACGTGGATGGGATCGGGGGCCTGAACCGGTCAAACAGTTAACTGTCCCAGATTCATAACATGTCTTTCCAGATATGGAACCTTATTCCATTTTACGACACCCTTATCCCCCGACAGGGAAAGGCCCGTGATCTTTTCCCAAAAACGGCGTATTTTGACCTGTTTCAGCTAGAATAGACTTATATTTGTTCCTAATCTAAAAAGAGCCAAGATAATGGGGTATTTGATATGGGTAGGAGGAACAGCACGGACATAACCGCGGAGATACTCCGCCTCGCGAACGGTGGGGCCATAAAGACCCGGATAGTCTACGGGGCCAACCTCAACTTCAAGATAGTAAGAGGCTACCTCTCCAGGCTGATGGAGCTCGGCCTCATCGAGGTGAGGGGCCGCAGGGGGTCCTACTGGACCACTGAGAAGGGGGTCGCCTTCCTCAGACACTACGAGCAGCTCACCAAGCTGGGGATGTGACGCATGTACCAGCTCACTAAACCCTCCATCCCCCATTCCATGCGGGCCAGGCTGGAGGGCCGTCCCCTCAGCTTCCTGATCGTCATAATAGGCGTCGTAACGGACTACGTAAGCACGTGCATCGGCCTGGGCAGTGGGTTCATGGAGACCCACCCCTACTACCACCCCATAATAGCTCTTGCGATATTCTGGGACGCGATGACTGTCCTATTCTTCGCCCTCCCGAGGGGGAAGTGGTGGGACAGGGCGATCAACTTCATAGCGGCGTGGTCCCTCCTCGGGGCCTTCAACAACTTGATGGTGTTGGCGGGGGTATTCCCGGGGTTGAAAATTTAATGCATTCACCCTAATATTATCCCAAATTTTATAGATTCCTGATACAGAATCTAACACTGTCCCTTTGAGGCAAAGACTTGGGAGTGAGAGTAGATTGTCGTTGAAGGAGCATATTGAGGCCTACATGGCGTGTGCGAAGTCGCGTAAGGTGGTCGTCTTCGTATACACTTGGCCCTCCTTCGTCTGCCTGATGATCGCCTCGGGAGGGGTGCCGCCCCTAATCGATGCCGTAATGCTGTTGGGGGCTGTTACTCTAGTCGGATTCGGCGTTTACTTCTACAACGACATCATGGACCTGAAGGACGACCTCAGGAACGCCGAGCTGGGAAACCTCACGAAGGCCAACAAGCCCCTCGGGAGGGGGAAGGTCTCCAAGAGCCTGCTTGCGAGGTTCGCAGCCGTCTCGGCTGTCACGGGCCTCGTTCTGGCCTTCGCGATAGATGTCAGGGTGCTTCTGCTGCAGGTCATCTATCTTGTGCTGGGCGTCCTTTACTCCACGGAGCCCGTCAGGCTCAAGAAGAGGTTCATATGCAAGCAGCTGACCATAGGAGCGGGCTGCATAATAGCGAACCTTTCGGGGGGATTCGCAGGGGGAGCAATAAGCCCGGCGGTCATTTATATGGCAGCCATGAACTTCTCGATAGCGATCGGGGTGAACCCCGTCATGGACATACCCGACCTGGGGGGAGACGAGGCCATGGGGGTCAGGACTGTAGCCTCCGTCCTAGGGCCGGCGATGACGGTCAGGGTCTCCCTCGCGGTACTGGCTGCGATAGCGGCCGCCACGGCCGTGGGTTACGCCCAGATCGGGTTCAACCAGGCCGTGCCCATACTGGTCACCATAATCATCGCAGCATGGATATACGCCGCCACCCCGCTCCTCAAGAGGTGGGACGAGCCGGAGTTCGCCAACTCATTGATATTCAAGAAGACCTTCCCGCTTTACCTGATGCTCCAGTTCGTCCCCGTTTTGGGCGTCCTGAACCTTTAACACTACTTTTTTAATAGGTTGAACTCCTTCTTCTCGCTGCTCTCCCAGATCCTCTCGAAGAAGCCTGTGAACTTCCTCGAGATCTCAGCGTCGTCCAGGTGGAAAGCTATCGAGAACTCGTCCATGAGGCTGGGGAACTCGAAGAAGCACCTGTAACCGTCTATTATACAGAAGCTGAAGCGTATGTCCGCCTCCCTATAGGTGTCGGATATGCTCTGAGATGCGTCGGTCAGATCCAGCAAGCTCATTATCAGCCTCGGGGAGAGCATCATCCTGAGCTTGTTCATCTTCTTAGACATGGTCTCCTTGGACATGAGCACCTTGACCTTCACGCCCCTGCTATTCGCTTTCAGAATCGCATCCACCACGTTCGAGTCGAAGTACTTTGATGCCAGCAGCATGGTCTTTTTTGATAGATCGGTCTCTTCCACCAACCTTTTGACAAGCGTGTCGTACTCCGTTATCTTCTTGATGTTGGGCTGGGTCACCCCGACCATCATAGGGCCGAGGAACTCCCCCACCTCGGAGTTCTCCACGAGGAGGTTCTTGATCTTGACACGCTCATCAGAGGAGAGGACCTCAGCCCTGGAGAGGTTGAGGAGGAGCTCTATGCGCTCCCTGTTCCTGACCAGCCCGATGATGGACTCCCCCAGCCTGCTGAGCACCTCCCCGACCGGGGTGTAGCCGTACGATCCCCCCGTCTTCTCGAGGATTCCAGCGTCCACTAGGCCCTTCAGCCTCGAGTAGAATCTCTTAGGCGTCAACCCTAGGTCCTTTATGGCCTTCGTAGAGCTGCTGATCCCCTTCTCAGCGTACATGAAGATTCGTAGGGAGTCCATGTTGGAGAAGGTGCTGAATATCTCCACGCACTGCTCCAGGGTCTCCTCTGAAGGCTCACCGGGTGCAATCTGAGCCTCGTCCAGAGAACCCAATGGATCACCAGCTCTATAGAAAGGAGCCTCTGCGCCGTTTATAATGATATTATACATAATGATTCAGTCGTGTGTTATGAATCGTGGGAACATATCTTGAATACTTATTTTGAAGTATAATCATGTGTAAATTAAAATTGATGGAAATACATATCCGTAAAATGATTATTCGGTTTCATAATCGATTTATTAACAATTCGGGATTGTTGTATCGCAAAAAAGGAGGGAGAATAACAGAAAATGAAGGTGTTTAGAGAGCGTAAAGCCATAAGCCCCGTAATAGCAACCGTCATACTGGTGGCAGTAGCCATCACCGTCGCAGTCGCAGTCTCCTACTGGATGGGGGGCATCTCAAGCCAGTACACGAAGTTCGAGAAGGTAGAGATACAGAGCGGATGGTCAGAAAGAGCCACTACTGGAAACGAAACAGGTTGGATAATAACACTTGAACTGAAAAACACTGGTTCGGCTGCAGCTACGTTGGTGAGAGTATTCATCAACGATGTGCCTATCGGAGAAACTAACTATGGCGCCACAGGTCTTGTTGTTAACCAGACTTCTACTAGCATAGTTTTTGCAACAGGTTTACCACTAGAAAGCGGAGCAGGTGATACCGTATACATTTGGATCCATGACGATTATAAACAGCTTTCCTCAGGTACGACCGTAGACGTCAAGATCCACAGCGCCGGCGGCATGGACTACATCAAACTGATCTCATTAGTCTAAGGGGCTCGTTTTTTCCCTTTTTTAAAGGATCTGGTGGCCTGCCATGGGCTTGATGGACCTATTTAGGAAAAAGAAAGCGGACTCAGAGGACGAAGGAGTAGTCATAGAGGACCTTAAACCCAGCTACAAGGTCATAGAAGAATACCCCGTGCAGGAGCCCTTCTCAAGCGTCCAGATAGTCGAGTCAGAAGAGCTTGGGGAGGGCCTACACTACTTCGCCCTTGAGGACCCCCTGGATCAGGACGAGTGGAGGTCCTACCGGAGGATGATAGGGATACTGAGCAAGGAGCTGGAGCCCCCCACTGAGGAGGGGATAGAGCCCGGCAGGTACGTATTCGAGCAAGCCGAGAGGATAGCAGAGAGGTACTACAGGTCCCTGGGGAGGTTCGCTCCGGAGGGCTGGGAGAGGATATTCTACTCTGTCGTACGGGACCTCGCGGGCTATGGGCCGCTCCATGTCGTTATGAGGGACCCGAACATAGAGGACATAAGCTGCAACGGCCTGAACACCCCCGTCTATGTCTGGCACAGGAAGTACGAGAGCATCCCCTCGAACATAAGGTTCACCAGCTCCCAGGTCCTCAACGACTTCATAGTGAAGATGGCCCACAAGAGCGGGAAGCACATCTCAAGCGCCCAGCCCCTCCTCGACGGGATGCTTCCCGAGAAGCACAGGCTCGCAGCCACCTTCATGAACGAGGTCTCGACAAAGGGGAGCACCTTCTGCATAAGGAAGTACAGGGAGGACCCCCTCAGCATCGTGGACCTCATAGAGTTAGGCACCCTGAACGAGACGATAGCCGCCTACTTCTGGCTCCTCCTGGAGTACAAGATGAGCTTCATGATCGTCGGGGGCACGGGCGCTGGGAAGACCAGCACCCTCAACGCCCTCCTCAGCCTCATGTCTGGGAACGACAAGGTCGTCACCGTCGAGGAGGTGCCCGAGCTGAGGACCCCCACCCCCAACTGGACCCAGCTCAACACCAGGGAGAGCTTCCAGTTCGGCCCCGAGGCCCCCAAGAGCATCACCATATTCGACCTCGTCAA
>CAYGAH010000189.1:0-11256 GCA_964347685.1 uncultured Candidatus Bathyarchaeia archaeon | reverse complement strand
CCACGCCTCGGGGGACCCTGAAGAGGCCAGGACAGAACTGGCGCTATGGTTCCCGGAGTAACTCACTCTGTTCAGAAAAAAGGAGGTGCTCACTCGGTCTCTCGTTAATCTGTCACTTTATGGTTTTAGCCGACTTCATCGCCTGGTCGGCCGTGAGGAAGCCGGAGCCTGCATCGTGATCGTTCCAGTAGTAATGAAGGACCGCGAAGTCGCTGAAGACGTCAGAGACGTACGCCCCGTCGGCTGGCAGAGGGAGCTTCCCTGAGGCGTGCTTCAGGGCCCTCTCCATAAGGTACTGGTCGAATCCGCCGTATGACTGAAGGACCAGTGCCGAGACCCCTGAGACGTGGGGCGCCGACTGGCTCGTCCCCCAGACGCCGTAGAATCCCCACTGCGTGGGCCCGTAGGGCTTGTATGGGCCCCTCACAGCAGCGCCGGGGGCCGCCACGTCTAGGTCTTGCATGGACTGGCCCAGCGCCCTGTTGGGCCTGCTGCTGAAGTCCGTGAGGTAGGTCTGCCAGTTGTTGTGGTAGGTCTCATTGGTTGTTACGTCGAAGACGTGGTTCTTCGTGTTCAGCTTCTCCGGGACGTCCCTCAGCCACCAGTAGTATTCGTAGTCTCCTCCCCCGTACTCCTGCGTCCAGCCTGCTGCGGCCGTGGATATGACCTGTGGGTAGGCTCCGGGCCAGCCCATCCCCTCCTCTCCCTCGTTTCCCGCCGAAGCGACGACGATGACGCCGCGGTTTATGGCGTAGTCTATTGCTTCCTCAAGGATGGGGGCTGGGCTGGGCCCTCCAAGGCTCATGTTTATGATTATCTTCACCCCGTGCTCCCCAGCCAGGTCTCCGACGTACCTTATGCCCGCCGCTACCATCTCGTCAGTGCCGCCGTGGTAGAAGTAGCCCGTCCCGTTCGGGTGGAAGACTATCCAGTCGTCGAGCACCAGCACGGGGATTATCGTTACCTTAGGAGCCACTCCCTCTATCCAAGTGTCGATGTCCCCCTTCCAGAAGTGGAATCCCGTTATGATGCTGGTGACGTGGGTGCCGTGGCCGGAACCCCATCCAAGTCCCCACATGTCGGGGTTTCCGGAGTCGTGGGTGATGAAACCCCTGTCGTCCCTCAGGGGCCCGTAGGAGAACTCCCCTGAGAAGTTGCCCCCAGGCCCCGTCCAGAATACGTCGTGGGTGTAGCCCTTTCCCCACTCCTCCCTGATGTCCACCACGTCCTCTGGGAAGAAGTCTAGGTAGTTAGACAGAAGCCCCGTGTCCAGCACGGCGACGTAGATGCCCTCTCCGTCGTTTTCTGTGGCCTCGGCGTTGACCATGTCTACGTTCCAGGGAACGGGGTCGGCGATCGCCCCTTCTCCAACCCCCTTCAGTTCCTCGACCTTCACAGGCGTCACCTTGAACCTCAAAGCCGGCGAGTTAGATTCTTCTGGTCCTTGGGTTGCCGCAACGGGTATCGCCAGCGTTATGACTGAGAGAAGTAGGATCGATAGCAGAACCCTCTTCTTCATTTCAACTCATCTCTTTTATGCGCATGTTATTAATATTGAATTTATAATAAAAATTAATCGAATGAAATAGTAAAACTCGTCCAACATCACAAATTATAGTTTGAATAATATGTGCCTACGCTTCAATAATTTTAAAAGGTCATGGCCAAAGACAGTGTTGAGGGGAATGCCTCGCAGAGGAGTGGTCCTTTTTGCGGTGCTCTCCATGTTCCTCTCCGGCTTGACCATCGGGTTCCTGGGCACCTTGCAAGAAGGGGGAAGAGCAACCGATACCGGTTCCGAGACCTCAGAGCCTGAGGCTCGGATAGGCGAGCTCTCGAACCCCGAGTGCTGCATAGGGATCGTTTACCCCATGAGCGGGAGGCTAGAATGGTGGTCGGCGGACGCACAGCCCATCATAGAAGCCGCAAAAAGGGACATCCAGGAGATGTTGAAAGAGGCCGGCTACCCCATCCGGCTCAGATTCCTGTTCGAAGATAGCAAATCGACAGAGAAGGGTGCCTTCATGGCGGTCAAGAACCTCATATCTCAGGGTGCCCAGGTCATCGTGGGCCTCCCTACTTCGGGAGAGGTCGAAGCCGTCTTCTCCTACGTGAACTACGAAGGCGTGCCAGTCATCAGCCCGTCCTCGACCTCGAGCCGCCTCTCTAAACCTGACAACACATTCAGGCTCTCCACACCAGAGAACTACCGGGCCAGGCTGGGGGCCGAACTCGCCATAGAGTTGGGGTTCACCAGGGTGGTTGTAGTTCACAGGTTCGACGAGTGGGGCATCTCATACGCCGGAGCGGTCTCTGAAGTTTTCAACGAGGGGGGGTTAGAGGCATACAGGGTCTCCTTCGAGCCTTCCCACACCTTCTACATGAACTACTCGGAGGAGGTCTTGGATGTAGAGAAGCTCGTGGCTGGGAGGGAGGGCGAGACCCTCGTCTACCTAGTGGCGTGGGAGAACGAGGACTACAGCATCCTCAGCGAGGCTAGGAAGAGCCCAGTGCTCTCCAACGTAAGGTGGTTCACCTCTGCCCTCTACCCCAGCATCCTAGAAAACGTGACGATGTTCGGCAAGGCCGAGGGCCTCAGGGACTTCGCCATGGAGATAGGGCTGTGGGCCCCTGAGCAGAGGCCCATGGTCAACGACCTCACAATCAGCCTCCTGGAGGAGGCCAGATCGGTTCTGGGGAGGTACCCGAGCTACGAGCATATTTACGCCTACGATGCCATGATGATCGCTGCCAATGCGCTCCTGTCGGCGGGGGGCGGAGGCAGAGGGGAGCTGGCGAAGATAATCCCATTGGAGGCGGAGCGCTACTTCGGGGCGACGGGGCTAAAGACCCTGGATTCTAACGGTGACCTCATGGCTGAAGACACGGCTTTCATAGGAGTTATGAAGACCGGAGATACCTATGAGTTCGGATACTACGCCTTCCACGATAGCGTGAGGGACGAATTCACCGTCCTCAACGCGCCTCAACGGAGAACATGGTTCTTCAGCCCCCAGGCCTGACGAGGAGCCATGCCGATACCTCCAAGGGTTATCTAGAAGGTTTTATCAGGACCTGAAATTAATTTTAATTAGCATGGTAAAGAAGGCTCTTATAATGGGCGCCGCTGGGAGGGACTTCCACAACTTCAACACGTTCTTCAGGGGGAACCCCGACTACGAGGTCGTGGCCTTCACCGCTGCCCAGATATCTGAACTAGACAGCTCGGCCGGGATAGAGAAGAGGAGGTACCCCCCGGAGCTCGCGGGGGAGAGGTATCCGGATGGGGTCCAGATCTACCCCGAGTCCATGCTCGAGGAGCTTATAGGGGACATGGGGGTAGACGAGGTGTTCTTCTCCTACAGCGACGTCTCCCACGGCTTCGTCATGGACGAGGCCTCGAGGGCCCTTGCATCTGGGGCGAGCTTCTCCCTACTGGGCCCGAAGGCTACGATGATCGTGTCGGAGAAGCCCATCGTTTCTGTCTGCGCATCGAGGACTGGAAGCGGTAAGAGCCCCACCTCGAGGTGGCTCGTCTCAAGGCTCAAGGAGAGGGGGTACAGGGTCGTGGTAATCCGCCACCCCATGCCCTACGGGGTGCTCTCGAAGCAGAGGGTCCAGAGGTTCGAGACAGTAGAGGACCTCGACCGCTACGACTGCACCATAGAGGAGAGGGAGGACTACGAGCCCCACCTTGAGAGGGGGGCCGTCGTATTCGCAGGGGTAGACTATGAGGACGTTTTGAAGGCGGCGGAGGATGAAGCGGACGTAATAGTCTGGGACGGCGGTAACAACGACTACCCATTCTACAAGCCGAAGGTCCACGTGGTCATAGTTGATCCCCACAGGGCGGGCGACGAACTCAGCTACTACCCCGGGGAGACCAACGTAAGGATGGCCGACATCATAGTCGTCAGCAAGGTGAACACGGCCAAGCCCGAGGACGTCTCGAAGGTGATGGAGAACGTCGGGAAGGTGAACCCTAAGGCGCAGGTCTTGAAGGCCAAGATCGTCATAACAGCTGAGAGGGAGGATGAGATAAGGGGGAAACGGGTCCTTGTAGTTGAGGACGGTCCGACGGTCACCCACGGGGGGATGAGCTACGGGGCCGCGACGATAAAGGCTAGGGAGCTGGGGGCAGAGATAGTCGACCCTAGGCCCTACGCCAGGGGCTCCATAAAGAGGGTGTACGAGACCTACACCCACCTAGAGAGGGTGCTGCCAGCGGTTGGCTACAGCGATTCCCAGATGGAGGAGCTCAGCGAGGTGATAAACTCGACGCCCTGCGACCTGGTCCTCCTGGGAACACCCACAGACATCCGCAGGTACCTCAAGGTGGAGAAGCCCGTGTTCAGGGTCAGGTACGAGCTTGAGGAGGTCGTCCCGGGGGAGCTCAAGGAAGCTATCCTCAGCCGCCTGGAGGCCTAGATGGCCCCGGCCCTCCTCAACCCCTCTATTTCTTCTTCCGTATAGCCCGCTACCTTCTCCAGGACCTCAACCGTGTGCTCCCCCAGCGCAGGAGGGGGCAGATCTAGGACGCATGGGGTCTCGGAGAACTTCAGGGTCGGCCCTATCTGCTTTATGGTCCCCGCCCTGGGGTGCTCCATCTCCACGAGCATCCCCCTGTGGATGACCTGGGGGTCTCTGAAGATCTCGTCGATGGTGTACACGGGGGCGCATGGGAAGCCCAGGGAGAGGAGGGCGTCGAGCCACTCATCCCTCGACCGCTTCAGGAACTCCTCCTCTAGGGCCTTGATGAGGGGCCCCCTGTTCTCAACCCTCTTGTCGGCCGTGGAGTACCTAGGATCTTCGGCGAGCCCTTCCAGCCCCATTCCCTGGCAGAGGAGGGAGAAGAGCCTGTCGTTCCCGGCGGCTATAAGGAGACTCTTCCCGTCGCCCGCCTCGAATGCCTGGTAAGGCACTATACTGGGGTGAGCGGAGCCCATCCTGGGCGGAACCTCGCCCGTGGCGAAGTAGTTCCCAGCTACGTAGGTCATCCAGGAGGCAGAGCCATCCATCATCGAGACGTCTACGTACTGCCCCCTCCCGTCTCTGTCCCTCGCCCTGAGGGCGGAGAGGATGGCTATGGCTGCCCACATCCCTGCGCCTATGTCGGTTATGGCGACTCCGATCCGTACGGGCGGGCCCCCGGGCTCCCCCGTGATGCCCATGAGCCCTCCCATCCCCTGGATGATGAGGTCGTAACCCGGGCGCTGAGCGTAGGGGCCCGTCTGCCCGAAGCTGGATATGCTGCAGTAGATGAGGCTGGGGTTCAGCCTTCTCAGGGTGCCGTAGTCGACCCCCAGGCGCTCAGTGACCCCCGGCCTGAAGTTCTCGAGGAAGACGTCGGACTTCTCCGCCAGCCTGTACAGGGCCTCCCTGGCCCCCTCAACCTTGAGGTTGAGGGTTATGCTCTTCTTCCCGCGGTTCACAGACATGAAGTAGCTGCTCTCCCCGTCGACGAAGGGAGGGTAGGCTCTGGTGTCGTCCCCGCTCCCGGGGATCTCGACCTTTATCACCTCGGCCCCCATGTCTGAGAGGATCATTGAGCAGAAGGGGCCCGCCAGGACACGGCTCAGGTCCAGCACCTTGACGCCCCTCAGGGGAGGCCCCCCTTTAGGCTTAGACATTTAGAACCACCTCACTCGCCCCATCTGATGGCGTTGGCGCCCCAGGCGAGGCCCCCTCCGTAGCCGACCAGGACCACGAGGTCCCCGTCCTCGACCCTACCCTGCTTGACGGCCTCGTCGAGGGCTATGGGGATGGACCCCCCAGCTATGTTCCCGTACCTGTCCAGGTTGGTGTACGCCTTATCCATCGGTAGCCCCAGGGAGTCCATCGAGTGCTTTATGATGTTTATGTTGGCCTGGTGGGGGACAATTAGGTCGACGTCCTCGACGCCCAGGCCACACTTCTCAAGGACCTTGAGGACGGCCTCCGGGAAGGCTTCTATCGCGAAGTCCCAGACCGCTCTGCCGTTCATGTGGAAGTACTGGAGGCCCTTGTCCATTAACTCGTGGGATAAAGGCATCCGGGTTCCGCCGGCCGGGATCACGATCACGCCCGCACCTCCCCCGTCTGCCCTGAGGTATGAGGCGAGGACTCCCCTCCCCTCCTCCACCTCTCGCAGCACGCAGGCCCCTGCGCCGTCCCCGAAGTAGACGCAGGTCGTCCTGTCTTCCCAGTTGAGGATCTTCGAGTATGTCTCCGCGCCTACAACGAGGATGTTCTCGTAGTCATCGGTCGCTCCGAGGGAGGCTCCCAGGGCCACTGCGTGGACGAATCCCGAGCAGACGGCGTTCATGTCGAAGGCCCCTGCGTTTACGGCGCCCAGCTTGGCCTGGATTATGCAGGCTGTTGCTGAGAGGGGCACGTCGGGCGAGGATGTGGCTAGGATTATCATGTCGACTTCCTCGGGGGAGATACCCGCGTCCCTCAGGGCCCCCTCAGAAGCCTTCACTGCGAGGTCAGAAGTGCAGACATCGCCCTCCACGATCCTCCTCTGCCTTATCCCCGTCTTCGTCGTTATCCACTCGTCGCTAGTGTCCAGGAACCTCTCTAGGTCGAAGTTGGTGACAACCTTGGGGGGGACGTATGAACCGGTGCCGGTTATCCCTATAGATCTCATGGACATCCATACCCTTCATGTCCCTTTTTATATTTGCCCGTGCAGCAAAACCTCCGATTCCACGCCTGGGGAGCCTGTATTAATAAGGAACAATTAAACAGGTTCAGTATCGACATGCGTTAGAGGGGCGATGATAAGTTGAATGGGTATGGAAGGTTGAACGAAGAGGTACGGCGGAAGCTGGAGGAGATAGTCGGCGAGAGGCACGTCTCGGACACCGAAGAGGACATCAAGAAGCACGCCGTGGACGAGAGCCTTGAGCCTCCCCACCCGCCTGAGGTGGTCGTGAGGCCAGCCACAACGGAGGAGGTCTCGGCGGTCATGAGGCTCGCTTACGAGGAGCGCATCCCTGTGACTCCCCAGGGCTCTAGGACGGGGCTAAGCGGGGCATCCCACCCTGTATACGGTGGCATCGCCCTAAGCCTTGAGAGGATGAACCGCATCCTAGAGATAGACGAGGGCAACCTCGTCGCAGTCGTGGAGCCGGGGGTCCTGGTCATGGACCTGCACGCAGAGACTGAGAAGCTGGGCCTCTACTACCCCCCAGATCCCGGCCAGGAGTCCGGGAGCATCGGCGGAAACATATCCACTAACGCCGGGGGCATGAGGGGGATGAGGCACGGAGTCACCAGGGACTTCGTCCTGGGGCTGGAGGTTGTCCTCCCGGACGGTGGGGTGCTTGAGATGGGGGGGAGGTACATGAAGAACTCGACGGGGTACAGCCTTATGGGCCTCATAATCGGCTCCGAGGGGACCCTGGCCGTGGTCACCAGGGCGACCCTGAGGCTTATCCCCAAGCCCAGGCACACCGCGGTTCTCTTCGTCCCCTTCGGATCGACCAGGGATGCCGCCAGGGCCGTCTCCGAGATAGTGAGGAGGAAGGTGGTGCCCTTCGCCCTGGAGTACCTCCCCCAGCACGCCGTGCTCACAGCAGAGCGCTACCTGGGGAGGAGCCTCCCCGACGACGGCCACCCCGCCTACCTCCTCATAGGCGTCGAGGGCAACGGAGAGGAGGAGGTGGAGGCGGAGATGGAGACCGCGGGGGAGGTCTGCATCGAGATGGGGGCCTCCGACGCATACGTGGCTGACACCCCCGCAAGGATGCAGCAGCTATGGGAGGGGAGGAAGTGCCTATTCGACGCATACAAGGCCTTCTGGGAGATAGACGAGGTGGACGCCTGCGTCCCCAGGAGCAGGTTCCCAGACTACATAGAGGGGGCGGAGGACGTGGGTAGGCGCCACGGGGTTATAGTCTCAAACATAGGTCACGCGGGGGACGGGAACGTCCACAGCATCATCGCCCGGGGAGACCTCGAAGAGGGGGAGTGGAGAAAGAGGCTTGGGGAGGTCACTGATGAGCTCATATGCCTCGCCCTCGGCGTGGGAGGAACCATCTCAGGGGAGCACGGCGTCGGACTGGCGAAGAAGCGCTACCTGCCTGAGCAGGTGGGGCAGGCCCAGGTCGGGCTCATGAGGTCCATCAAAGGAGCCTTCGACCCGAGGAACATACTCAACCCCGGCAAGGTCTTCGATCCGTGATGGTGGAGCTCGCACAAGTGTAGTATGATGATCCATTCCCTTCATCTTTCCGTAGATTTAGCTGCATTTCGCGGAAAGTATAGGAGCACCTTTAGATTCGTCGCAGGCTCAAGTTAAAGCGGTGGAATGCCATTCCGTTGGGTTTCTTCGAAATCTTCATAATATTGCTCTCGGCCCTCGTCGTCTGGATATTCTGGCCGTTCGTAATAGGGGCCGGTTGGGTTCCCACCCCAACCAAGGCCGTGCTTAAGATGATCGAAATGGCCGAGGTGAAGCCCAGCGACACAGTCTACGACCTCGGGTCAGGAGACGGAAGGATAATCATCGCAGCAGCCAAGGAGAGGGGGTGCAGGGCCGTGGGGATCGAGGCGGACCCCCTCAGGCTCCTTCTGACAAGGCTCAGGATAAAAGCGGCGGGCTTAGAGGGGAGGGTCGAGGTCCTGTGGGGCAACTTCTTCAAAAAGGACCTTGGGGGAGCGACAGTCGTGACCATATACCAAACTCAGGACACTAACAACAGGCTGAGGGAGAAGCTAAGGGGGGAGCTTGGGCCGGGCAGCCGCGTAGTCTCCTACGTCTTCACCTTCGAAGGCTGGCAGCCGGCAAAGGTTGATGACGATTCCGAGGTCTACCTATACGTCATCTGATGGCGGGATGAGGGAAACAGGGGTCCATGTACAGGCGTCTACCATCGTTCGTAGTGTATTATCTCCCCGAGGGGCTTCCTGTCCCTCACCGGTCCCTTCCTCTCCGCGGGGTATCCAAGCGGCGTTATGGCCAGCACCCTTATGTGTTCCGGTATCCCTAGCATCGCCTTCAGGTCGTTCTCGTTGAAGGAGCTCACCCAGCAGGTCCCTAGCCCCTCCTCCCAAGCCGCCAGCATGAGGTTCTGCATCGCGAGCGCTGTGTCCACCTTCCAATAATTCTCGCCATCCTCCCTTACCCAAGACTCTCTGGGGTCGGCGCAGGCCAAGACCATGTAGGGGGCTTCCCAGGTCTGGTTGCAGGCGTAGTTTATACCGTCTATCGCCTCCTGGGAGGAGACGAGGACGAACCTCCAAGGCTGGCGGTTCAGGGCCGAGGGGGAGAGCCTCGCCGCTTCAAGAATCTTCTCTATCTTGTCCCTCTCGACGAGCTCTTCCCTGTAGCGCCTTATGCTCCGCCTGGTCCGTATAAGCTCGAAAACGTCCATGAGCCTCAATGAATTAATGACTTTCAAAGTTTAATAAATGTTTAAGGGGGTGCGGGCTTCTCTGGTGGACCTGCCCGGGTCAGAGGGCCTCCTTCTCGGCCTCGCCCAGGGACCTGTCCAGCAGATCAACTATCTCGTCTATCTCGGGGCGCTTCACCACTAGGGGCGGGGCCACCTGGATGTGGTCCCCCCTCACCCCGTCGACAGATCCCATGCCCGGGTAGACCAGGAGACCGTTCTCGAAACAGCGATCCACCACCCTCCGGTGAAACCTGACATCGGGAGGGAAGGGCTCCTTCGAGTCCTTGTCCCTGACGAACTCCACACCCGCGAAGACCCCGAGCCCCCTGACGTCCCCCACTGTCGGGTGGTCGCATAGCTCGCCCAGGCGCTCCAGGAGGTAGGGGCCCAGCTCGGCAGACCTCTCCACGAGCCTGTGCTTAACGACGTAGTCTAGGCAGGCGGCCCCCGCAGCGCATGCTACCGGGTGGCTCCCGTACGTGTGGCCGTGGGCGAAGGGGCCCTTGAAGGCTTCGAAGACCCTGTCAGAGGCTATTGTGGCCCCTAGGGGCATGTATCCGCTGGCTAGGCCCTTCGCCGTGGCTACTATGTCCGCCTTGACTCCCCAGTGGTCCAGGCCCCACCTCCTCCCCGTCCTGCCGAGGCCCGTCATCACCTCGTCGGCGATGAAGAGGACCCCGTGCTCGTCGCACGTCTCCCTGATCAGCTGGAAGTAGCCCTCAGGGGCGGGGACGGTGCCCAGGGTGGCCCCTACGACGGGCTCTGCTATGAAGGTGGAGACGTGCTCGGGACCCTCCGCCCTGATGGCCGTGTCCAGGGCCCTGGCGCAGTCCAGGTCGCAGCTCTCCCTCTCCTTGCCGTACCAGCATCTGTAGCAGTAGGCGGGTGGTATGTGGGGGAAGCCAAGCAGCATCGGGACGTACCTTCGGCGGCGGGCTATGTTCCCAGACATTGAGAGGGCCCCTAGGGTGTTCCCGTGGTAGCTCTGCCACCTGGCGACCACCTTGTAGCGCGTCTTATCCCCCTCCTCTAGGTGGTACTGGCGGGCCATCTTAGCTGCAGCCTCGGTCGCCTCGGAGCCCCCGGAGCAGAAGTAGACGTGGCTCAGCCCCTCGGGGGCCAACTCCGCGAGCCTCCTCGCGCAATCCTCAACCGAGTCGGTGATGAAGTGGGAGCTGTGGACGTACGAGACCTTCTCCATCTGCATCGTGACCGCCTCCTCGACCTCCCTCACCCCGTGGCCTATATTGACGCAGACGGGCCCGGAGCTCCCGTCTATGTACCTCCTTCCCTCCGCGTCCCAGACGTAGATCCCCTCGCCCCTAACCATCGTCTTGAGGCTCCCTGAGCCCCTGGAAAAAACTTGCGAAACCTCAGAGCCTGACATGGGCATCTATGGGGCCTCTACAGAGATAATAATAACGATCGTGTGAGTCGGGGCTCTCGGGGGGGATCATCAGAAAATAGAAAAGGCGAAGGCGGCCCTGTCTATAGGATGGGATTTGGTCTCGGACATGGATAGGGTTGCCTGCGTAGGCTCGGGCCTAGTGGGGCAGGGTTGGGCCACGCTCTTCGCAGTTAACGGGTTCGAGGTCGTCATGCATGACCTAACGGAGGACGCCCTGGAAAGAGCCTTGCACAGGGTCATGGGCCACATCCGCTTCTTGGCTGAGGAGGGCCTCTGTGGGGACGCCGACGCGGCCATTTCACACATCGAGACCACGACGAGCCTGGAGGAGGCGGTGGAGGGCGTTGGCTTCGTCCAGGAGTCCGTATACGAGAGCTACGAGGCAAAGAGGCCCCTTTTCGGAGAGATGGACAGGCTGACGCTGGAGGACACGGTCCTAGCTAGCAGCACCTCGGGGCTGCTCATGAC
>CAYGAH010000188.1:0-5770 GCA_964347685.1 uncultured Candidatus Bathyarchaeia archaeon | reverse complement strand
CCTGCCCCCGTGAGCCCGCAGTACTCTGCGGCGACAACCGCGGGGAGGGACTCCTCGTACATTCCCCCCACCGTAGCGAAGGAGACGAAGTCGATCTCCTCCCCAGGGACGGAGGCGTCTCCGAGGGCGGGCTTCACTGCCTCGAAGGATAGCTCGGACAGGTTCACGTCCTTTCGAACTCCGAAGTTGGAGTGGCCGACCCCTATAACTGCGACCTTCCTCAATCACAAAACCCATTGCGAGATAGGTTGGAGTCGATTTAACCTTTCCGAGAGCATCAGGGGGCTCTAAATCGTAAAACACCGATGAATCTTTATAATTATTATAAATATCGTACTATGTAGTGGAATTTCATGGAAGCAAGAACCAGGCCGAAGAACTGGCCCGAGGGGGTGCCTCACACCTTGGAGTACCCCGAGGTGCCCCTCTACAGCCTCCTCGAAGAATCCGCAGAGAAACATCCAGACGCGACAGCCATCGTATTCCAGGACCGCAGGATGACATATAGAGAGCTCAAGGAGGCCGCCTTCAGGTTCGCGAAGGCCCTTCAGGGAATGGGCTTGGCAAAGGGTGAGAGGGTGGCCCTTTTCCTGCCCAACATCCCCCAGTTCGTCATAAGCTACTACGGGGCCCTGAGGGCTGGGGCCATAGTCACGGCGATCAGCCCCCTCTACAAGGAGAGGGAGGTTGAGCACCAGCTCAACGACTCGGGGGCGGAGACCCTCGTGGTGCTTGACCTCCTCTATCCGGTCGTTGAGAAGATCAAGGGAGAGACCAGGCTGAAGAGGACGATAGTCACGAGCATAAAGGAGTACCTGCCCCCCCTCAAGAGGGCCCTGGGCTCGCTCCTGGGAAAGGTGCCCAGCCACAGGGTGGAGAGGGAGCCGGGGACCTACTTCTTCCAGGAGCTCCTGGCCTCCAATGAGCCCGACCCGGCCGCTGTGGAGATAGACCCCAGGGAGGACCTCGCCCTCCTGCAGTACACGGGCGGCACCACTGGCCTCCCCAAGGGGGCGATGCTCACCCACCACAACCTCGTCTCAAACGCCTACATGTGCAACGCTTGGCTCAACTCTAGGGAGGCGAGCGAGGTCCAGGTCAACGTCCTCCCCCTCTACCACATATACGGGATGACCGTGACCATGAACGACGCCATAGCGACCGCCAGCGCCATGGTCCTGATACCCCGCTTCGACTGTGAGGAGGTACTGAGGTCGATCCAGAAATACGGGGTCACCGTGTTCGGCGGGGTCCCAACCCTCTACTCGGTGCTAAACAACCACCCCCAGACCCCCAGGTACGACCTCTCATCTGTCAAGTTCTGCATCTCGGGCTCCTCAGCCCTCCACCCAGAGGTGCAGAGGAGGTTCATGGAGATAACGGGAGGGGTCCTAGTGGAGGGCTACGGCCTAACCGAGGCTTCCCCGGTGACCCACGCCAACCCCCTTGACCCAACCATGGAGACGGTAAAGATAGGCTCCATAGGCCTCACGTGGCCCGACACAGAGGCGAAGATAGTGGACCAGGAGACGGGGGAGGACCTCCCAGTAGGGGGGGTGGGGGAGCTGGCTGTGAGGGGCCCTCAGGTGATGAAGGGCTACTGGAACAGGCCGGCGGAGACCGCGGAAGTCCTCAGAGGAGGGTGGCTACTCACCGGGGATATAGCGAGGATGGACGAAGACGGATACTTCTACATCGTGGACAGGAAGAAGGACATGATAAAGTACAGGGACTACAGCGTCTACCCCAGGGAGGTAGAGGACGTCCTATACGAGCACCCCGCAGTTAAGCTCTGCGCGATCATAGGGAGGCCAGACGAGGAGTGCGGCGAGGTACCCAAGGCATTCGTCGTCCTCAAGGACGGGGCAGAGGCGACTGAGGGGGAGCTCATCGACTTCGTAAGGGACAGGGTTGCCCCCTACAAGAGGATAAGGGAGGTCGAGTTCAGGGGGGAGCTCCCCCTTAGCATGGTAGGGAAGGTGCTGAAGAAGGAACTGAGGTAACACCGGGCCCCCGTGAGGGTAGGGAGGCTCCTTTTTAATGATCGTTATCGAGACGCTGCCTTCTAGGGATCGCCCCAACTGATGCCTGAGCTTAAATCCGCTTAGGGTCTAATGCTCTACGGTGATTCTAGTTTGAGCGACAGGTGCCTGCTGACCATGACGGGTCACAGGCTAAAGTCGGGCGAATTCGACAAGGCGGTCCTCGCGGTCGGCTCCACGGAGTACCACGGGGAGCACCTCCCATACGGGACCGACACCCTCGTGGCAGAGCACCTAGCGGAGGCCGTCGCCGAGCGGGTCGGTGGCATGCTGATGCTCCCTCCCCTCCCCTTCGGGATGAGCATGCACTACGCCTCCTTCCCCATAGCCATAACCCTCACCACGGAGACCCTGATGAAGGTTCTCACGGATGTCATGGATTCCCTCCTGTCCCACGGGCTAAGGAGGCTTCTGATCATCAACGGACACGACGGGAACATGGCGGCCATAGAGTCCGCCACGAGGGAGTTCAGGGTCGAGCACCCAGAGATGAAGGTCGCCGTCCTCGAAGCCTGGTGGCAGACAGCCGGCGAACTCCTCCCCGAGGGGACATTCGAGGCCTGGGGAGGCCTGGGCCACGGCGGGGAGGGGGAGACATCCATGATGCTGAGGGTCGCCCCTGAGCTCGTCGACATGGGCAGGGCCAGGGGGGTGGTGCCCGATCTGCCCGAGCACGTCCAGGTGAAGTGGGTGTTCAGCGAGTTGACTCCCTACGGAGTCACAGGCGACCCGACGAAGGCTACGAAGAGGAAGGGGGAGATGATGAGGGAGGCCCTCGTGGAGCTCCTCGTCTCATTCGTGGAGGAGATGGATAAGAGGGGATGGGAGGTCTAGGTCCCAAAACCCACCCGACTTTGGGGCATCTTCCCCTTTGATTCACTCGGGGAAAAGGGGCGTGAACCCCGCCCCCTTGGCGTAGTCGATGGCCTCCCCCTGCTCCTCCTCGTCCATGGCCTCGAAGCCCTCCGCCGCCTCCATGACAAGGCCCCAGAGCCTCGTGTCACATGGAAGAGAATATGTGCAGACTGGCTCCTGGGAGAGGGTGAACCTGAGGCCCTTCGCCACGTCCTCCTTGGTGTCCGAGGGCTCGTACCATGTCCCGTACCTCCTTCCGCCCCTCCACCTCCCCCTTGCCACGGCCTTTATGGCTATCACGGCAACGTCCCTCTCCTCCGCCTCCCTGAGCACCGGCCTGAAGTCGTTCTGGGGCTCGGGCCCCGCCATGGTGCAGAGGGAGACCGGGAGGAGGACGGAGTCGAAGTCGAACCTGGTCAGGGCGCCCCTGAGGACCCTCATGTCCTCGTGCCCCGTGATGCCCACGTGCCTGGTGAGGCCGGTCTCCCTCGCCTCCTCGAAGGCCTCTATGGCTCCCCCCTCGCCTAGGGCCTCGTCAAGCTCGGCGGGCTTCCCCAGGGCGTGCATCTGGTATAGGTCGAAGCTCTCTACCCCGAGCCTTTCCAAGCTGTGGTGGAGCTCCGCCCATGCCCCCTCCCTGTCCCTCTTCAGCGTCTTCTCGGCTAGGAAGAGCCTCTCCCTGTGCCTCTGGACCCATGGGGCGAGCCTGAGCTCTGCCTCGCCGTATGTCGGGGCCACATCAACCATGTTGACTCCGTGCCCCAGGGCCATCTCCACAGCCTTGTCCGCCTCGGCCTGGGCCAGCCTCCCCACACCGCACCCTCCCAGGGTGACTATGGATGCCCTGAAGCCAGTGCGTCCCAGGCGCCTCTTTTCCAACAATAAAACACCGATAATGGGTTGTTTCATGGAGATTTAAACATTGAAGGGCATGACCATTTAGTGTCAAATGCACATTTATATAACTCGCCCTCGAGCCTGTTAATGGGGTAAAAATGGTACGAGTCGTTAAGAGGGACGGTCGCAGGGAGGAGTTCATACCCGAGAAGGTCGTCGTCAGCGCCATAAAGTCTGGAGCGCCCCCTACCTACGCCAGGCAGATAGCCAAGGACGTAGAGGGGGAGGTCAAGGAGGGCACGACAACGAAGGAGATCAGGGAGATGGCCCTCAACCGTCTCAGGAACAGGAACGAGGACTGGGCCGAGAACTGGCTACTGTACGACAGGGCGGTCAAGAGAATACCGAAGTGATTTTCCAGAGGAGTTGCAATCACCCAATTTTTTTGTAGAACTTGAGACGCCAGTCGACTTATTTCCGCTTTAGGGTCGTTCATCGATGAAAAGGTCTTGTTTTGAAGAAACTCTCGATTCTTCCTCCGAAGGTCTTTTGATAATGTTTTAATGGAAAGGTTCTGTAACATCTGAAGGGAAGGTATTCTTGGAATTCATCGAGCTTGCGGGTTTCTTCCGAAGACTCGAGGGGACCTCTTCGAGGAACGAGATGATAGGCATCTTGGCGGACCTGTTCAAGAGGTCGTCCGCCGATGAGATCGACAAGGCCTCCTACTTCCTGTCCGGGGACATAGCCGCTGGGTACGAGGATGTCCAGCTGGGGATAGGGGAGGAGATGGCGAAGTCCAGCCTTGCCATGGCCCTGGGTGTCGAGGAGGAGGAGGTAGAGGAGAAGATGAAGGAGCTCGGAGACCTGGGGAACGTGGCATACGAGCTCCAAGGGGGGAAGGAGGCGAGGTTCGGGGACTATTTCAAGGCGGAGGGGGGGCTCTCCGTCGAAAGGGTCCACAAGGGGTTCATGAAGATAGCCAAAGCCGGCGGGGAGAACTCCCAGGAGATCAAGGAGAAGACCCTCGCGGCCATGCTCGCCTCAACGGAGCCGGAGTCGAAGAGGTACATAGTCAGGCTGGCCGTGGGGGAGATGAGGCTGGGGATAGGGGAAATGACCATCCTTGACGGGCTGGCAGCAGCCTTCCTGGGCTCCAAGGACGAAAGGCCACCACTGGAGCACGCATACAACATGTGCTCCGACATAGGGTATGTGGCCAAAGTCCTGTCGAAGAGCGGGTTGGAAGGGGTCAACAGGATAAGGATAGCCCTCAACCGCCCCATCAAACCCATGCTCGCCCAGAGGGTGGACAAGATGTCCGAGATCCTAGAGAAGATAGGCTCAAGGGTGATCTCCGTCGAGGAGAAGTACGACGGGGAGAGGGTCCAGGCCCACAAGGACAGGGAAAAGGTAAGGCTCTACTCCAGGAGGCTGAACGACATCACCGACCAGTTCCCAGAGATAGCAGAGGGAGTCAGGAAAAACGTTGGTGCAGAGACCGCCATACTCGACGGGGAGGGCGTGGCATACGACTTCGATGAGGGCAGGTACATGCCCTTCCAGAAGGTGATGAGCAGGAAGAGGAAGTACGAGGTCGAAAAATACGCAGAGGAGATCCCGGCCAAGTACATGGTCTTCGACCTCCTCTACCTGAACGGCAGCCCCCTCATGCACAAGAGCTACCCCGAGAGGCTGAAGAGCCTAGGAAAGATCCTCCAAGACCACAAGTACATAGCCCTCACGGGAAGGACGGAGACATCGGAGCTTGAGGAGCTGGACGAATTCTTCCAGGACTGCATCAGGAGGGGGCTGGAGGGGGTAGTCTGCAAGTCCCTGGCCAAAGACTCATACTACAGGGTCGGTGCGAGGGAGTGGTCATGGATAAAGTGGAAGCCAAGCTACGGATCAGAGCTCTCGGACACGGTCGACCTCGTCGTCGTGGGGGCATACGCAGGGAGGGGCAAGCGAGCAGGAACTTACGGCGCCCTCCTATGCGCCTGCTACAACCACGACAAGGACGTCTACCAGACGGC
>CAYGAH010000187.1:0-1825 GCA_964347685.1 uncultured Candidatus Bathyarchaeia archaeon | reverse complement strand
CGAGGGTGGAGGGAAGACGAGATCAGGCACAGGTTCTTCTTCCCCTCGCGGAGGGGTCGGAGGCCCAGGATGCACCCCGTCCTGGACCACGACGTGGCCCGCCAGTTCAGGAGGGCGCTTGAGAGGGGGAGCTTCTACGATTTCGTCGAGCTCCTCCAGTCCTTCACGCCTGTGATCGAGGAGAGGGAGGTGACTCCATTCGACGGCAGGAGCGTCCACCCCATCTCTGCCCGCACAATCCTGAGCGAGATGAAGGCCTACAGCAGGGGGCTGGTGGAGAGGAGGAAGAGGGAGGCCAGGACGGTTATACTCCTGGACAGGAGCGTGAGCATGGCCAACGCGTGGTCCCTCTGGGAGGAGCACCCAAAGATCGCGGTTGGGAGGTTCCTAGCGAGGGTGGTGGACGCCGTCCAGTACAACAACGTCCTATACAGCTTCGGCTCCGGCATCACGAGGGTGGAAGACCCAGACGGAGTGGAGCCCGGGGACGAGGAGACCAGGCTCGACGTGGCGATGGGGGAGGCTTCCCTCCTTGAGCCCGAGAGGGTGGTGGTTATAACCGACGGGAGGCCCGTCTACTCTCCGAGTCTCGACACCGAGGGGCTGTGCGACGGCGCAGTGGAGATGCTGGTCTCATTGGGGAGGTCGGGTGTAGAGGTGCTCGCCGTCCTCATAGGCGAGGACCCTGAGATGGGTAGGTTCTACGAAAGGCTGGGGCAAAACCCGGCGGTCACCCTGGTCAGGCTGTCCGAGGGCGGCGACGTTGTGAGGATGATGCAGAGGCTCGCTGAGTGGCTCTGAATGGGCCTCTCTGCCTGAAGCGGGGCTCAGTAGAGGCTCATGACCCGGGGCTTCTTCCTCACCTTCCCCCTGCAGACCACTAGGGGCCTGTCGGCCCTACCGCTGAGGTACTTCTCGTCGAAGACGACCTCCACCTTTATCCCGCATGCGTCGAATGCCCTGAGGACCTCGTTGCTCCTCACCCAGTCGGGGAGGCTTCCCCACTCGAAGTCCCTCAGCCTCGCCTCCCAGGACGTGCCCCTCGCCTCCCTTGCCGGATTAGACTGGGGGCACCTGATAGATGTAGGCTTGTGTGTGGGGAGTCCACCCAACAAGAGGGGGATCGGGGTAAGTTTTTTAGCCTCCGTGTCGGGGTTCTGATCGACATGAGCAAGAGCAGGCGCCCCCCCTGCATAGGCATGTACGGCATCGAGGACGAGTGCGAGGCATGCGGCTGGAGGGATGAGTGCCAGAGGATGACCGAGGGCATAGAGTCAGCCGTCACCAGGAAGGGCACCCACGTCAGAATAGTCAGCAAGTACAAGGAGAAGAAGTACAAGCCCAAGAGGCTGTAGGCCATAGAGGCTTCGCGTGAAGGGCCATCCCTTTGAGGAAGCTCAGCGCCCTTCTGGCGACGGTGCGCTGCCTGCGGCTCTCGTTGGAGCGCCTTTTATGGGGCTCTCATCTCCCTCATCGCCCTCTCGATGACCTCGGTCATCCCGGGGATCGACCCGCTCAGCTCGGTGAGGAATGCCCTCAGCCTGCCTGCCCTCTCCGCTTCATCTCCCCTGAGGGACTCCATCTCCTCAAGGATGCCACCTATCTTCCTCCGCATGGCCCTCGCGTCCTCTAGCCACTTGGCAAGCCCCCTTATCATAAGCTCCTGGGGCCTCATATCCACCTGGTATCGGCGGAGGCGGCTCCCAGGGGCCCCCACCTTCTTACCGGTTCCCAGGGCGACCAGGGTGTTCAGCGCCCTGCTTATCGTGGGAACGCTGTATCCCGTCCTCTCCGCGATCTCCCCCTGGGAGAGGGGCTCCCCGGC
>CAYGAH010000186.1:0-4443 GCA_964347685.1 uncultured Candidatus Bathyarchaeia archaeon | reverse complement strand
TCTGCGAGGTCGCCCCGACCTCGGAGTTCTTCCAGAGGCCCCTCCACCCCTACACGAACATGCTGCTCTCATCGATACCCGTGATAACCGAAGAGGAGGAGAGGATGAAGCCCGAGAAGGTCGTCTCCAGGGGCGAGATACCCAGCCCCGTCAACGTCCCTCCCGGCTGCTACTTCCACCCCAGATGCATCAACTGCGAGGAGGTTTGCACGAGGGAGGACCCCCCCATGCTCGAGGTCGGGCCTGGGCACATGGTAAAGTGCCACCTCTTCAAGGAAGGATCATAAGGAGCAAGAGGAACTACTTTTTCTTCTTAACTACCGTACACCTTCCTGTAGAGGGGTCCCAGCTCCTCCTCGGGAGGCTCCTCGTATCCCCCTATCTTGCTGTGCGATATCCCGAACCTCCTCCAAAGGACCCCCCTCAGCTCCGCAACCTTTATCCCCATGAGGACGGGGTCGAGGACAGGAACTCCAAGCTCCTCCTGGGCCCTCCTCGCCTGCCCCGCCATCCCCGTGCACCCCAGGACGACGCACTCGGCCCCGTCCTCCTCCACGGCCCTCCTAGCCTCCCTCAGGATCGCTGCCTCAGTCCTACTCCGGTCCCTCATGTCCCCCACGGTCAGGTCCAGCACCCTCCAGGAAGCGATCCTAGACTCGAGGCCGTAGTTCCTGGCGTTGTCGGACATCTTCGGGATCCATTTCTTTCGGCCCACGAGCACAGAGAAATCTCCCGCCGTCAACATGGATGCCACGTGGAGGCTGGCCTCGCAGACGCCCACAACGGGGATCCGGACCATCTCCCTGGCCTCCCGTAGCCCGGGGTCGTAGAAACAGCCTATGATCACGGCGTCGTAGCCCCCCTTCTCTGCTTCCACTGCCTTCCTGATTATGCTGTGGGTGGCGAGGTGCTCATAGAACTCGTACTCCAGGTGGGTGGTGCCCGTCTCAAATCCGGTCACTTCTACCGAGGTTGACGGCTCTCCGAGCCCCTCGACTAGTTCCTCCCCTCCTCCTATGTACAGAATCCTCGTCTGCATAGAGAAGACTCTCCGGGCCCAAACTATGTCGCTCGGGGTATAATAGCTGTTACCGTTCTGGGGGATGGCAACCGTTTTGTCTGAGGAGGGCAGCTTCTATCACCATCTGGAGGCGGGGCTGGTGGGGGGCAGGGTCTGGGAGAGAGTTCCTTGGGATGAGGGGGAACGCCCTGGTCATGCTCGCCACTGAGTCCATAGGGCAGGGTGTCCTCTTCCTCACCACCCCTTTCTGGGGCCTATACGTCCTCGAACTGGGGGCCTCCCTCACTACCCTAGGCTTCCTGGCCCTGATCCTGGGCCTCGTCCGCATAGCCCTCCAGGCCCCTGCGGGCTACCTCACAGACAGGGTGGGGAGGAAGAGGCTGGTCGTATGGGGGGGCCTAATAGCCTCCCTGGCCCCTTTCGCATACTTCTTCGCCCCCAGATGGGAGTACCTTATCCCCGGTGTCGTCCTTGAGGCCTTCATGAACGTGGTGCTCCCGGCGAGGCAGGCCATGTTCGCAGATGCTGTAGACCCGGAGAGGCGCGCCACAGCCTTCGCGGCCATCCACACCCTCTTCGCCTTCTTCTCCAGCTCCATGCCCGTCATCAGCGGCTACCTCCTCGAGGCTGCGGGGTTCGTCCAAGGAATGCGCACCGCCTTCCTAGTCTCTGGGGCTGTGATGCTTCTGGCAGGAGTCGCGCGGGCGATCTACCTCAAGGAGGACATGGATGTCGAAAGGGAATCCCATGAAGCACTCAGCCTCAGCGGGGTCCTCCGAGAGACGTTCGAGCCCGTATTTGCCCTCAGGTCCCTTAGGGTGGCCCTCATCGGGGCCTTCCTGTACTCCCTCGCCGTGGGCTTCCTCACGAGGTACAGCGTTGTCTACGCAGTGGACGTCATCGGCCTGTCAAAGACCCAGTGGGGCCTCGTCGTGGGAGGGGTCGGGGCCGTGGGGATACTCACGAGGCTTCCGACGGGGTGGATGATAGACAGGCTCGGAAGGAGGCTCTGCATCCTCCTCAGCTATGCCGCCCGCCCCCTGTTCATCCTCGCCTTCACCGTCTCCAGGGGATTCCCCCAGGTTCTCCTGGTCCAGATTTTAGAGAACTCCTTCGGCTATGTCCAGCAGCCCGCCCTTGAGGCGCTTGTAATAGACGCCTCATCCCAGAGGAGGAGGGGGAGGAGCTACGGGGCTCTCAACATGGTCCCGGGGATAGCCCTAACCGTTGCCCCCGTGCTGGGGGCCTCAATATGGGAGGCGTCGGGCCCAGTCTGGGCCTTCTACTCTTCGGCCCTCTTCTCGACCCTGGCGGCCGCCATCGTCCTCGCCTTCCTGCGTGAGCCCGTGAGAAGGGAGCTTTGAGGGTCCACCCCCGAACCCTAGGAAAACCTCGGCTGCGGAAATGATATATCAAGGGGTCGATACGATTATCGGAACCCCGAGGCATGAAGAGGACGAGTAGATGAAGATCAGACCAACGCGCCTCATTGCCCTGCTTTTCCTCCTCGCCGAGTTCGCCTCCGCCTTCTACGTCTTCAACTACACCACAAGGACCAGGAGGCCAGTGCTCAGCTTCGGGGTCGACGAGGAGTTGAGCTGTCTGGGAATCTCCAACTGGGGAGACTCTTTCGCCGTGGGAGGGGAGGACGGGACGGTTTCCTACTTCTCCCTGAGGAAGGCGTCCCCCCGATGGGAGTACCACGGCGAATCCGGGGTCCGGTTGGTCACCCTCTCCTCGGAGGGGGACTACGTTGTGGCTCTGGACGGCGATTCCACCGTCGCCCTATTCAGCGGCCTCCCAGGCGGCGAAGTGGAGCCGAGGTGGACCTATCAACTGGACGGTGGCGAGGTGGCAGGCGTATACGCGACTGGTGGGATGCCCTCCCTCGTATACGTGCTGGCGACAGAGGGAGGCAGTATACTGCTCCTCTCCGACAGGGAGGGGCTTGAGTGGGAGTACAAGACTGGGGCTTCGGGGGTAGTCGCCTCCCTATCCTTCGACGGCCGCCACGTCGCCGCCGCGGACTCCGAAGGCTTCGCCTACCTCTTCAGCGTCAACGACCCGGAGCCCGTGTGGAGGGTCCCCACAGGCCTCAGGGCCTCCACCATATCCCTGTCGATGGGGAAGCAGATGGCAGTAGGCGGGACCCTCCCAGACGGAGGTGGGGCCGTCTACGCCCTCTCCCTTACGGACGGCTCCGTGACCTGGGAGTGGCGGAGCGGAGAGCCCGTCAGGTCCGCGTCGATGTCGAGCGACGGCTCTAAGGTCTTCGCCCAGTTGGATGGGGGAGGCGTTTACGTCCTCATGCAGAAGGGGGGAGGGGTGGAGGGGGCCCCGATAGCCGTCCCTGGGGGGGCGAGCTCGGCGTGGTCTCCTCCCTTCGGCTCATACGTCCTGGCCCTGAACCCAGAGGGCCTTGTGTACTTCCTGTACGTGCCCAGGTCGGCCCCCCTCTGGAGGTACGACTCCGGTGGAGGGGGGTCCCTGTGCGCAGTCACATCGACGGGGGACAGGGTTTTCGTAGCGGCGGGTCGCGAGGTTGCCGTCATATCCAACGCCTTCAACACGGGGTTCATACCAGGCTCCCGCTCCCTCTGGGGGCTGGTCTTCCTGTCGGGAGTCTCGGGGACCATAGCCATGATATACGCCTTGAGGGGGAGGCCGGTCCTCAGCATCGGCGCCCGGGGCTACCTCAACCTCCTAATAGGATTCTCGGCGGGCGCCGCGACGGGCTTCCTCCTGATCGGGAGCTACAGGGCGCTGCTGGTCGGGGGGGTGAGTTGCGCTCGGGTGGGTCTCTACGGCTTGAAGAGGGAGGAGATATCGGGCATTATCGCTGGGTTCGCCGCGTCTTTGATCGTCTCCGTCGCGGTGGGGTACCTCTTCGGCCTGGCGATTTGGTTCGGCGGGGCGGAGAGCGACATCATAACCCTAACAATAACGAACGCTGTCGAAGGCGGCAGGATGGGGGTCATCTTCGGGTTAATTGGTGCTACACTGGGTTTAACGCTGAGACGAATCCCAAGCCCAGGAAAAGAGCCTTCCATCGGACTCAACTAGCAGAATCTATGGCCATGCCTCGCACCTCTGGAGATCGGGTCTTCCCTGAGGACAAAACGTTAAATAAGGTTTCCTTGGAGTTTCGTAGATTAAACTGGGGCACATCGTCTCGGAGGCTCTTCGATGGAATGCGACGTCCTGGTGATAGGCGCGGGGGTGCTGGGCATTAGCACCGCATACTACCTTAAGAAGGGGGACCCAGGGAAGAGGGTCCTGGTCATCGACAGGCTTGGGGGTCCTGGGCAGGGGAACAGCGCGAAGAGCGAGGGGGCCTTCAGGAACGTCTTCACCTCGGAGACGAACTACCTACTGGCAGACTCCACAATAGACGCCTTCTCCCACCTCCAGGGGCTCGGCTA
>CAYGAH010000185.1:0-7232 GCA_964347685.1 uncultured Candidatus Bathyarchaeia archaeon | reverse complement strand
CGACACCATGGAGAAGGAGGTCGTGACCATAAGGGACAGGGACACCTGGGAGCAGGTCAGTCAGAGGATCGTAGAGCTACCCGGGAAGCTCAGAGGCTACTTCAGGGAAGAAATAGGGTTCAGCGACCTGGGAGAGCCCCTCAAGAAGGCGTTACGGGAGCATAACATCACAGGGTCAGGCTGGTAGGATATCTCCCCCTCCCGCCTCTCCCATGCGCCTCCGGTACTCCTCCAGGAAACCCTCCATCCTCCCCTCCGCCTCCTCCACGGTCCGCCCCTCTACGACTATGTCCACCTTTATCTCCGTCACCATCCCCCTCTCCTCCTCTTCCAGGGGAGGGGTCGCGGCGTTCTTCAGGTAGACGTCGGGGTGCTCCCTCTGGAGCTCCCTGTACAGGGGGAAGAATTCCTTCCAGACCATCCTGACCCTCACCGTCCTGGCCAGAAGCCTTCGGGTCGCCCCCTCCTCAATCATGGGGGCCAAGGCCCCTTCGAACATGGCCCTCATCTCCTCAGGAACCCCGGGGAAGGTAACTATGACCTTCCCCGCCTCCTCAAGGACCATCCCCGCCGAGAAGCCCACAGGGTTGGGTATCGGCCTGGAGCCCTCCAGGATGCGGGCCATGCGCTCCCCCCTGCTAGTGTCAGCAATCCCCCTCCTCCCGTATACCTCCCTGATCCTCTCAACGGTCTCAGGGTCGTGGACCACAGCCCTCCCGAGGGCCCTCCCGATCGCCTCGACGGTGAGGTCGTCCTCGGAGGGCCCCAGGCCGCCCGTGAACACGATGAACCTGCCTTCCCGCCCTAGGGCTTCTTTTAGGGCCTGAGAGATGTCCTCGACGTCGTCCCCCACGATGGTCACCCTCCTAAGGTTCGCCCCCATCTCGGCCGCCCTCCTAGCGATCCAGTTGGAGTTAGTGTCCAGTATCCTCCCGAATAGGAGCTCGTCCCCGGTGGCTATGACCTCTATGCCGCAGCTCCCGTGGGGCCTCATGGGAAATGGATCGGCCTCGGATGCTTATATGGGATGCCCCCGAGGCCTAAACAGTCTTATATGGACCCTTCAAGTCTTCAGAAAGATGAGCATGGAGCCGTCCGACTGGACCATAGAGAGGGCCCTCCCCATCGGAATAACGATGGAGGAGGGGTCCATAAAGCTCTACACGGACTCCCAGGGGAAGGTCACGAGCCCCGGCTCGAAGCGGCTCCTCAGGGAACTTGCGGAGGAGGAGAAGAGGCACAGGAGAGTCTTTGTGGAAGCCCTAAACGATCCAGAGAATCTCGTGGAGCTGGGGGGACCCGAGGGTGAGATAGCAGACCTGAAGGTCACCGACAGCCTCATGGACTCCTCCCTCTCCCCCGACGCAGGCTACCAGGACATCCTCATATTCGCAGCTAAGAGCGAGAAGAAGGCTCACGACTTCTATATCGGCCTCGCCAAGAGGTTCAAGGGCCACCCCCTAGGCAGGACCTAGGCCCAGCTCGCCAGGGAGGAGCTAAGACACAAGCACAGGTTAGAGGCCGAGTACGACGAAGTCGTCCTGTCAGAGATGTGAGGCCCATCAGCAGTGGCCGAGGAGGTGCTCCGCCGCCCTGTCCCTCTTGAACACGACGAAGTCGTCGTAGCCCAGGGCCTCCGCCTTAGTCTTCCTGCCAGAGGCAGTCTTCACGATGGCGTTGAGGATCCTCTCGCCGACGCCTATGAGAGACTCGCTGCCATCCAGTATAGTGCCGGCGTTGATATCCATGTTGTCCTCCATCCTCCTGTAGGTCTCGGGGTTCCCTGTTATTTTTATGACGGGGGCGACGGCGTGGCCCGTCGTCGAGCCCCTCCCCGAGGTGAAGCAGACCAACTGTGCCCCGGCGGCGACCATGTGGGTCACCGAGGGGACGTCCCAGCCTGTCCCGTCCTGAAGCCAGAGCCCAGGGCGGGTGGGGGTGTCGAAGCGCTCCCAGTCGTTCCTGAGGACCCCCTGGACCGGCCTGGTGCCCCCCTTCCTTATGGCCCCGAGGCTCTTCTCCTCTATGGTGGTGAGGCCGCCGTCTATGTTCCCCTTGCTCATCCACCTGCTGTCGATCCCCATCGCCCTGAGCCTCTCCTCCTGCCTTTCTATCATCTCGTAGATCTCCTTAGCCACCCCCTCGTCGACGGCTCTTCGGGCGAGGACGTGCTGGGTTCCCGTCATCTCCTGGACCTCGCTGAAGATCACGGTGCCCCCCTCGTCTATGAGCATGTCCGCCGCAACGCCGACCGCCGGGTTCGCAGCCAGCCCAGACGTGGCGTCAGACCCCCCACACTCCACCGCGAGGGTGAGCTCGGAGACGGGGAAGGGCTCACGCTTCAGCTCGGCCACCTCCTGGGCCATCCCCTGCAGTATCTTGACCCCTTTCTCTGTGGTCCTTAGGGTGCCCCCCTCCTCCTGGATGACGAGGGTCTCCACAGGCTTCCCGCTCGGCCTTATCCCCTCGGCTAGCATCTCGGCGGTCAGGGTCTCGCAGCCCAGCCCCACGATGAGGACCCCCGCCACGTTAGGGTTCCTCCCCGTGCCCACGAGGGCGTTCACAAGCATGGAGTCGCTGCCGCAGCCGTGGTATTGGGTTACGGCCACGGCCCCCTCCACCTGGGCGGCTATCTTCTTTGCCGGCTCGTAGCTGCAGTCGATGGGGGCTACGACGAGGAGGCGGTTCCTGACGCCCACGGACCCGTCGGGCCGCTCGTAGCCGTAGAACTCCGTCAAAAGACTCCCTCCCCCTGCCCCTTCGTCGGGAGCCTAGCGCTCTCGACGTTATGGGTGTGGACCCACTCCCCCGCCTTTATGGGTCTAGATGCGACCCCTATAACCTCGCCGTACTTGACGATCGCATCTCCCTTCCCCAGGGGCTCCAGGGCTATCTTGTGGCCGAAGGGCACCGCCTCTAGGGTCTCGGGCGTTCCCAAGACCTCTCCTCTCGGCGAGATTACCTCAACGGCCTCGCCCCCCTCCGCGTCGGATGTCATGGTCGCCACGTTGTCCCTCTCGTCCATCTGAAGGGCCTTCTTCATCTCATCCCCCCAGCGCCTTCTCTGGGATGCAAGACGTGCCGTCCGGGATGACGGCCACCCTTGAGCCTGGGCCGTGGTGGTTCCTGAGCTCCTCGACCACCTCGGGCCATTCCTTTATCCAGGTCGTCTGCTCCTCTGGGTACCTCATCTCGAAGCTCCTGAGCTTGTAGGGGCTGTATATGATGAGCCTCGCCCCCCTTTGGAGGGGGCGCACATCTCCGCTCCACAGGCTGGCTCCAGTGGTCTTGCCGTGGCGCCCGAAGATCCAGTGGTTTATGTCCCCGTCGGGGTCGCTGTACAGGAGCACTATGGTGCCGTCGGGCTTCACGGTGTTGTAGGCGCTCCAGAACCCCAGGTAGGGCTCGTTCTCCCTCATGTAGCTTCCCAGGACGACGATGTCCGCCTCCGGTGACTCGCACCTATGCCACCTCTTGGCCCCCTCGGAAGCCCTCCTCTGGGTCTCGACGAAGCCCCCTGCGTGTACCTCTATGGGGTCCCTGCCGAGGTTGAGGACTGTGTCAACCTTGAAGTCCAGCCCCGCCATCCGGGCGGTCTCCTCTGCGTCCAGCCTCATCACGTTACCCTCGTTCTTCATGTACCCAGTTGAGGGGTGGGGAGTAAGCCCTGGGCCGAAGCCCCCCAGATTCCCGTGATTGTACCTGATGGTCTCTATTCCTGCGACGCCTGGGCTGATGAGCTTCCCCCCGCCGCTGAAGCCGGTGAGCCTGTGGAAGAGGACAGTGCCTATTCCTATCTTCAGGTCGCAGCTCATCACCTCCCCGTTCACCCAGACGGGGCAGCCGCGGCTGGTCTCCCCCAGGTAGTCGGTCATCTCGTAGGGGTTGTGGTTGTACACCTGGTACTCGTCCACTATCTCCTCGCCCAGCTTCTTCACGAAGTCGAGGCGCCCGAAGGTCCCGTGGCTGCCTGCCGCGATGATGAACCTGACGTTGTCTCTGGGCACCCCCGCCTCCCTGAGTGTCTCCAATATGAGTGGGGCGTACTGGTGGGTCTTGGTGGGCCTCGTCATGTCGTCGAAGATTACAACGGCCTCTTCGCACTCCTCCGCCATCTCCCTCAGAGGGCTGGAGCCGATGGGGCTCTCCAAAGCAGCCCTGATCTGCTCCTCGGTCATGCCCTGCTGGCCCTCGCAGGCCATCCTGCAGCGCCTCACGGCCCATTCGTCGGGGAAATCTAGGGTGAGTGGCCTGTCCTCGTACCAGGCGTGGCTGGGAACTTGAACCTCCATAAAGAAACAGCCCTAGAAACACAAATTAAAAGATAACCCATGCTGAGACAACTCCCTCCCATAGTAGGCGACAGAAAAGGGCAAGGCACACCCTTCCACCCACCACGCATCCCTTCCCCGGATTCCAGCGCAGGGACCTCCCCGGAGAGGGCCCTGAATTCACAGGATCAACAGAAAAGGGTTCAAAAAAGGAACCAAAAACAACTACACAGACCAAAGGAGATTCACAGAAAGACGCAAAGAAGCTCAACGAAAAACAACCCCGTCCCGGGAAAACCCTTATGACCTGCCACTGACACGAAACCAGCGCAGAGGGGCCCGAACCCACACAGGACAATGATGCAAGGCACGGAGGAAGCCTATGAGCACTGAACCGGCACATCAAAAATTCATAAACCCGTGGGCATCAGGTCTCCCGTGGTTGCCTTGTTGACCACGGACGGGATTCGTGTCAGGCACGCGGACCCCCTGGAAGATCCCGGACCGATCTCTGAATGCATCCGGGTCTGCAGGCGGGAGAAGAGGACGGTCCTCAACGAATACACGGCCGAGCAGGAGCGAGAGTACATCTCCAACATGGGCCCTAGGGAGGCAGTCTTCGTGGCTTACATGAGAGACGGGTTCGCCGGTTTCTCGGGGATAGCCCCAAGATGGCCCTACAGCGAGAGGCTGACCCACTGCGGCGAGGGGGGGACCTGGGTGCTCCCAGAGCACCGTGGCAAGGGCGTCGGGACAATGCTGTGGCGCAGGGGCGTACTCCCCTGGTGCAGGAAGGTGGGTTTCAAGCACGTCGGGTTCTTCGTGATGGCCCACAACAAGGGATCGATAAGTTTCTACGAAAGTCTAGGCTTCAGAGTCTGTGGGTATCACCGCTGCTTGGTCGATTGGGAAGGCGAACTTCTCGACGCCGTCGAGATGGAGATGTGGGTCCCCGAAGAAGAGGCACCGACCTGAATCCCCAGTCATACCAATCGGTGCTCGGGTCTTCAGCAATAATCCCATCCTGGGGTTGAACCATCCTTTCTTTGATTTTTAGATCATCGGCTGGGGGCCGTTTGGAAGGAAAAATGGAAGGTTTATGGGTTATCTCGTATTTTTGTCAGGCTCTCCTCCGCACCAAGTCGAGGGGCTTCTCCAGGACTTCCTCTATCTCTATCAGGTCCTGCGCATGGCTGAAGTACTTGATGACGTTCTCCCCCTTCTGGGTGAGCTCGTAGTAAGTGTTTGTCCTCTTGTCTCGGCTGTTTGAGGCGTCGATCTCCGCTATGAGGTCCTGAGCCACCATCGACTTTAGGATCTGCTGGAGGAGCTTCCAGGACAGGTTCGCTCCGTACATGATGCGGGTTGGCTTCTTAGTCCCGCTCTTGATAACCCCCAGCACGTCAAGGTATATCTCGAGCTTAGACCTGCGGCGCTTCAAAGTACACGACCGCATTGAGTATTTCATCTTTTCGTTAAAAGATGAAGTATGTCTCGTCAAACTACAAACACATGGAAGGGGACATCACAACTATGGTTTGTGCCGCCAAACCGATAGATAGATCTTGTGTCCCTATTATAGGCCTAATTGTGTTTTTTATTTAATGATTATAGAGCAAGGATCCATGAAGTCGGATCCTTCTTTAGAATACACCGGAACTGGAGGAGGATCGATCTGCCCAGATTCATTTTTCCCTCTCCAAAGGTGTCAGGATGTTCACTGCAGTCGCCCTAGACTGTCCAAGGACGGTTGATCTATTTGGAGACATCCACCGTCCGCCCGCCAAGAACCGACTTCAGCTGCCCCACGCTCAGCTGCATCACGGAGTTGGGCGTCCCAGCGGCAGCCCAGACCCTCTCGAAGCGCTCAAGGGAGGCGTCCAGCAGCACGGTCACGCCTTCGCCGTGGGGGAAGGGGGGAACGCCCCCGATGACGTAGCCTGTTCTCCTCCTGACGGCGTCTGCATCGGCTACGCTCACCCGGTGCCCCATGACCCCTGAGAGCTTCTCGGCGTCGACCCTCCTGTCCCCGGAGATGACCACCACCACGGGGCTTTCGTTCACGAATACTATCGACTTGGCTATCTCTGCGACGGTGCAACCGAGGGCGTCCGCCGCCATCTTTGATGTCTTGGTGGAGTCGTCCAGGGTGACGACCCTCGCCTCAAGACCCCTCTCCCTGATAAAGTCGCCTACCCTCTTTGAACCCCTCGCCATCTCGAATCCCATATGTTCTCAGGCTCCATGCTAAAAAGGCTGAGCCTAAAGCCTCTCCCATTCCTTAAGGAGGGCCTCCAGCTGATCGGACGTGGGGCCTCCTCTAGTCTCCTTCCTGGTCGCCTTGAATGAGCCAGCCGCGCAGCCCCTCCTCAGGGCCTCGATGTCTCGCATACCCATGACCTTGGCCGATGCGAAGCCGCCTATGAAGGCGTCTCCGCAACCATCTGTGTTCACGACCCTCATCCCAAGCCTCTCAAGGGGGACCGAGCCTATCTGGATGGTGGTGCCCACCCCGTCCTGGGTCAGGACGCACCCCTCTGCCCCCTGCTTGATCACTCCCTTAAGCCCCCGCTTCACCCCGTTCAGCCTGGCGGCCACCTCCCTGGGGTCGCTCGTGCCCAGGAGGTTCTCGAACTCCAGGTTGTTGAGGACGAAGTAGTCGACGTTTCTCATGGTCGGTGTCAAAGCCTCCAGGCCGAGTTCCGAGTAGACGCCGGGGTCCCAGATGACAGTCACCTCGTGCTCCTTGCATAGGGCAGCTAGACACTCGGCTGTATCCAGCGGCGGGTCCATGACGACAGCGACCTTCGCTCCACCGATGAGGCCGAGGCGTTCGGGGTCCGACAGACATTCGCATGTGAGGCGCAGGTTCGCGCCGAAGTATGTGTAGATCTCATTGTCCGCATCAATCTCTATAGAGATGTATGCCTGGCCAGACTCCTCGCCCGGGGCCATGAGGAC
>CAYGAH010000184.1:0-5771 GCA_964347685.1 uncultured Candidatus Bathyarchaeia archaeon | reverse complement strand
AACTACGCTCGAATAGACGTTCATAAAAAGATGTGTCAGGTAGCCGTCCTGGATGGGAACGGCGAGCTGCTCGACGAGACACGGTTCATGAACACGCCGGAGGGAATAGAGGAGCTCGTCGACGAGGTCAATGTCATCTTCGCAGTGGTAAAGACAGTCCGCACTAGGACACTTGAGGACGAGGAGGTCACGCGCGCGGCCTTTTGGAGGAGCATTTCATATATTCCGACCAAGGAGTCTGGAAGCTGACACACAAGGGTATAACATATGCAGATGCGCGCGCTGGCTTGTCCCTAAATTCTTCTTGTTTTAGAATACGTTTATCTTGAATGTTGGGGTCTCGTCCCCCATGGCTCCAGTCCAGCCACAGGAGGTGAGTTCAATCGGACAAGACGAACACGAGACCCTTGAAACCCTCTTCAGCAACGTCGACTTAAGCATTGCTGAGAAACAGATAAGCCAATGCTACCACACATCAGGCCCAGGCAGACCACCCAGGAACCCCCTCGGAATCCTCAGAGCCTTCATCCTCATGAAGATGAAGACCGTAAGAAGCCTCAGGGAGCTCACGAGGATACTGAGCGTAGACCGGCGCATCAGGAGACTCTGCCTGATAGAGGATCATGAGAGGGGCTACCCCAGGTCCGTGCTCAGCCGCTTCACGCGGAGGGTGGGAGCCGAGAGGCTCCGGCGCACAATAGAGGAGAAGGTCGTCACGCTCCTCATGAGGAGCGGGGTGGGAGAGGTGGACGTGGTTATGGACGCCTCCTTCATCAAGGCGTGGAGCATACGCCACCCACGGGACAGCGGCAGAGGATTCTCCGACCCAGACGCCCGGGTCGGGAGGAGCGGCCGGGGCTTCGACCTCGGCTACAAGCTCCACGTATCGGTGGACCACGAGAGGATCCTGCCCCTGGCCGGCTTGCTGGCGCCGGCGAACGAGAACGAGAAGAGGCACGGCCCCACCCTCGTCGAGAGGACGAAGAGGGTTCTCAGGAGGGCCGGGGCGAGGCTGAGGAGCCTGGTGGCGGACAGCCAGTACAGCAGCGGGAGGATGAGGTCCCTGGTGACGGACCCCGTGATCCCCTACGCATCGAGCGAGAGGCGGGGGGAGAACGTTCTCAGGGTGGACAAGAGGTTCAGGGCCCAGGGCCCAGAGGAGCAGGTGGAGAAGTACCGCATGAGGCCGTCGGTGGAGTCGGCTTACAGCTCCCTGAAGATCCAGTTCGGGATGGCCCTGAACAAGGTGAGGGGTCTGCTGAATGTCTCGGTGTACGCTCTGCTGAGCGTGCTGTGTCACGTGCTGAACAGGGAGGCCGCGGAGAACGTCGGGAGGCCGGACAAGGCCCTCTCGCCCACCTTCTTCAACACCTGATGGGCGGGCTTCGACTCGATTACGCGTCGTGTCTAGCGGTGGCCAGGCGTGTCTGCATCTTTTCTCCTCGATTTGAGACGCCTTTTAGGTGTGATGGGGGTCATATGGCTTTGAATATGCGCCTGGGCCAATGTTTGAATCGGGTTTTTATTGTTTTTCGAGATGGATCGATGTGGGGAGGATGAAATTAGGGACAAGCCAGCGCGGGCCGATTAAATAATCTGCCCGCATGCGCACCCTGCTTTCAAATGCCCGTCCCGGCTAGGAACCTACAATAATCGTAATCGATCGGGCCTTCCCTGGTTGTCTCGCATGGAAATTCGGGGCATTCAAAGCAGAGGCTGATCTTCTTGTTGTGAGCACAGGTGGAAATTTTGCAGAAAGGATTTTCCTTCGGCCTGCATCCTCCCTCGCCACTCGGGCAGGCTCCCCTCACCATGCGAGGACACTTTTCACAGGCTATCCCACAGACGCCTATCCTCATCCAATTTCACCGGCTTGTCGGTAATGACCAAGCCTGTTTATATTTTCCTGTCATCCTTTCTGCCATCCTAGAAGCATCATGATTATGAACCCACAACGTCCGATCTTTGGTGCTACGGCATCTTCTCCACAACGTCGGATAGTTTTATTTTAATAGGCTCAGAGCCGCCCATCCAGCTCACGATCGTCTCCGGCACTTTGAGTAGCGGATGCTTGTTAAGCTCGGAGATCTCGTCGTGATCCGTTGTGCCTGGTACCGTCGCCCTCGCCACGCGGTCCATGAGTTCCAGGTGCATCGTCTCCTCATCTAGCATAGCCCCCCAGCAGTCCCATGGGAGCAGGGGCATCTTCCCCAACGCAGCCAGATCCCTCATCATGTCTCCCCTGATGAAGCCCATGCCCGACATGTCGAAGATGCCGAAGGTTTCAGGGTCGGCTCCTCCCTCCCTGCACATAGTCCACGCGGCTCCCCCCGTGATGAACCTGTCGGGGGGCACGTCTAGGCAGTCGAAGTCTGGTTGGAGGACGCCCCGTTGGTACTCGTCCAGCTGGGAGTCCACCATGACCCAGCGTTCCTGGTCCCCGTTCCAGTATTCTACGACCCAGTGGTCCACGTAACGGAGCTTCTCGCCTGGTCTGCTGAAGTACGCGCCGAATCCGCATCTGGCCCTCGCTGGTGTCCCGGCCTGCCGTAGAAGGGCCACCGTAACTACTGTAAAGTCCCGACAGTTTCCCACGAGTTTTTCCGCGTACCGACGTTCCTCGATTAACTTTACTGGTTTCAGTCTGTGGATTCGTCGAAGCTTCTCGGCCGCCGACCTTATGTTCACCTCGGCCAGCCGCTCCTCGGGGAGCTTCACGCCCATTCGCTCGGCCCAGAATATGTGTATGATGTTGTTTTGGACGACCTTCACTATCTCTGGGACCTTGGTGGGCATGCCCCTGAGCAGCTCTTCGATCCCGGGTTCGTTTGGCAGGTACGTCATCGGGGAGTGCTCAGCGTAATAATCCAATCTGGAGGACAAACCGTTCAGGTAGGAGTAGCCCTCGAACCTTATATCTCGTGCGCGATCCAGATACGGGTTCTGGGAAGCGTGCGAAAAACGCAGGCGACCCGAAGGGTCGCAGATCGAATCTGGTCATTGAAAGGTGAACTCTTCGTACTCGTTCTGGCACGGGTACCCGTACAGCAGTTTCATCTTCTTCAGCCTCGGGTAGAAGATCATCGAGCGGAGGGAGCTGCTTATCTCCCCGTGCTTGCATATGGTGAGGTCCGAAGGCTCACCGTCCGAGCCGTGGTCCCTCAGGACCCCCTTGATCCCCTCCTCGTCTATCTTCCCAACGCCCTCAAGGAGCTCCTCAGCCCGCATCAGCCTCCTCTCAGAGGATTCGTGGATCCTCGTCCCCATCAAAGCCTCGGGAACGTCTCCGGTCCAGAAAGCGTTGTGGGGGATCTCGCGCCGACGCATCTCCTCCGTGTGGTAGTGGTTGGTGTTGATGATGAGCCCCCCCGAAGGCCCCCTGGTCGACGAGTGGTTGGGCGAGAGCTCCACCGCCCTGAATTCTCCCTCGGCGTCCGCGATCATCAGCAGGGCGTCGTGACCCCCCTGCTTCGCCTTGGTTATGAAATCCACCGCCTCCTGCGTGTCCTTGCACGTCTCGAGCATCTCCTGGAGGGCCATGGAGAGGGGCGCGTGGACATCCGGCTCATCCGTGGTAAAGGCGAGGTTGTAGGTCACCGTCAGTCCGTGCTCGTTCATCCCGTCGAGCATTCCGGGCAGAGGGGCCATCGTGCATCCCATGGTGCCGAAGCGGCCCGATGGCCTCGTCCTGCAGGCCAGGTGGAAGGGAGCCAGCTCGTTGAGGTAGTCGAAGTTCTTGGCGACGATCGGCTCCCCCGATGTCGTCCTCTCGGCCTCAAACCCGAGGCTGGTGCATGCCTCTAGGCGGTATTGTGCCTCCGTGATCCTCCCTATCAGCATCTCCATCGATTGAAGCAGCATGAGCATCGGGAGGTCGACGCCGCAGCCCTCAGATATTCCCCTCATGCGCTCCGCCTGGCGGGGGTAGAACCGGAGTATGTCGTCCCTCAACAGATCCTCCGCTCTGCGTTTCGCCATTGCGATGAACAGCGAGGTCGGAATAAGCCGAGGCTTGGCGCGTTTGAAGTCGTCCAAGCTCGGCAGCATTTGCATCATCTGACTCGTCAGCCCTCGTATGGCCTCCCCTTGAAGTACCCCGATCTCGTAGTGGCTACCGGAGAAGTCCTCTATCTTTATCCTTGGCTCGAATGACAATCCGATCGTCATTTATGATGAACATAATAAAAAACTATCTTAGTGGGGCCCGTGTCCCTATCAGTTCACCCTCTTTATGAAAGGAAGGGCCTGAAAAAACATTTTCCTAGACAGGCTGGAGCGCAAAACACGGTGGGGAGGGGTGTCTGGTTCAAACACATACATAACCAGAAATCCATCGTCCGCGAGGAGTCCCTGGGAGGACCCAGTATGGCAAGTTTCCTCGAAAGGCTCCTGGCATGGCTGCGAGGATCGGAGAAAAAGGAAGAGAGCGCCCCGTACGAAGAGCCTGAGCCGGTAGAAGGGCCCGAAGCACAAACCTACGCTCCCATGTACGGGGAGTATGTCCCCGAAGAAGAGCCAGAAGAACCGGTGGAAGAGCACGAAGAGCCCGATGCTGTCACGTTCTCCGAGGCAGCCGGCTTCCCAGCAGAAAACGAAGTCGAGGCCTGATCCCCACCTTTTTCCACATGCGCTGCGTCCACAAGCCGTACCGAGTAAAGTAATCGCAGACCTCGATCGCTTAGCTCCTCTGGGGACCTCCCACGTAAAAGCCTCGATGTTGGCCTCCCCCTGGCCCGGGGGGCCCGAGACGAGATGGCTGAGGGGATGCGCCAGGGCCCGGAGTCCTGGGTGCCCGCTTCGTCCCACCCAAAAGCATTTGACGGACCGAAACGTATTTGACGGAAACCAGCCCGACGGGGAGAGCCGAGAATTGCCTAGGTTCGCAGCGGTCATATTCGACTTCGACTACACCCTCGCCGACTCTTCCAGGGGCGTCCTCGAGTGCGTCAACCACGCCCTGGGGAGCCTGGGCCTCCCCACCGCATCCCGGGAAGAAATTGACGGGACCATAGGGATGTCCCTGCCTGACACCCTGGCCTGCCTCGCCGGGGAGGGGCAGCGGGGTAGGGGAGAAGAGTTCAGCCGCCTTTTCATAGAGCGCGCCGACGAGGTCATGGCAGGCCTCACCACCGTCTACGAGGAGGCGCCCCGGGTCATGGAACGCCTGAAGGGGAGGGGCCTCTCCCTTGGGATAGTCTCCACTAAGTTCAGGTACAGGATAGAGGCCATACTGGGCCGGGAGGGGCTCCTCGAAACCTTCGACGTCATAGTGGGCGGGGAGGACGTATCCAGGCAAAAGCCCGACCCCGAGGGCCTGCTCAACGCGATAGAGAGGCTTGGGTGCCCGCCATTGAAGGCTCTCTATGTGGGGGCCAGCGTCATAGATGCAGAGGCCGCGAGGCGCGCGGGGGTCCCCTTCGCCGCGGTGCTTTCAGGGAAGACGCCGCCTGAGGCCTTCAAAAATTACATGGTCTATGGGATGCTGAAGGACCTGGACGAACTAACCGAGATATTATGACTCATGGCATCATCTTTATAGGTCTTTGCCGGCTGTAGAAACTCTCCGATCTAAGGGTCTTATCGTACGTTCTTGGGAGAAATGAGAAAGGTGGGTTCTGCGTTTCTGCTTGCCCCATTTCAGTGTATGTTAAAGGAGGGGCCTTAGATCCGCTCTATCTTGAATATGACGGGCCTCATCCCGTCCGAGCAGCATGAGACTGTGACCCCCTCCTCCTCGAAGTAGGGGAGGTTCCCCCCGAACCCCAGGGTCC
>CAYGAH010000183.1:0-13138 GCA_964347685.1 uncultured Candidatus Bathyarchaeia archaeon | reverse complement strand
ACTATCCTGGCTCCCTCCTCGTAGACGAGGATGGGGTTCATGTCCAGCTCCTTGATCTCTGGGCACTCCATAAGCATCTCCGAGGTCTTGACCAGGATGTCGGCGATGGTCTCCTTGTCGGCCCTGGGCATGCCCCTAGCCCCTTCGAGGATCTTGTAGGCCCTTATCTCCCCGATCATCTCCTCGGCGTCGGTCTTAGTTATGGGTGCTATCCTGAAGCTCACGTCCTTGAGGATCTCGACGAAGATGCCGCCGAGCCCGAACATAACGGTGGGGCCGAATGTGGGGTCCGTCGTGCTGCCGACGATGACCTCGGTGCTCTTGGGAGCCATCTCCTGGACTAGGATGCCGGTGATCTCGGCTTCGGGCACGTTCTTCTTCACGTTCTCTATTATCTTTTTGTAACCCTCCCTGACGCCCTCATCGCCGTTGACCCCCACTATGACGCCGCCTGCGTCCGACTTGTGGAGGACCTGGGGCGAGACTATCTTCAAAACGACGGGGTAGCCGATCTTTTTGGCTGCCTTGACGGCTTCCTCCTCGGTCTCAGCTACCGCGATGGCCGTGACCGGCATTCCGTAGAGGCCCAGGAGCCTCTTGGCCTCGTGCTCGAACAGGAAGTTCCTCCCATCGGACACTGCAGCTTCGAAGATGTCCGAGACCGCCTTGTCCCTCATCAGGTGTACCTGCCTGGATCCTGTATAGGAGCAACACGTTTTGGTGTGGATGGAGACTCTTTTATCCTTAACGTGGCTCACACAGAGTTAATGTTAGTGCCTATAAATCTTCCTCATATAAATGCATAGAAATGTGCTTTTAAAAAAATTTTAAACATGATGCGAGCATAGGGTCGTCTCCATGTTTTTTACAATTTTACACCTAGAAAACGGATGACGATTACACCAATCCTCCAATATGTAATAAAACATAATTTTTAATAAAAAATAATTGTATAATATATAAACTATTGTATAGCATATATAGATTATTTTAAAATATACGCTACATCTCTAATAATCATATAACTATAACACCAGAAGTATTATAAGAAATATTTATCATCATTAACGTGAGTGACCCCAAAAATGGGCGAATAGATTAATTCGCCTGAATGCCGGAAGTTACCCGTTAACCGTCTTCAGGTGCCCATGATCCCTTTGTAATCGGTTTGCGGGGTCACTCACTTCCTCAGAACCAAAACCAAAGACCGTTTACATGTAATTACAGGGTTTGGGAGCCTGGAACAGAAAGGAACGACACGATGGTGATATCGGTTATTGCTCCCGATTGAATTGTCAGGGGCCTCTTCCGGCGCAGCGGATGGCTGCAAATATTCATTATTAATCATTCTTATATAAATGTCTCTAAATATGTGTTAATTTATTATTATTTCATTATAATTTAAACATAGTATTTTTTCAAAAAAAATTAAAATAAGCTTAAAATAAAAAAATGAAAATAACTACATACGGAAATATTAAATATAACATTCAAGTGGATATATGAACATAAAAAGTGAATGAAAAATGACGGTCACAGTAGATACCGGAAACTCGGGATTAGCGATGGTATTGAAGGACTACCAGGAGGAGGCCTTGAGGTTGATCTGGAGCAAAAAGGGGGAGGTATTTAGCTCTAGACAGGTCTGGATGGGGGTCAATAAGCGACTAGATGGTCGTAGGTCGATCAGCAGGGCCTCCGTCATAAACTTCCTGAACGCCATGGTGGACGACGGGGTACTCGACTACAAAGAGATCACCGGGAAGGGCGGTTACAGGAGGATCTACTCCGCCAGGTTCGACGAAAAAGCCTACAAGAAGTACATCGCCGAAACCGTTCTCAAGAACCTGCTCAGAGACTTCCCGAACGCGACCCAAGAAGCAATAGAAGACGTAGGACATTAATTCCCCCCTTTTTGCTAAACAAAGATTTTGAAAAAATAAATTGACTCGCATACTAGTTCAACATCTTTAATTTGTTTGAGAACTGGAAGCTAATAGGGGTGCTGAAAAGAGGGGTCCGTGGATTCTTATACGAATAAGATTGAGAAAATTACCTAAAATAAGCATACACTTATGGCTTTCATAAGTAAGGGCCGGACCCAAAGTTTCTTAACGACCTGGGGAAGCCCTGTTCTATCCGCGGTGGAGGATTTGCTGGTGCCGGTCAAGATAGTGCTCATAAACCTGGCCATATTCTTCGGCCACTACGTAATAATCTCCACCACCCTAAACCTCCAGTTCGGGAACGCCGGGATCCCCAACATGAGCAGCAACGTCTCCCTCGCCTGCGGGGCCTACGTGGTCAGTGGCCTCGTGATAAGGATCTGCATGTGGATAGGCTCCCAGGCCGGCCTTGCCTTCAAGCATGACTGGGTGTACGACAACCCCTACAACGTAGCCCTCCTCAACGGCTTCTTCGAGACCAGGCCCCTCCTCAGCTTGGGCCTGTTCCTGCTGAGCCTCTCCCTGGTCTTCGCCTTCGGGAGCGGGCTGGGCTGGCTCATAGGCGCAATAAGCGGCAGGCTCAGGGCCATCTACCTCATGATGTTCCTCCTGATCATCTCGGACGCGGGGAATAATAGCCACGAACAACACATGGATCGCCGGAGGCACCCTGGGAGCCTTCGTCCCCAACTTCTTCAGGTGGTACCACGGGGAGCACATAGTAATCGTCGCCATGACAATCCTCGTCGTCGGCCTCGCCTGTTTCCTCGTCATCCGCCTCATGATGGACAGCCCCTTCGGTAGGCTCATGAGGGCCGTGAGGGAGAACGAGGTCACCTTGGAGAGCACAGGAAAGAACGTGGAGATGGTGAGGAGGCAGGTGATGATGTTCGGCTCAGAAATGATGGCAGTCTCCGGCGTCCTCCTCAGCCTCTACTAAAGCTTCGTCCAGTACCAAGTATATAGCAGGGTGAACTACACCTTCTGGCCCTGGCTCATGATAACCATAGGCGACCTAGGGAACAACGCCGGCGCCTACCTGGGCACCTTCATATGCGTCTCCATCCTCAAGGCCATATCGGTCACCCACCAAACGATCGCCCCAAGCCTTATAGGCACCTCCTGGCTTGGGCTGATCAGCTACCTCGAGGACATCCTACTGGCCTCCCTGCTGCTGGGCTTCATGATCTTCAAGCCCCGGGGGCTTTTCCCGGAGAAGCAGCTCAGGATACCCGGAATAAACTACACTGGCATAGTGGACGAGGATCGTGAGGAAGGTTAGGCCCTGTTCCCCCTCGTCCAGGCCTTCATCCAGCCGGCCGCCCTCTGGAGCAGGGGGTTGGGCGTCGCCACAACGGGTATGTCCCTCGGACCCACCTTGAGCAAGGGCCTGTACTCGGGCAGCTCCGCGAAGATTACGCTGGCCCAGTATATTCGCCCCCTCATCCTTTCCTTGAGGAGCTCCTTTGTGTTGAAGGGCAGGGGAGTGTGGTGGAAGGCGATTCCCTCCGCCCAATTCAGTATCACGGGCCGCCCAGCCTCTATGAGGAGGGCGCAGGTCTCTGCGAGCTTATCAAGGCTGTACTCCACCATCTCGAGGACTATGAGCTCCTCGGCGGGCATGTACATGATCTTCATGGCTATCCACCTATTGTGAACGGGGTTAAATAATCTCCCGGTCTCTATCGGATTAAAAGCTCTAAAACATCAATATTTTCATAGATCAAGAAGACGCCTGTCGAATGCGTTGCAGCGGATCGAAGATCAAAGGCACAAGGATGAAAGATAGAAAAATATGGGGGCTATAGTTTCACCTTCCCTACTCCCTTATCTGCTACTACTTCGGTCCCGTAGGGCTTGGAGAGTTCGCTGATTACCTTGAGTATCTTCTCTGCGAGTTCTGGCTCTGCAAGCATGGGCCTGCCCCTCTGGGACCGGGGCTTTTCCTGTCCCAGCTCTATGGGATAGAGCCTTAGCTCGACTAGCCCATCCCCATCGAAGATCATGTATGGCATGACGCTTATCCAGTACTTCTCCTCCTCCGTGAACCACTTGTGCTCGGCGTAGCCGGGCCTCGGAGGCGCCTTCTGCCTCGCATCGTAGGCGTCGGACGGCGTCCCGCTGTAGGGGTCGAGCTTGTACCTCTCGTAGAAGTCTGAGGGCATCTTAAGGACGGTCTCGTTCTGGAATATGAAGTTGCCCAGGCTGTAGAATATGGGCCTGCGGTTCCTTATCTCGATCCCCCTCATCGCGTGGTGGCCGTGGCCCATGAAGGCGTGGGCCCCGGCGTCGATGGCAGCCTTGGCGAATGCCTCCATGAACTCTGCGGGCCTCTCGGGGTCCCCCTCGATTCCCTCGTGGGCGTGTAGGGTGAAGAGCACTAGGTCGGCCTGTCTCGCGGCCTCACGGATGGCCTCAAGGTTCCCCTCCATGTCGCTCTTGTTCGGTTCCGTGTGGACGCCCACATCCTCGCCCACGACGAATTTGTTCCTTAGGAAGTAGTAGGCATCCTCGGGCTGTACTACCTCGGCCAAGCCAAGATGCTTCTCGACCTCCTTGAGGAGCCCTATGGTCTCCTCACTAGCCTCGTACCAGGTCTCGTACCTCAGGGGGTTGAGCCCAGGCCTTCCATTCATGTCCCTGCGGGCTTCCCCCGCCCTCCCGAATGAGGCGAAGGAAGATGCAGCGGATATAAGGGCCACCCTCCCCTTCCCCGTCTCCAGGTAGGCGGGCTGCCTCGCCTCCGCGAGGTCCATCCCGGTCCCTGCGTGGGGGACCCCTGCCTCTTCGAGGTGCTCTATAGTCTTCCTAAGCCCCCCGTACATGTAGTCGAGGCTGTGGTTGTTCGCCGTGGAGAAGATGTCGAAGCCCATCCACTTGAGCTCATCGATCATCTCTGGGTCTGCTCTCGTGTAGGTGCCGCCGCACTCAGCGGCGGGGTAGGCGTCATCCTCGTAGTCGTGGAGGTTCATCTCCAGGTTGGTGAAGGCGACGTCGGCCTCCCTGATCAGGTTCACCAACTCCGTGAACTCGGGCTCTGAGTGGACCGACTGCCTCATGGTGATGAGGGAGTCCCCGGTGGCGGCCAGGCTTATTCTCTTCAAACGCGATCCCTCTGTCATATCAGAGACATCTGGGGGCTTCGGGTCTTAAAATTAATTGTCGGGTGCCGGGCTTGAGCCGCTACAGATGCTCAGGGGCCATCTGAGGAGGATCTTCCTGACGAAGGTGCCCGTGCTGTTTGCAGCCTCTAACAGCCCCATAGAATCCAGGATGACGGAGTAGACTTCCCTCCCGGGCTCCTCAGACACGCTTATGACGTTTATGGTCTTCTTCCTCCCAAGGTCCATCTGGCCCTCCCCGTAGAGGAAGTAGACGGTCGTCTCAGCCCCATCCACCCTCGTCCTCAAGGAGGTTATGCACGGTGCAGCCAGGGGGTCGTCGTGCCTGCTGAGGGATTCGGTCATGAACCTAACGAAGGCCTTCGCCTCACCCCTCCTCTATCCCCACAGGCAGGAAGGTCTCCCTGAAGCCCTCCTTGACCTTGAACTGCCCTCCGTAGTCCCCTCCTCCTCAGAGACGGGGTGAGGGTTATGGAGTCCTTCATGGCGAGAAGGGGCCCGAACGTGACCGATGAGAGGGCGATTCCTAGGGCCGCGGAGCACCCTTTAGCAAGGGTTAAATATGGGGTTTCATCGGGGCGATGAAGGTTTAAATACCGTAGTTTCTCCCTTTTGTGAGTGATATGGACCTGGAAGAAGAGGTCGCCAAGGCTATAGAAGAGGTACGCCCCCACCTCCAGGTGGACGGGGGGGACGTGGAGCTCGTGGGCGTCGAGGACGGCGTCGTCAAGGTAAAGCTCAAGGGCGCCTGCGCGGGCTGCCCCATGTCCCAGATGACCGTCAAGTGGGGGGTAGAGAGCTACCTCAAGAAGAAGGTGCCTGGCGTCAAAACCGTGGAATCCGTGTAGGGAGAAAGTATTCATGATGCTGCTCACGACAGAGCTGGAGAAGGCTAAGGGCTACGGAGACATATTCGCCGTCGTGAAGAAGGCAGTCAGGCAGACCCTCGGGGAGCACAGGGTGGGCCTCATGCTCTACCTGGGGAACCTCCCCCTCAACGTTGGGGCCTTCCACCCCATGGGGACAAACGACATAGTCCTGAACAGGCGGCTTTTGAGGGCGAGGTCGGAGCTCGATCACAAGTCCCACATATTCGCCATACTCCTCCACGAGTACCTCCACAGCCTGGGATACAGCGACGAGCAGCAGGTGCGCAGGATAACCTACAGGGTCTGCATGGACAACTTCGGGAGCGAGCACCCCGCCGTCCAGGCGGCCATAAGGGGGCCTTGGGCGGACCTCGGGGAGGAGGATTTCGAGGAGATAGAGCCCGAGCTCGACCTAGAGCTCGTGAGGGACTTCGAGCGCATAGACATAGGCTACATCATATAGCCCTCCAGAACCCCACCCTGTAAGTATAAGTATTTATTCAGCCATGCAAAAGTAATTACTCGATAAGGACCTTTCTCCCATATACATATTCTAGACATTTCCAGCGCATTTTAATCACTTAATTGTCCTTAAATTGAAAAATTCTTGTATCTGATACGGGTTAGAATTTCCCGGATATTTAATCGAGGGCCCCTCTTACAGCCTTTGAGAGTCTTGACAATCTTACGACTCTAACTTGGCATTCCCTCGGTCATGACGACCGAAACGGACGAGGCACACCCCTCCATCCACCACGCACCGGTGACACGCTCCGAGGAGGCGAAAGAACCCGGCCCCCACACCAAAAAACCAGAAAGGCCGGTACACCGTGAGCCTCACGGCTGTGCTGACCCAGAGCGGCGGAACAAACCTGTAGCAACACGGCGGACTATGGAAACGTGAAGGCCCTCCACACGACTCCGATCCCTCTCAAACGGAGACGAGGAATGAAGCCCCTTCGACGTCGACGAACCTGAGGATCGGGGACACACCCTCAGAGAGCGACCCGCGCCTCTCCCCCGGATTCCAACGCAGGGATCGATCCCGGACAGACCCAAAAATTCACAGGAACAACAGAAGAACGTTCAAAAATGGAACCAAAAACAACGACACGATCCAAAGGGGATTCACTGAAAGGCGCAAGGAAGCTGAACGGAAAATCAGGGCGCCCCCGGGAAAACCAATATGACCTGCCACTGACGCAAAACCGGCGCGGGCGGGACTCAAACACACTCAGGACACGACCGTTTCCTAAAGAACTCCCCCGCCGCCCGTCTGTCGATCTCGAAATCTAGGAGGCGGAGTTGATCCACTCCGATCCAGAGAATTTCTTCAGCCTCAAGGCTCTTGGGGGTACCCGCCCATCCCTCACAAGAATAGTAATGGGTGTTCTGGTCCTCGATCTCAGTGTGGTGGAGCAGTGTGATTATGTATTCGAACCCCTCGCATTCGATGTCCAGTTCCTCCTTCAGCTCCCTCCTGCAGGCCCCCTCCAGGCTTTCGCTGGCATCCACGTGGCCTCCGGGTATAACGATCTTTCCCGGATCAGTCCTCCTGTCTGGCCTCCTCCTCTCCACCAAGATCTTACCGTCCTCATAAACAATGAAAGCTACGGTATCAACAACCTTTCCCATAACGCTAAATCCCTCACCCACTGCCCTTAAGCAGTTGCGACGAATCAGATAGATTCGATGATGAGGAGTTTAAACGTTTTACGAGTATTTTTTCAACTCGAATAGATAATCGTTGAAACCGTACGTTTTTTTGTATTCGAACTCTAACCCGTATGTGAGGTATAGGTTCTCTACGATCAGGTCCTCTATTATCATGGAGCCCTTTCCGAGGAGTCTCTTAAGGGCCTCCGAGAAGACCCCGGGTTTCTCCGGGATCTCCTCCCAGTTTAGGGAGTAGCTGTCCTCCATCACCTTTATCATGTTCAGGAACTGCTCCTGTCCAAAAATTTCAAGCAGGATCGTTTTGATGGTCTCTAGGGTGACCTCTCTGTAATCGTGTTTCCCTTCGCTTTTCAACTTCGATCCGCTTTCCATCATGCCGTCCACTTCAAACCGATGCGCGTGGCCTGTATCCGACCTCTTTGGCTCTCGTCTCTATGAATTTAGCTACCTGCTCCTCGCTGTACTCCTTCGCTTCACGCTGCCTCTTGAGGTGCACCTCTATCACCCTCAGGAGCTCATCGATCCTCACGGGCTTCAACAAGTAGCCGTCGGCTCCACTGTTCACGGCCTGGATCGCGTTGTTCAGGGTGGGGTACCCTGTGAGGATTATCTTGACCATCCTGGGCAAACGCTCATCCCCAGAAGAGAGTAGCCGGGTACCCTCTATGTCGGGGAGCTTCACGTCGATCAGCGCCAGGTTGAAGGATCCTGATGCCATCTTCTTCGCCGCCTCCTCCCCCGTGGACGCGGTCTCCACCGAGTACCCGTGCTCTTCGAGGTTTATCTTGAGGACATTTCTGATGGATTCGTCGTCGTCCACGACTAGAATCCTGGCCTTTTCCACCATCTGAGCCCTCTCACACTATTACTTTATATTGAATCAGAAGTTAATGGTTGGAAACTACATTTTAACGGTTATGAAGAGCGGTTCTATAATCTACTTTGTTAGGTTTTTTGGGTCCTTTGGGCCGTCAGGTTCCCTCGATCAGGGCCTCTGGGGCATCGATCGTGGGATTTTTCTCCTCCGTATACCTCGTTGGAAGTGCCACGGTGAAGGTCGAGCCCTCCCCCTCTGAGCTTCTGAGGGTTATGGTGCCTCCGTGTGCCTCAACTATGCGCCTGCAGATTGCCAGGCCGAAACCCATCCCCCTCGCCTTGGTGGTGAATAGGGGCTTCCAGATCTTCTCACGTAGCTCATCTGGTATTCCCCTCCCCGTATCCTCGAAAGATATCTCGACCTTCCCCGCGTCCGATCTGCTCTTTATGGTCAGGCTACCTCCCTCTGGCATGGCGTCTAAAGCGTTGGTGACTATGTTGACGAAGACGCGCCTCATCTTCTGGGCGTCGACCCACATCTGTGGTTGTTCTTCAGTCTGATCGGTTAATACGATGTTTTCCGGGACCTGTACCAGGGACAAGGCATCTCTGACAAGGAACTTCGGGCTGGTTACACATGTTTCCAGTCTTATCTCCCTCGAGTAGTCTAGGAGGTCCCTTATTATCTTGTCCGAGTAGCCTATTCCGTCCTCGATTATCTCCAGCATCTGATTGATCTTCTCGTCGGGGCTGTCCCCCATCCTCCTCCTCAGGTAGTAGGTCGCGCCGGAGATGCTCGTGAGGGGGTTCCTCAGGTCGTGGCCTACCATGGCCGCGAGCTCTCCTATGGCGGCTAGCCTCTCAGCCTCCCTGAGTCGCCTCGTCTTCTCCTCGACCAGCAGCTCCAGCTGCTCTGAGTAGCTCCTAAGCTCCTCCTCCGTCTCCTTGTAGGGTGTTATGTCGTGGAGGACAACGACCCTGCTGTGAACCCGCCCCCTCCAGTCCACGATGGGGGAGACGTTGGTGTCGAATATCCTTACATCTTCCCCCTCTACGAGCACGAGCTCGTCCCTTTCCCACTCATCGTTCGATGATCGATACTTGTGCCATGTGTCCCAAACCTCACCCAGGACCCCACCGATGATCCCATCACGGGGTAGGCCGATGAGCCTCTGAGCCGAGGGGTTCAGGTCTATGACGCGGTCCATCTCGTCCAGGACGATCACCCCGTCGCTCATCCTCTCTAATATGACCTCTCGGGCGAGGGGCACTATGTCGCTGAGGTGGAGGCGGGTCGGGTTTATGATCGTCACAACGATGCACATGAAGTTGAACATTATGGGAGTTATGTCGATGTCGAACGAGTAAAGTTTGAACATAGTCACGTTGCTCCAAACCCAGGGGATGATCATGCCGACCAGAAGGACGGTCCCCTGCCGACTGTACAGGTGCCTAGCTCGGATGAGGATCTGCGCTGAGAGGAGACAGCCGGCTAGGAGCGTCAAGTAATTGTACCCAGATATAAGCCCGTAGGCTTTCCCAAAGTTCTCCAACAGGATAGAAGGGTAAGACCCTGTGAGGGTTATCTGCGGCCAAATTAGGCCGTGGCGCTCGTTTGTGAAGATTAGCAAGAGGCTTGCTGCGGGTACTACGAAGAGGAGCACCGCGTTGCGTAGGTTCGCCCAGTTCTCCCGCCCCGTCGAAATCATCGTGTATATCAGCATGGTGGGCCCCAGGGTGACTATGCTGATGTACTGTATCTTGTTCAGCAGTATCTTCGTCTGGAAGTCAACTAGGATTAGTTCGAGCCCGTACCCGAAGCTCCAGAGGACCCCTGAGAAGATCAGGATCGACCCGACCTTGGCCCTGAGCCCCAGGCGATGCCTCAGGATGTAGAGGCCGTTAATTAGGGACACGCTCGCCGATGAGATCAGGAAAACGGCGTACTGACTAACCAGGGAGACCATCGGCCATATCTCTTCAGAATGTCCTTCCTACAGTCTGGGGAAATGGGGTGGGATTATTAGCGTTATGAAAAAGTGATACGTAGGAGGGATCCATGAAAAGCCTTTCTCGGAAAAAAATGGAGAAGACTTGATCTCTCAGCCTGCCGGGAGGCTCGTGTTCCAGATGTCCCAGTGGAGCTTCCAGCCCTCTGGCGTCCTCTTCCAGACCACCAGGTACTTACCCCTGTCCTCCATCAAGGCCTGGCCTTCCGGCTGGATCTTTAACATGTATTTCCCCATCTCAGTTACTGTTTCTCCGGACCCGACTACCTCCTGCGTCGTCAGTACGGCGTCCTTCAGCCCGAGCCCAGTTATCGCCCCCCTCCAGAACTCCTCCACCGCCTTGTTGCCTCGGATCATCTCGCTGTTCGTCGGCAGGAGGCAGGCGTCCTTAGTGTAGAGCCCTGCGAGGGCTTTAGCGTCTCCCTTACGGATGTATTCGCCGAACTTCCTGTTGGAGCTCTCGATGAGTCTCCGGGTCTCTTCCATTACAACCACCTGCTTTGGCCCTATTGAACCATTACTTTCGATGTTCAGTAGAACCAACTAAGAATAAATTTTATTGATAGATAACTGTTTCGAGTGATCCTTAGTATAAAGGCCCGTTTATTGTGGTTAACTATCGGATACGACCCCTGACCTCTAGCTTGTGAACCATGCATCAATATCCTTGTAGTACCTTCGTTTCGTCAAAACGTAGCGTACAGAAACAAAATGCCAGCAATAACGATATTAAAGAAGTGTTGGGGTGAAATTCTAGGCTTTTGGGTGACATTTCTCAGGAATTCATTTTCAACATAATCTTTTATGGGACCTCAATCAAGGTTAGGGCATGAAAGGACCTTTTTATGGGGACCTTAATGTTGGAGACAAGTTCTCTACCCGTACACAGTACGTCTCGGGTTCGGTGATAGAGTTCCTTGCGGGCCTCTTTGGGGTACATAATCCCATATTCCTCAACGAGGACGAGGCTAAAAGGAAAGGATTCGAGGGGAAGGTCACCCCAGGCGCCGTGATCGACGCCTACGCCTTCGGCCTCGAGTATCAGACGGGCATCTACGACAACATCGTCGCTGTTGTCGAGATCGACGAGATGAAGTTCGTGGCCCCCCTCCCCCATGGTGCCCCGATGAGGTCTGAACTCGAAGTGATCCACAAACGTGAAACTTCCAGGCCTGACAGGGGCATCGTCACATTTCAGAGGCGGTGCTACGTTGGCGAAAAGACAATCATGGAAGCTAAGCTCAAGTTCCTGTACTTCAGAAAAATCGGGGAATGAGACCCCTCCGCTTCAGCAAACTTGGAGGTTTGCCTTGTCCTATTAGTTGGGAGTATCTACGAAGTTCACTTGCGAAAAACTTGATGTGTTCAATACTCTATATATAATGGCCTCGATCGATGCCTTGTCTATGGTTTATCGGTGCGCTTTACGTCATCTTTAGTTTGTCCACCGCAGCCACCAAGCCAGATACAGTCTCTGACAAAGGCGAAATCGAGGGGCGAAGACGAACTTAGTTCGTCAAGATCGTGATCACTATCCTGGAAGGCCCTTATGAAAATCTGAAAACCCATCAGTCTTATGGTGGACCGGGGGGGATTTGAACCCCCGACTTCTGGCTTGCGAAGCCAGCGTTCATACCACTGAACTACCGGCCCTAAGGCTAATACAGAGCGAGTCCTACAGATTTATCTTTTCCTCAAAAGGGACAAGACGATGAGTTCGGGTGGCCTCAACAGACCCTTCCAATCGGGTGAGCTCACGGGAACGTGATCAGGGATGAAAGGATAGTTCGGGCTCATCCTCTGAGGGGGTAGGTCCTCTCCTCGGTGCCATCGGCCTTTATGAGGAGCATGTCCACCCCGTCGCCGCTCACGGTGTCCCTAGCCACTGCCGACTTTATCGACCTGAGGGCGAGCTCGGCCCCCTGCTCCAAGTCCATGTCCTCGCTGTAGCTGGCCTCCAGCACGCCCATGGCTATGGGAGCGCCTGTCCCTGCGGAGACGAAGTTGTCTGGGATGAGGCTGCCCACTGGGTCCAGGGAGTAGACCGCAGGGCCGTCGGCGTCGACTCCCCCCACAACGGTCTCCATGAGGAGGGGGTACATGCGCCTCTGGAATAGTATGTTTGAAATGAGCTTGGCCATACTCCTAACAGTGATGGGGCGGTTGTTGTCGAGTTTGAAGAGGTTGGCGTAGGCGTGGGCCTCCCTGGTCAGGGCTTGCATGTCTGATACCAACCCGGCGAAGGCGAGCCCTATGTTGTCGGTGAGCTTGAAGACCTTCTTGCCCGAACGGCTGGCTACGAGGCGCCCCCAGCTCACCCTCTTCTCCGAGGCCAGGACGACGCCGTCCTTGCAGACAAGGCCGATTGTGGTGGCTCCCTGCAAACCCTCATACCCCATAATTGACCCACTTTCCAACACGAGATATGATAGGCGGGATATTAAGTTGTTGCTTAACGCCCCCCGAGCCTGTAGACCCTGCTCTCACCCCGCTCAGGGCTCCAATCCACTGCGTATCCCAGCGCCTCTAGCACCGGCAATGGGCTGCGGCAGCCATGCTCACGAAGGGCCCTGGAGACGGTTTCGAGGCGCATGTCCCCAAGTCCTTCGATGGCTTCCCTCAGCTCCTGAAGCTCCCCTGGCTCTATCAGGACGCCGCCGAGATCGACGTACCCCGCGCCCTCCTCCTCGATCATTCTC
>CAYGAH010000182.1:0-3101 GCA_964347685.1 uncultured Candidatus Bathyarchaeia archaeon | reverse complement strand
GCACAGTTTTTACTGGTGATGAAAGATTGCGATAGTAAGCTACTTTCTTAGCTTACTCATCGCATGTTCCAACTCTACGAGGCCTAGCCTCTCCAGGGTCTCCTCTGTGGGTATTCCGCGCTCGTCCCATCCCAGGGTCTCGAAGTAGGCGGCCCTCTTCCTCTCCACTAGCTGCCTGTCGGTTGCGCTTCCTTCGTAGGGCCCGCTCGGCAGGGGCTCGTAGAACCTTGTCGGGTTTTCGTCGTCTTCTAACGGCGTCCATGTCACGTCTGGCCCGCCCATCAGAAGGAGCGCCCTCTGGAGGGTGACTATCCTGCGACCGTTCACCCTGCTCCAGGAGTCCACGGTCATCTGGTACCCTGTGACTGCCTTGGCGAAGTCGAAGATCAGGCTCTGAGGCGTTCTGCAGAAATTGCAGTATACTGCGGAGTCAGAGAAGACAGAGCCTGAGAGCTCCCTGTATCCGTCCGAAGCCGCGCTCGTGTGGTCCCCTCCCTGGACGTTCACGGCGTAGCTTATGTCGTGGGCGAGGAAGTCCGCGTCGCTCCTGGTCCCGTGGGCGCCTACCTCTATCCCCTTTACCTGCACGGCGTAGGGCGTGCAGTCGACGCCCTTCGTCTCGCCGATCTTCAGGGCCGCCCTCAGGGTACCCTCCGCCAGGACGTCCCCTATCCCATCGCGTTTTGCTATCAGCCTCGCCAGCCTGTCGAAGGCCTCGGCGTCTCCCCACTCAAGCTTGAGTCCGAGGTCCTCCTCGGTGAGGAGGCCGCGCTGGTAGAGCTCCGCTGCGAAGGCCATCGTGTTGCTGCCCCCTATGGCGGAGTGGCCCAGGTTGTCGATCAGGGCGCTGAGGTGGATGCAGTCCCCTGGGTCGAATATGCCGAGGTTTGTGCCGCAGTATGCCTGCTGCTCGTAGTCGGGCATGTCGGTGATGTCGCCCTTCCACCTTCCGCTCTTTATGCAGCTCATCTTCATGCAGCTCGTAGTGCAGTTGAAGTCTGCCCAGTACTTCTTCACCCAGTAGCGGGTCTCGAACATTGGGCCGCCGAAGCCCCTCTCGTCGTGCCACTCCTCCTGCCAGTTCCTGACGGGCTCGGAGCTCATGGTCGCTCCCGTAGACCAGCCTCCGTACCCGGTGCCGTGGCGGCGGAAACCGTCGCGGCCGATGAGGTGCTCGTGGGCCATCCTCCAGAGCGCCTTTACCGCCTCGGGGGCATACACGCCCGGCAGGGCTCCCCTCCCCTTGGCCACTATGGCCTTAAGGTTCTTCGACCCCATCACAGAGCCGTACCCTCCGTAGCCCGCGGCGTGGCAGAGCTTCGTCATCACGGCGGCGTTCCGGACCATGTTCTCTCCGGCTGGGCCGATGTAGATCATCCCAGGCTCCTTCCAGAGGCCCACGTTCGGCCTCCTCCTCGTCAACTCCTCCGTGACCTCCCTGTTGAGGGCCTTTATGGTCTCGGTGCCGATCTTCCCCCATAGGTGGCCTGCGTCCCTGATCTCCCCGCCCTCGTCCGTCACCAGGATGTATACCGGGCTGCTCGCCCTCCCCTCGACGATGACCCCGTCGTATCCCGCCGTCTTCAGCTCGTGGGCGAACTCTGAGCTAGTCGTCGACCCGACTGTGCCGTTGCTGAGGGGCGACTTCCCTGAGCAGCAGACCCTTCCACCCGGATAGAAACCAGTCATAGGGCCGGTCAGAGCGAGGAAGATGTTCTCCGGCCCGAGGGGGTCTACCTTGGGCCACCTGTCGCCTATCCTGTCCCATAGGACCTTTGCTGCGAGTCCCCTGCCCCCGAAGTAGGCCTCCAGCACCTCGTCTTCGAACGTGGTGTCCTTCACTTTCCCCCTGGTGAGGTCGACTTCGAGGTATTTGCCCGCGTATCCCCTGGGCACCTAGATTACCTCCTCTCCCTTCTCCCCGAACATCTTGACAGCCAGATCCCTGGCCACACTGATTGGATTCCTAGAGAAGAGCTTCCTGTCGCTGCTCATCCTCTCCTCCACGAGCCTCAGAGCGTCGTACTTCGCCTCGTGGCAGACCTTCACGCACTCTGGGTCGCCGCCGCACAAGTCGCAGATGACGGCCTTCTCCGTCTCCGGGTGGAGGAAGGGCATTGAGCCGGGGCAGGCGCCGATGCACTTTCCGCAGCCTATGCACTTCTCTTGATCTACCAGCACAGCCGTCGTCCCTTCGTCGACGATCAACGCCTCGACGGGGCAGGCCTCGACGCAGGGGTAGTCGTCGCACTGGGCGCATAGGTGGGGGACCTCCACGCTTGGGAAGGGCATGAAGACCCTTATCCTTGATGCCTCTGGCCACATCCAGTCCTCGTGGTGCATGCTGCAGGCCAGCTCGCAACGCCTGCACCCCGAGCACCTCTCGTAGTCCCTGACTATCCAAATTGAACCCATGACGTACACACTTGGAACCAGGTTGATTCTGAGCATATAATTTTTGATCGATTTTCATGGGCGATTTTGAAAACGAAGGAGTGTGGAGGTTCTGGGGCGGAGACCCTGTTTTCGTGGGTTCAGGTCCTTCCGACCCCACCGTCACCAAATAAAATAGGAGCTTCTGGGCCTAAACTACCCCGTGGATTTCCATACACCAATTTTGGCGCCTTGATGGCCGGGGAACGACGCTACAATTTTTGTTGATACGTGCGCAAGTTAAATAGCGTAGGGTCTTACGAAGAGGGATGGAATTGGAAAGGAGCACGACCAACGCCTTCAGGGTCCTGAACCTCTGCGTGTTCATGGCAATGGTCGGCCTCGGCATAATCTCCCCCATCATACCCAACTACGCGTCAGACCTGGGGGCCACAGGGGTGATGATCGGCCTCATCTACTCCAGCTTCTCCTTGTCCCGGGCGATACTTCAGACCCCTGTCGGGAGGCTCTCAGACAGCCACAGCAAGAAGAAGATCATGGTCGTCGGGCTCTCGGCGTACACCCTGACATCGATCCTGTACACATACGTAAATTCGCCCGAGATGCTCGTAGCGGTGAGGCTCGTGCACGGGGTGGGCTCGGCGATGGTTATGCCCGTCGCCATGGCCTACGCCATGGAGCTGACGCCAGAGGGGAGGGAGGGGAGG
>CAYGAH010000181.1:0-2509 GCA_964347685.1 uncultured Candidatus Bathyarchaeia archaeon | reverse complement strand
CCCAGGGCCTTCGCGGCGTTTATGGGGAACTTCGTGTTGGGCTGGTGGAAGACCGCGTACCTGAAGTCCCCTGGCTTGTATCCTGTCTCCTCCAGGATGCCCCTCCCCGCTCCAAGGATGTGCTTGAAGTACGCGGGCTCCCCCGTGAACCTGCTCCCGTGGCGGGGGTAGACCTCGTGGGCCCTCCTCCAGAAGTCTGGGGTGTCTGTGACGTACGAGTATGAGGCCTCCAGCCAAGCCACGGTCTCATCGGACCTCTTACCGAATATGAAGGCGGCACCCCCGCAGGAGGCCGTGTACTCCAACGCGTCCTGGGGCCTCCCCTGGGCTGTGTCAGCCCCTATACCCATCGCGTACCTGAGCATCCCGCTCGCCACCAGGCCTATACACGTCTGGAACGCCTCCGTCCCAGCCTTGCAGGCGAACTCGTAGTCCGCTGTGGCTACGCCGGGGGTCGCCCCTATCGCCTCTGCGACTATTGTTCCGCTGGGCTTCACAGCGTAGGGCTTGGACTCGGTCCCCACGTAGACCGCCCCTATCTCCGAGGGTTCTATCCCCGCCCTCCTGACCGCCTGCTTCGCGCACTCCACCGCTATGGTGACCGTGTCCTCGTCAGGGGAGACGACAGACTTCTCCTCTATGGGCTCCCCGAATGTCCCCCATACCCTGTTCACCTCGGAGGCCCTCAGCCGGTTCATGGGGACGTAGGCCCCGTACCCCGCGATCCCGACGTCGTCAGAGGTTCTCATGACAACCAATCTCGGTATGAATCGCAAGACATCTATCAGCGAGTCTATTTAAGCGCTTCGACAAGAAGCGAAAGGACGTTCGACAAAAGACGAAATAATTATGGTCGAACGCGTGGAACCAGAACTACTTGAGGTAGACGTCCCTGATGGACCTCAGGGACCTCAAGGTGGCCTTCAGGGTGTAGGGCCTCTCGAACTCGCACGCGAACCTTTCCAAGCCGTCCCCTACGACCTCGATCCTGTCAGGGTCCATCTCCCCGATGCCCATCCTGTGGGAGCTGGCGATGTGCTCTATCTCATGGGGGTCGAAGCACATGATTCGGGAGCAGACCGAGTCCACGGAGACGGGGTCAGTGCCCGCGACGACCACACCCACCTCCCTGCACGTGCCCACTACTGGGCCGTTCCCCTCCATGCATCTTATCCCGTCTACCAGGATCAGGTCCTGCCTGATGTTCTTAGCGAGGTAGGGCAGTATATCGTTGAGGCGGCCGTGCAGCCTGCTCTTCTTGGCCCTCTGAAGGACCCCGAACAGGTTCTTTATGCTGAGGGTGACCAAGACGTGCCCCTCCGTCTTCATCTTGGGCAGGTTTATGAAAAAGTCAGCTTCTAGGACTGTCCTGGGAAGCCTGAGCTCCTTGCCCGCAACCTCGTGGATCTCGAAACCGTCCCTGCTGAGGTTGAAGAAGCCCACCCCCATCTCATCGAGCATGCTGAGAATCCCAGAGTCGGCCATCCTCCTCTCTGCGGGCCCCGATACGTTGTCCGACTCTACGACGGTTATCCTGTCTGTCTTCTCCCTGACCAGACCCACGACGGCCTCCACTACTCGGGGGTCGGTGATGACCATGCCGTGGGGGTTCTTTGCGTTGCAGACGTTGGGCTTTATGACGACGTGCTCTCCTCCCCTCAGCCTCAGGCCCCCTACAAGGTCGACGCTCCTCCTCACCGCCGCAGCTATGTCCTCGCCCGCCCCGACGACGGCCACCCTGCTCAAATCGGAACCCTCACCTCTTCCCCGACCCACCGGCTCCCTCTTCCTCGTTTAGGCGCCTCACGACCTCCTCCATGACCCGGAGCATCCCTATCTCCTCGTCTATTCCCAGCATCGGCTCCTCCGAGCCCTCTACTAGCCCGACGAGGTGGCTGTACTGGTTCTGGAAGGAAGGGTGCTTGAACCTCACCAGGTCGAGGTACCAACCCAGCCCCCTCCCCTTCACCTTCCTGTTCTCGCCCCCCGCCTCGATTGTGACTGTGTAAGGCGAGAGCATGAGGTCCGTTCTGATGCGGCCCCGGGAGCCGAAGGCCTCAACTTTGAACCTGGGGATCAGGCTGGTCCAGCTGAGGGAGCAGTCGATGCCCACGCCCCCGCCGGTTATGATCCCGACCTCCATGTTGTCGTAGACTCCGTATCTCTTCCGCCAGGCTTCCACGCGATCCACCTTCTTCGCGGCCCCTGCGATGGGGTCGGAGACGGAGAGGACGTGGGGCATTATGTCCTCGACTATCCCGTGGTCTTCTTTGAACCTGAAGTCTGTGCGGGGGTTGTAGAGCCTGAGGTTGTTCTCAAAGCTTATGGAGACCCCCCTGAGGTCGCCTATGGCCCCTTCCTCGATGAGCCCCGCCATCTTCCCCAGGCTGGGGGTGAAGGCGTAGTTGTGCCCCGGAAGCACCACGAGGCCGGTATCCCTCTGGGCCTCCCTGATGCGGAGGCACCCCTCAACGGTCTCGGCTAGGGGCTTCTCGCAGAGGACGTGCTT
>CAYGAH010000180.1:0-5436 GCA_964347685.1 uncultured Candidatus Bathyarchaeia archaeon | reverse complement strand
GGGGTGAAGGCGTAGTTGTGCCCCGGAAGCACCACGAGGCCGGTATCCCTCTGGGCCTCCCTGATGCGGAGGCACCCCTCAACGGTCTCGGCTAGGGGCTTCTCGCAGAGGACGTGCTTCCCAGACTCCAGGGATTCAACGACCATCTGCTCGTGGAACCTGGGGGGAGTGTTTATTGCGACGGCGTCAACCCCGGGGTCTGCCAGGAGGGTCCTGTAGTCGAGGCAAGCCTTCCGGGCCCCGCACCTCTCCTTCACCTCTACCGCCCGGGCGTTGTTGCGGTCCGCCACGGCGGTCACCTCGACATCTTCCAGGGCCTCTATCGCCTTTAGGTGGAACATGGTGGTGACCCTACCGCAGCCGATGATGCCGAGGCGGAGCATACGGGTTCACTGAATGGGGCTCCCATTTAATAAGTTTCTATGGGGAGAGGGGCTCACGTGCAGGCCGCCAGGAGCCTGGCGAGGACCCTGTCCGATAACTTCTCCGGCCTCTCCAGGTTCTTGGGTCTTGGGGGGTTCTCTATGTTGCAGAAGAACTTCCAGTAGAGGTACTTCCCCGTGGTGACCCTCCTCCTGAGGACCCTGTGAAGAGCCACGTCGACGGTCCCCATCCACTTCCTCCCCAGGAAGCTCCCCGCGAAGGCCATCCCAAGGAGGTAGCCTGTCACGGCGAGGATCACCTGTATCCACCACTCCAATCCCGAACGACCCCCATTACTCTAGCGATATAGAACCCAGACCACGATAAAAGCTTATCTCTAGCGATACGAAACTAGGCTTTCGAAGGGAAGGTGCCCGCCCGCCCTCAGAGGGCGGCTGCCTCCAGCTGCCTCTCCTCGACTGTCTTCTCTCCCCTCAGGAGGGCGTACCAGGCGATCGTCGTGAAGGCGTACACGGCAGCGCCTATGTAGGCTGGGGCGTCGAGGGAAAGGTTCTCCATGAGCTGCCCGCCTAGCCATGGAGAGATCATCTGCCCCCCGTTCATCGCGGTCATCCTTAGGCTGTTGGCCGTGCCCAGCTCCTCCTGGTTCACCATCTGCATGAACCGGGAGGAGATGAGGGGGGAGGACATGTTCACGAGGCCAACTCGGAAAATGTACACGACGGTGAGAAGGGCGAAGGAGGGGGCGGAGGGTATCATGAAGTAGAAGAGTGTAACGAGCCCCAGAGCCAGCAAGATCGATTTCAGGGCTCCCATCCTCCTTGAGACCCTAGGCGCCGCGATGCTCGCCGCCGCGGAGACGAAGTTGGACAGGAAGAACAGGTTCCCGAGGGCGTCCGACTCCATCCCGAACTTCAACTTGACGTACAGCGGGAAGAGGCTGAAAAGGACGCCCCCTCCGAGGGACATTAGGGCCGCAACCATGCCGAACTTGGCGACCACTTTCCTAGACCTCAGGCTGAAGCCGTTCCCCGACCTCGCCGGGTCCTCGTACCCCCTCAGGGACAGCGCGTAGAAGGGCATCTGGGCGAAGAAGAAGGCCATGCCCATTGCGGCGACCGCCCAGTAAGCGGACTGCTGGCTGAGGCCGTAGCCTCCCACGAGCCTCGGGGGTATGTGGCCGAAGAGGTTCCCCGCGGACATGGCTACTATGTTGAGGCAGAAGTTGAGGCCGAAGGCCCTGTCCATGTCCCCGTTATCGAAGAAGGAGGCGTAGACGGGGCTTATGAGGGCCCCAGTGGCGTTGCTGAGGCCTATCAGGAGGAAGCCGAACATTAGTACCCCCACGTTCCTCGTCGTCAGGACGAGAGGCATCGCGACCAATACGACCAAGAAGCCAAGGTAGATGATCTTCTTCCTCCCGTAGCGGTCCGCAAGCATCCCCGCCGGGATGGTTAGGAGGAAAGCCCCTATAGCGTTCATCATGAATATGGAGCCTATCGAGGCTACCCCTATACCCATGGACTGGAGGTAGAGCTGGAACACCACGTTGAATATCCCGTTGCCCACCCCGTTCACAACAGCCGCCGATAGGAAAAGCTTCGCGGGGCCCGTCACCCTGTCGGGCATTATCGATGCGAGGAATCCGCCGAGGTATCCCAGCCCTCCCTTGTGACCCAGCCCATCCAAGTCTTTTCAAGCCGTGGGTCAGATGCTCGATTTATAAGGGCGACTCAGGGCTGGTGATCACCTCAGGTGGTCACAAATCGTTACCTTCCCCGGCCCCTCACCTCAGGAAATCCCTCAGGGACTCCCTGTAGCCGTACTGGACGCTCACTGCGGCTGCCAGGACCACCTCGAGCCAGTATGTGGCCATCCTCGTGAGGAGGGATATTGCCGACGCCGTGGACAGGGGGACGCCGACGAGGACGAATGCGCCCGTGAGCCCAGCGTCGATGATGCCCAGCCCCCCTGGGATGAGGATGTTTAGCTGCTGTATGAACTCCACGACGGCGTATATCACGACTATCAGCCAGAAGTCTATGGGGCTCCCAAGGGAGTCGGCCACCAGGTATGCCGTTATGGAGCCCGTGCTCCAGTGGAAGGCGACCATCAGGAAGGAGAGGAGGTCGCAGCCTATCCTCGACCTGAGCACGCCCACCGCCGCCCCTATCTCTTCTATTACAGTGGGGAAGCCCTCACCCCCCATCTCCGGGGGGTAGATCCTGTCGAGGAGGCGCGTTCTCAGCCAGCCTGGGCTCCTCTCGTAGAGGGCCCTCAGGAGCCTACGGTTCAGTATGGCAGCGAAGAGGACGCTCGAGCCGGCAGCGAAAACTATGACGAATAGGACCATGTCCCCCCTGACTGGTATGCTCCCCCTCCGGACCACTGTTACTGTGAAGGCCGCGAAGGCGATCAGGGCCCCGAAGGCTATGTTGTAGAAGGACTTGTGGACGACGACGGAGGCGATTGCCTTCCCCAGGTCTGAGCCCTCCTCGTCCTTGACGAGGTAAGCCCTGATGATCTCGGTTCCCACGGGGATGGGCACCATCCAGACTACGAAGAAGCTCACAAGGGTCGCCTGTATAGAGCCCCACGCGCTTATCCCCACCCCAAGCACCCTTAGGAGGATGAACCATGAGAGGGAGAAGGAAACCAGCCCGACGTAGTTGACCAACACAGAGAGGGCGAAAACGGCCGCGTCGAAGCGCCCCGCCTCCATGAGCACCTCGAAGGGGTCGGTGTAGATCAAGTAGGCGACGAAGAGCACGAGCCCCAGGGAAGTGAGCAGCAGACCCCTCCTTCCCCTCAGCACAGCGAAGACACCCCCTACACAACCTCTGTCCACCGATAAATAGCTTGGGCATCGAGGGCAACGGGGATATACCCCATCAGGGAAAATTAGACCTGGCCAAGAAGATGGACCCTATTGAGCCATTACTGTCTGAGCACCGCGACGACGGTATGTGCACAGTGACTCCCGGCGGAAACCACTGGAAAGCCCTGATACACATGGGGATGGTGAAGAAGCGGGAGGAGGCTGGGATCGATCACAGGTTCCTCGACCTGGAGGAGGCCCACGGGAATGGGAGGACCGTCGGCGCCAGGCACATCATGAACGTAGCTGCTTGGAAGCGGAGGGTGAACGGGGGCTTCAGCTTCACCTTCGGGAGCCTGACGCAGATGGTCCTGTCCCTAAGCCACAGGGTCTGCGGAGGGGCCTGAGCCCATGCAAGGCTCGGGACAGCTGAGGATCAGGCCTTTTCGGAGGGGCGACCTCGAAATGGTCCACGAGATAGAGAGGTCGTCATTCCCAGAGCCGTGGGCCGAGAAGCACTTTCTCATCCAGCACAGGAGGGCCCCGAACCTGTTCTTGGTCGCCGATTACGGCGGGGGGGTGATCGGCTACGTCGTGGGCGACGCCCATGAAGAGTACGGGGCTGACGGCTCTAGAAAGGTTCTGGGCCACGTCATGAACATAGCCGTGGAGGAGCGTCACAAGGGCAGGGGCGTGGGCACCGCGCTGATGGACGAGGAGGAGCGGAGGTTCAGGGAGCTGGGCGCATCGTTCGTATACCTTGAGGTCAGGGTCTCGAACCTCTCGGCCCGCTCTTTCTACGAGGGGAGGGGCTACAGGTTCTCAAGGAGGCTCCCTGGCTACTACAGGTACGAGGACGGCCTAATGATGTCCAAGGGGCTGTGAACGGCCAGCCATACTTCTTATATCGGTGTCCATGAGATCAGAGTGGTCTCAAGCGGGAGGAATCTTGGTGGGTAAAGTCAGGGTCTCGGTCGCGGGGGTAGGCAACGCCTGCTCCGCCCTAGTCCAGGGGATCCAGTACTATAAAAATAACGGGGGCTCAGACGGGCTCCTCCACGCCGAGGTGGGGGGATACGGGGTCTCTGACATCGGAATAGTCTCCGCTTTCGACATAGCCGAGACGAAGGTAGGGAGGGCCCTATCAGAGGCCATCTTCGCCCCGCCTAACAACGCTTCCAGGTTCGTGGAGGTGCCCGAGCTGGGGGTTAGGGTCCAGATGGGCCACCCCCTCGACGAGCCGGAGGGAGAGGCCAAGAGCTTCGATGTGGCCTCCCTCCACCCTGTCGACATGGCCGGGGAGCTCAGGGAGGAGGGTGTCGACGTCTTGGTGAACCTGATATCCGGCGGGTCGGAGAACTCATCAAGGTTCTACGCAGAGGCATGCCTCGAAGCGGGCTGCGCCTTCCTCAACGCGACGCCAACTGGAATAGCCAGCGAGACCCAGTGGGCCGAAAGGTTCCGCGAGGCGGGGCTCGCCCTGGCGGGGGACGACCTTCTTGACCAGGTGGGCGCGACGGTAGTCCACATGGGGCTACTAGAGTTTCTCCACAGCCGTGGCGTCGTCGTGGACGAGAGCTACCAGCTTGACGTGGGGGGAGGCACGGAGTCGGTGGACACCCTGGAGAGGACTAGGGAGAGGAAGAGGAGCATAAAGACCGCAGCGGTCACCAAATCAGTGCCCTACGGGTTCCCCCTGGTCTCTGGCTCCACGGACTTCGTGGACTTCCTTGGAAACCAGAGGGACAGCTTCTTCTGGGTGAAGGGAACATACTTCGGGGGGGCCCCCTTCACGATGGACGTGAAGCTTAGCACCGTTGACGCGCCCAACTCTGGCGCGATACTCATAGACGCCATAAGGGGGCTCAAGACGGCGTCGGACAGGGGGATGGGGGGCGTCATCGTCCCCGTCTCATCATACGCCTTCAAGAAGCCGCCCGAGAGCCATACCCTCGCCGAGTCCTACGGGCTCTTCAGGGAGTTCGCAGGCTCCTAGGTGACGGGATGAACCTCATATTTATAATAGGCACAGCCGGCTCAGGCAAGTCCAACCTCACGGCCGCCTTCACGAGGTGGCTGGAGATGCAGAGGGAGGACGTCATGGCCGTGAACCTTGACCCCGGGGCAACAGTCCTCCCCTACGCGGCGAACGTCAACGTCAGGGACTACATCAAGGTCGAGGAGCTGATGGAGAGGTACTCCCTGGGGCCCAACGGGGGGCTTATGCTCGCATG
>CAYGAH010000179.1:0-2927 GCA_964347685.1 uncultured Candidatus Bathyarchaeia archaeon | reverse complement strand
GCGTGGCGGGCCACTACTCCCAGCAGGAGCTTCTCCCCTCCCCCTCCTATCATTACAGGAGGGTGGGGCTCCTGGACTGGCTTTGGGGAGCAGTAGGCCCCCTCGATCTCGTAGTACTTCCCCTTGAAGCTAGGGCTATCCTCGGTCCACATCCTCTTGACGATCTGGGCCGCCTCACCAACCCTCCCGACTCTCGCCGCCGGGCCCTCGAAGGGGTACCCGTAGGCCCTGAACTCGGGCTCATGCCAACCCGTCCCAAGGCCCAGCACGAGGCGGCCCCCGCTTATCACGTCCAGGGTCGCCCCCATCTTCGCGAGGAGGGGTGGATGCCTGAATGGGTTGCATAGGACCAGCTGCCCGAGCCTTATGCGGCTGGTGGCGCCCGCCAGGGCGGAGACTGTCGTCCAGCACTCGAGGCGAGGACCGCTGGGGTCCCTGTACATTCCTATCAGGTGGTCGCTTATCCAGACGGAGTGGTACTCCAACCCCTCACAAATCCTGGCTTCAGAGAGGAGGCCCTCGAAGCCTTCACGCTCCGTGGGGAGGAACACGCCGAATTCGACTGGGTGGGTCAATCCGTTTCAATTACACCATAATGCTTATTGATATGTCGTTTTCCATGCTCGTCTACAGGGGAGTACGAGGAGCTCATTTTTCACACATTTTTAACACTTATTTGGATCGATGCATCCTTACTCACCACTCGGATGGTGCGCGAGACCGATGGCGGGAGGATCATCCAGCGAATCTCCAAATCTCGGGCGAGTGCCCATAATCGTGAATGGTCGCGGCTTCGAGGTGAGGGTTCCTGGGGACGCGTCTCTGTTCCTCCCCTCCGGGCCATGGCCAGGGAACCTGAAGTCCGCCCCTGTCCAGAAGGGGCTCGTCCTGACCCTTAAAGGGAGGGAGGTGGCCGAGGAGGGGGTCGGGTTCGGGGTCCCCGTCGCCGTCTACAGGGACAGGACGGTCTTCCCATCGAAGGGCGAGGCCTCCCTGGTCGGGGTGGAGGGGGATTCGGTGGTCCTCTCGAAGGTCTTCAGGATGGACGCCGTCATAAAGATCGGGCTGGGTGGTCGAGTCATCGGCTACAGGCCCTCTAAATCATCCGCCCTAGGCCGAGTCCTCGGTAGGGTGGACTGCCTCTACCAACGCTTCGGAACCTATCAGAGGATCGTGAGGAACTACTGGGGGATAGAACGCCATGCTGGGATCGTCAGAACCTTCGTCAGAACCGAGCCCAGGGGGGAGGTAGGGGTGACCTACAAGATCGGCGGGGGGAAGGTCAGGGTAGAAGTGGACACCGGAGGATTGGACAAGCAGGGCTGCGAGAAGGTCTGCCTTCTAAACGAGCAGGGGCCCAGCTTGTTCAGGAGGTACCTCGACTCTAAAGGCTTGCGGCTTCTGGACGACGATATAGGGGCCTGGGCTGAGGTGGAAACCGAATGGGCCTGCATTTCCAGCCTAGATGGGGGCATCCTCTTCAGGCTGTGGAGCCTGCCCGGGGCCAGGCTGTTCAGGGGGAGGGAGAGGGCTTATGGGTACCTCTCATGGGTCGGCCTGGATTACGAGGTCGCCCCGGTGGAGCGCTCCTTCTCCTATGAGGTAGAGATCGAGGCGGGGCTTTGAGCATGGCCGAGGTGGTCCTCGTTTACCCATACTTCGACCCGCCAGGGAACAACTCTATCTTCAGGCACCCTCCCCTCGGGCTCGGATACTTGGCCTCCTACCTCAGGGAGAACAAAGTCTCTGTCGATTTAGTGGACTGCACCTTCCTCAACGAGAGAGATGCCCTCGACAGGGTCAAGGAACTCAAGCCATCTATCATAGGCGTATACTCCATGTTCACGATGAGGGAGGAGTCGATGAGGATGGCGAGGCGCCTCAAGGAAGAATGCGACCTGACGGTCGTTGGAGGGCCCCTCCCGAGCGTTGAGCCTGAGCCCTTCCTTGAGGCCTTCGACGTAGTCGCCGTGGGCGAGGGGGAGCAGACCATGCTAGAGATCGCCAGGAAATGGGACGGGGGCGACATGAGGGACGTGAACGGGATAAGGTACAGGGAGAGTGGGGGCAGGCTCGTCAGGGCCTCAGACCAAGGAGGAGCCGAGGTAGTTTGCACCCAGCCCCGCGAGTTCATCCCGGACCTCGACTCGATACCCTACCCGGCCAGGGACCTCTTCGAAAACGAGGCCTACATGGGCTACTACAGGCGGAGGCGCTGGAAGCCCTCCACATCCATAATGTCCTCTCGGGGCTGCCCCTTCAGCTGCGACTTCTGCAGCAGGCCAGTATTCGGGGGCACCTTCAGGGAGAGGTCCCCTGGGAACGTGGCAGGCGAGGTCGAGGAGGCCCTATCCCTGGGATACGACCGGGTATTCTTCCAGGACGACTGCTTCACCCTAAACAAGGGAAGGGTCTACGGATTCTGCGACGAGGTCGAGAAGAGGGGCCTCGAATTCGACTGGGAGTGCCTTTCGAGGGTGGACACAATCGACGAGGACGCCGCGACGAGGATGAGGGAGGCGGGGTGCTGCAGGATATTCTTCGGCCTAGAGTCGGGGAGCGAAGAGGTGCTTAAGATCATGAACAAGAGGGCGACGCCGGAGCAGGGGCGCCGGGCAGTAGAGGCCGCCGCCTCGGCTGGGATAAAGACGGGTGCGTTCTTCATCATCGGTTACCCTGGGGAGACCGATGAGACCATGCTTGAGACGCTGAGGTTCGCGTCTTCCCTCCCCCTAGACTACCTCTCCTTCTCCTTCCCCTACCCTATACCGGGCACGGGGCTTTACGAGAGGGTGAAGGGGAGGCTCAACGAGGGCAGACCCGAGCCCAGGCAGAGGGGGCTGATACACCACGAGCTCATATACGCATCGGACTTCTCTGAGAGGAAGCTCAGATTCGCCGTGACGAAGGCAATGGCCCAGTTCTAC
>CAYGAH010000178.1:0-4528 GCA_964347685.1 uncultured Candidatus Bathyarchaeia archaeon | reverse complement strand
TGAGGTTGAGGAAGACTTGGGATCCGTAGAGAAGACTGAGGACCGGTACACGATCCGCCCATACCTCCCCGGGGACGAGGAGGGGATCATCCCGCTCCTCAAGTTGGTATTCGGGGATTGGGGGGACCTCGATTTCTGGGACTGGATGTACAATGACAACCTCCTGAAGATGGACCTTCACTGCGTCGGGGTCGCAGGAGACGGGGAGATCGTGGGGGTCAGCCTTTCCCTACCCCTCAATATAAAGATCGGGGGCCAGACAATTTTATCCGCATACGGCTCAGACGCATGCGTCCACCCCGACCACAGGCGCAGGGGCATATACGGCAGGCTGGTCGACTGCAAGAGGGAGCTACGCAAAAGGATGGGGGTGAGGTTCAGCTACTCCCACACCTTCAACCCCATCGTCTACGAGAGTCATTTCAAGACCTACGGGCGCGACAGGTGGAGGTTCCCCATCAGCTACTACAACAGGATCGAGGACATCGACACGCACCTTAGGGCGAACAAGGTCGAGTGGGCCTTCCTGAAGAAGCTGGGTTTCACGGCGGTGAAGGCGTTGAACAACCTGCGGGGCCTGGGTGGTCGGGTCAGGGCGGAGGGCGTACGGATGTCGGAGATGAAGGGCTTCGACGGCCGCTTCGAAGGGTTCTGGCAGAGCGTATCGGATCATTACAACTTCATACTGGAGAGGAGCCGGGAATACATGAACTGGAGGTACTGCGACCCCAGGGCAGGAGATTACCTGATCAAGGGGGCTGAGGACGATGAAGGAGTCTCGGGGTACGCCGTCCTAAGGGTAGAGCGCGGCTCCGACTACCCTACGGGGCGGATCATGGACCTCCTCGCGCTTCCAGGAAGGCTAGAGGTGGTGGATGCTCTGGTCTCGGACGCGTTAGAGTATTTCTCCGACGAAGGCGTCAACTTTGTCCAGTGCCTCTTCCTGAGGAACCACCCATACGGCGGGGTCTTGAGGAGGCACGGCTTCCTCGACTTGGGCCCTCAAGGACACTACGTGAATTACTCCTACCTGGGTCTGGAGAAAGAGTTTAGGGCCGTGGAGGAGAGCCCGATAGGGAACCTGCACCTATGCTACGGCGACATAGCGTTCTGACCCGCATCCACCATAGATTCTGCGCGTTACGACCTTCGGACCCATCAATTTTGTGGGCTCCAGGGATTCAATCCTTTGTATAGAAGAGTGAACCTCGTATCAACCGATCTTACCGTCGAGGGGGAAGCCCCGAGGATCGTTGATACATAGAGGGTGCTCCGTCTGGGGAAATCAAGGTCAGGGCAAAGGGCGTGATCGGTCTGTCCAAGTTCGAAGAGGTGGTGGAGGCTTCTTTCAGGGGGGGCTTCTTCCTCTTCCTAGGTATGTTCTCCTCCACCATCGTCCTAGCGGTCACCTCGATAGTGGTCGCAAGGATGCTCGGTCCAGCGGACTACGGCCTGTACATCATCATCCTCGCCGTCCCTGGCCTCCTCAAGACGGTGAGCGACGTAGGCATCTCCCCAGCACTGACGAGGTTCACCGCGAACCTCCACGCAGAGGGGAAGGACGGTGAGGTGGAGCGCCTGATAAAGACGGGGATCACCGCGAAGCTCATCCTCCTCTCCGGCGTCTCCATCTTCTTGTTCCTCTCCTCGGAAACTATCGCGTCGAGACTCCTCAACCGGCCGGGCGCGGGCCCCCTGCTTCAGATGGCCTCCCTCTACTTCGTAGGCCAGGCGTTATTCGAATCCATAAACTCTGCCCTAATAGGGTTGGACGAGGCTGGGAAGAGCAGCTTCCTAATGAACGTGGAGGCCTTCACGAGGGGCCTGACCTCCCCGCTGCTGATAATTGTGGGCCTGGGCGTCGTGGGGGCCCTCATCGGCACGGGCCTGGGGTACGTCCTAGCGGCCGGCGCGGGGGGCGCCCTTCTTTTGTTCTTCACCTTGAGGGACCTCAAGCGGAACGGCGGAGACGACCCTCCCCCCTCCTTCTTCTTGGGCCTGAAGACGATGGTCTCCTACGGCAGCCCCCTTTACGTCTCTAACCTCCTGATAGGCCTCCAGGGGGAGATACAGCGAATCCTACTGTCATTGCACGCTTCGAACGCGAGCATCGGCAACTACGCGACCGCAGTGAACTTCTCTGTCTTCATCTCCATGATATCTTCCCCCATCGTCACCATCCTCTTCCCCGCATTCTCGAAGCTCAGCTTCGACAGGGAGGGGGAGGCGGTCGAGAAGCTGTTCAAACTATCCGTCAAGTACACTTCCCTGCTCGTAATGCCTATGGCCCTAGCCATGGCGACGCTTTCCAAAGACCTGGTGTTCACGCTCTACGGAGGGGGGTACCCTGCCGCCCCCCTTTTCCTCTCCCTCTACATGCTGAACTACCTCAGGTCTGGGGCTGGTCAGTTCGTGATAGGAGCCCTGTTGAACGGGCAGGGGGACACGAGGACGACCTTCAGGATAAACCTGCTCAGCCTTGTCCTCATCGTTTCGTCTTCTGCTGTCCTGATCCCCTTCTACGGGGTCATTGGACTGATAGCGGCAGTCCTCTTCACGCACATCGTATCGATGGCGTATTGGCTCTTCAAGATCAAAGGAAACTACGGGTTCACCGTGGATTGGTCATCCTCCCTGAGGACCCTGGCCGCGTCCGTCCTATCGGCCGTACCGGTCTTCCTGTTCCTCAGGCTGTCCCTGACGAGCAACCCATTGATCAACACGATCTGCGGGGGCCTCCTGTATCTCGGCTCCTTCCTTCTTTTCGCGCCTATCGTAGGGGCCCTTGGCAAGGAGGACATAGATGACCTGGATCAGCTTACGGGGAAAATACCCCTGCTTCGCCCGTTCGCGAAGTTCGTCTTCGGAATAGAAAGGAAGATACTGGAATCGGGCATCACCCTTTCTAGATAATAACTCGCCGAGGCACCGAGGTTTCATAGACCGGGTTCATCTGCGCCCAAAAGTTAATTTCGGGGACGAGAGGGGATAGGCGATTTTGGCATCCTAAAGGCAGGCACGAGAAATTCACGCCTCTTCTGTGGGGGCGACGGCCTCCTAAACCGAGCTAGGAAAACGAAAAACATAATATTACTTTTAAATATACATAACTATAGGCCGGGTTGGCTGAGGAGTTAGGCGGCTGCCTGCAGAGCAGTCAACGGAGGTTCAAGTCCTCCACCCGGCTCCAACATAATGGGACTCAAACGATTCATTTTCCTTTTAGAGCCGACGAGGTTTTAGCCTGATTGTAACCTTGAGCCCAAAGGGACATAAACCGGATGCGGCTCTGGGGTCACACTTTCAGGCTGAAAGCCCTGGTCTGAGAGCCCGCCCAGCTTTGGCCCTCTCTTTCCTTCTGGGCGTGGTTGAAAATCCTTTTTATAACTTGGAGCGCGTATCCTCACAGTTCGACGAGGGATGTTCGCACTAGGTCACATAGCGCTGGGCTATCTCACGGGGAAAACCTTCGGCAAAGCGTTCAGGCAGGACATCATCCTCCCATTAGCGTGGCTTCTCTCAGTCCTCCCCGACATGGACCTCATGATCCCATGGCTGGAGCACAGGGGCCCGACCCACAGCGTTGTGGTAGCCGCGGCACTTTTCCTCCCGGTCCTGCTGGTATACCGGTGGAAAGGCGTGCCTTATCTCGCCGTATTAGCCTCTCATCCCCTCATAGGCGACTACATCACCGATGGGGGCGTGAGGCTTCTCTGGCCGTTGTCCTCAGCCTGGATTCAAAACACGATCACGGTGACCATGGGCGGCCGGCTCGAAACCTACGTGGAGCTCGCCCTCTTCTCAGGATTCGTGGCGACTCTGATCCTATCAAGGGACCTCAACAGGCTGCTCGACAACGATCCTAGGAACCTCCTTTTCTTCATCCCTCTTTGCACCATCCTCCTTCCGATAATCTTCGAATACCCCATAGAAGTGCCGAGGGCCCTCGTCGCGCCCCACCTGCTCTTGATGGGGTTTGCAGCCCTCTCATTCTGTGTATCCATGACGCACAGAATAAATGGTCGGGGCGGATGGAACAAAATCGGTTATAGTGATGGATGAGGGCGCAGACTTACCAGTGATTCAGTCGAAGGGCGAAATGAGGTTTTATGACAGGAGCGTTAGCCAGTTCCCGTTATGACCGTGTCGAAGGAGTAGGCCGTAATCCCCGAAATAGAGCCAGAGACGGTCAATGTGATGTACGCGGCCACAACCCCGCCTGCGTTGAGGACGGCCCCCTCCCTGTTCCAGGAGAGGGCAAGGTAAGTACCCGCCGATGAGGGGCTCCAGTTGCCGTAGGACATGCTGAGGGTCATCGGGGCGTTCCCGCCGTTCTTAACGTATACCGTCTCGGTTACTGTTCCACCCGGGCTAGCCGTCCCCCAGTCTATCGTGCTCACTGGGCTCGTGCATTGCTGATCCCAGTAGACCCCGACGTTGATCGCCTTCACGCTTCCGCTGGTCTTTATCGTCCTTGAAGCCGTTAATAAACCGGAAGCATAGAATGTGCCGAAGCCCATCATGATGG
>CAYGAH010000177.1:0-11313 GCA_964347685.1 uncultured Candidatus Bathyarchaeia archaeon | reverse complement strand
ACTGTATCAGAAGGCAGCGGACCCCTTCGCCAAGGAAGACGATGTTGGGTGGTTCGTCCATGCCGAGCACAGCGGCTGACAGCCTTAAGCCCTCAGCAACTCTCTGCACGTCTCTTGGGCCGCTCCTTACGATGATCGTCAAGTCGACCATGGGATTCGCCTATCCGACGAAGAGGACTCTGTCGGAGTCCTCTATCAGTTCAACCAGCTCTCCGAGGCTGCTCATCTCCACTCCGGGCAATAGGTCTGCATGGGATTTGAGGCCGTATGTCGTCGCGCTGGTCCTGCAGGCGAGCAGGCGTGTTCCCTTGGGGAATTGGCTCTCTAGACCTCTCTCCCCACGCTCTTCCTTCAGGAACCTGACGGATCTCTCATTGAAGAAGACGGATAGGTCGTGCCCCCGGGAAAGGGAGGCGGCCGCAAGACCCTTAACCGCCTGCAAAGTGGTTCGTGAATCTGTTGATGAGACGAGCAGTATTTTCATTGGTCTTCTCCTGCGTTCTTCTGAGGCGATCCTTCAATATACATCAGTTTAACCCTTTTCCCTCGGACGTAATTCCCCCAATATTTCCTTGTGTTCTACAATTTCGAACAAGTGTTCAAAAACCTAGGATTAAGTAGGCAATTCTAGATATATAAGGGCGGTGATGTGTTGAAAGCCCAAGCCTTCGCCATCTACTTCGACACCAAGAAGCTAGTTACTTACACTGTCTTGGCTTTTGTATTTGGTAGCCTTCTCGGGGGTGCGATGTGGAACTTTGGGGGAGTCTATGTCCCCAATTTGCCCGTCCCCTCAATCACTGGATCCCTCAAGAAGTTCACTTCATACGAGGAGCTGAGATGGTTCCTGGAAACTAGGCCCATGTATTACGTCACGGGCTATGGATTCTTGAAAGGCTCTCTCAGGATGTCGGCTGATGCTGCAGTAACGGCTAGCTCAGCCGCTAAATCCGCAGCCGGAGATTTCAGCGCTGTTGTGACGGAGCAGTACGATATGGGCGACGAATTCTCAGGAACGAACATCCAGGTGGAGGGCGTGGACGAGGCCGACATCGTTAAGACGGACGGCGAGCACATCTACCTTGTCTCCGGTGAGAACGTCCACATTGTCATGGCATACCCGCCCAGGAAGGCAGAGCTGGTCTCAACCCTCAGCATAGACGATTGGGTGCTGGACATCTTCATTAACGACGACAAGCTGGTCGTGTTCCTCTGCGATGAGGATTATCGGATCCTCCAGACCGATGAGATCACCAAGGAAACCTACTACGAGGAAGTCACGACGGTCAGGATCTACGACGTATCCGACAGGGCATCCCCAAAGCTGGACAGGAACGTCACTGTTGGTGGGTACTACGTGAACTCCAGGATGATAGGCGACTACGTCTACGTGATAACGAATCAGAATGCCTTCCTCTACGGTGTAAACAACACCAGGGTATGGCTCCCCAGCTTCAGCGCCAGCGGCAGCTCGTGCGAGGTCGAGCCCACCGACATCTACTACGTGAACAACACGGAGAGCTACTACTCCTACACCAACATCCTCGCCATTAACGTCCAAGATCCAGAGGAAGAGATTGGGCACGAGACCTTCCTAATAAGCTCAACTAGCAACCTTTACGCCTCAATGGACAACTTCTATCTCACCTCTCCCTACTGGTTTGAGGAAGGAAGCAGGGGATGGGAGGCCACGATGGTCTACAAGATAAGCGTGGACGGGAGCAGCATCGCATACGTGGCAGAGGGCTCCGTCCCCGGCAGGGTCCTCAACCAGTTCTCCATGGACGAACACGACGGATACTTCAGGATCGCCACCACTGCAGGGCACGTGTCTAGAGGGGGAGGAGACTCAAGCAACAATGTCTATGTGCTCAACTCGACCATGGGCATCGCCGGTAGGCTTGAGGGCCTGGCGCCTGGTGAGAGGATCTACTCCGCCCGCTTCATGGGGAGGCGGTGTTACCTTGTCACCTTCAAGAAGGTCGACCCACTCTTCACCATAGACCTATCCGACCCAGAGGACCCGAAGGTTCTGGGGAAGCTGAAGATCCCGGGCTACTCCGATTACCTCCACCCCTACGATGAGGACCACCTGATCGGCATCGGGAAGGAGACGGTTGAGGCCGAGGGGGGCGACTTCGCCTGGTACCAGGGCATCAAGATATCCCTGTTCGACGTGAGCGACGTCTCAAACCCGAGGGAGCTGGCAAAGTACGAGATCGGAGACAGAGGGACCGACTCCCAGGCCCTCCATAACCACAAGGCCTTCCTCTTCAGCCGATCGAGGAACCTGCTCATAATCCCGGTCCTCGTCGCAGAGATAGACGAGAGCGACTACTCGGGGTCCCCGCCCCCCAACGCTCATGGGGACTACGTCTATCAGGGCGCCCACGTCTTCGACATCTCCCCCGAGGGAGGCATCAGCCTCAGGGGGCGAGTGACCCACATCGAGGGCGTAGACCCCTTCCTGAAGAGCGGTTACTGGTTCGACTCTGAGTACATGGTCGAGAGGAGCCTATACATTAAGGACATGCTCTACACGATCTCGGGGAAGATGGTGAAGATAAACAGCCTGGAGGCCCTCTCCGAAGTGGGAAGCGTCAGGCTGCCCTGAGAAGGTATGGGAGGCATGGGATGTCGAAGAGGATCCACGGGACGACTTGGGACGTCTACCTCTGCATCCTCACCTCCAACGGCCCCCTAGGCGTCAGGGAGATCGGGAGGACCCTTAAGCTGTCAAGCCCCAGCCTCGCCCAGTACCACGTCAACAAGCTGCTGGACCTGAAGCTCATAGAGCCCGTGGAGGGGAAGTACAGGGTCAACGAAGAGGAGAAGCTCGAGGCCCTGAGGAGTTTCCTCACCCTCAGGGGGATGCTCATACCCAGGATGGTGATCTACGGAGCCCTCCTGTCGGGCATCATGGTGTCCTACCTAATCCTATGGCCCTGGAGGGGGGACTTCAGGGACCTCGTGACCGTCTCAGCCTGCCTCTTCAGCATCCTCGCCTTTTTCTTTGAGGCTTACAGACAGTATATTGGACTTGTAGGTTTCAAAGTCGAGGAAAAGATACCAAATTGACATGTAGGAAAACCTTGGTGTCCCTATGTGCCTTGAGCATGTTTTTATCAGCAGCTATACTCCAATGGTTTGGTTCCCCATTCTTGAGTGCGAGAGGCGAAGGGGAGCCTACCTGTGGGGATAAGATCGTCCACCCCGGCGATCTAATCGTCGATGGGAACACGACGCTCCTAATAGAAAACTGCACCTTCACAGTTACGGGCATAGTTAAAGTCAGGGACAACGCGACACTCATCGTAAGGAAGGCCGTGTTGAATGTCAGTGCGAATACTGTGGTAGGCATGGTCGTACTCGAAAATGATGGAACGCTCATCATGGAAGAAGCTGGACTCAACCTCAACTATGATGTAAAACCCTCCATATATTCCATTACTAGAATATGCGATGTCGACATCGGAGATACAGCGACTTTGGATATGTGGAAATCCCATATTTCTTCAAAACTAGGACAAATTCAATTCAGGATTAAGCAGCATGGTAGATCAATCTTGAAATCAAGTACAGGTGAAAATGCTATCGATGCCTACGATGATTCGGAAATATCAATCGATAAATCCCCAATATACTCAATCGACCTTCATGGTAACGCCTCTTGCGTAGTGAAAAATACAGACGTACAGTATTTTAGCGGCTCCGACCAATACATTGCATCTTTCTACAATTCGACGATAGGTGGCGTCGAATTCGTCTTCGGTAACTCGTCGAAAGTTATCATAGAGGGTCGCCTTCAAGGCTTCCACAGATATTGGAACATCTACTCGAATCTCACTGTCGAAGGCATCGAGTGCAACATGACTTTGCGTGATACGAACGTTATTGGTCCTCTGAGTTTGGATTCCTCATTTACTTATACAGGGATAGAGCTGAGGGTCCACAACCAAAATCTTCTGTCAGCTGACATCGGTTCGGATTCAGAGCTGCATATATCAAATTGCACGATAAAGCATCTATTCTGCGGCAGACATAATTCCGTTTACTCGATCAGTGACAGCGAGATAGGCTCGCTGAGCGTTATGGACAACTCATTCGTATCCATATCGGAGACTGGGATTGATAATCTCGACATCTATAATTTCGAGGGCGTTCTGGTTTTCAATAACGCTTCCTTAAATGAAAATTTAGAGATAGGTGATATCCCTGGCCCTCAGTTCTATATGTGCGGAGGACTCAAGTTTGGGGCTAACTTCTCGATCAATGAAGGCCCGACATACGAGGGACCAAGTTATAGAGCGAACTTTCCGGGCTCGATTCAGAAATTCAAAGTCGTTCGAGGCTATAGAGTCGTCTCACGCCGAGACGGAAAATCCCTCGAAAACGTCCGGCTGAAACTGTACAATGAAGAAAATAAACTTGTCTGGGAGGAAAACACCGACACCAACGGCGAGGCGGACTTCAACGTCACATACCACAAGAATTGGATCCTACCCCCAGGGTACTACCACACAAACCACACGAACACATGGAGTCTCGAAGCTTCCTATGGCTCCCTGAGCTACACAACCGATGTAGAATTCCTATCGGAGACGCCGATAGCGTTCAACTTCCCGAGACCCAACCCACTCTGGACCCAATGGCAGTTCTGGATAGGGATGATAGCCATAACTGTAACCGTGACGCTCACGGCCCTCTACATAATGAGGAGGAAATCAAGTACACAAACATACCTGAGATCGATTCGCTTTTTTCGTCATCGATCATTTTTCTAAATTTTTTCGAAAAGCGTTAATTACAGCGATAATAATAAGCCCGTGATTAAGATGGGCGATCATCTTCCGTTCAGATGAGACGAACCCGGGTTCCGCTTCTCAACATAAACTATACACGGAGCTGGCCTGGCTCTACGACAGGATATACCCGCACATCTTCCCCTACCAAGAGATCTTCGAACTGGTCGATGCGCACCTCAGACAAAAAGGCGCAAAGAAAGTCTTGGAGGCGGGCTGCGGCACGGGAAGGCTCATGGCGATCATGGAGGAGAACGGCTACGAGGTGACGGGCCTCGACCTGAGCCCGGAGATGCTGGAGATCGCTAGGACCAGGTGCAGGGGGGAGCTCATAAGGCAGGACATGAGGGAGATCAGGGTCTCTGAAACCTTCGACGCCCTCCTCTGCCTGGGAAGCGGCTTCACATACATGCAGACCGAAGGTGACGTGGACAGGGCCCTCAGAAGCTTCGCTGACGCCCTGAGGGAAGGAGGTATGCTGATCTTCGACAACTTCGACGCCGACGGGATCAACTTCGGTTACTTCGGCCGCTGGAGGGAGAGCGTCTTCGACCTGGGGGACATGAGGATCACCAGGAGGTCCATGAACTCCGACTACCGAGAGGCCGACGACTCCTGGAGGGTGGACTGGCTATACATCATCGAGAAGGAGGGGGGAACAAGGACAGTGGAGGACAGCTCCAGGATAAGGGCTTTCCACAGGGAATACCTGCGCTCGAAGCTGGCAAGGCAAGGGTTCAGAAACATCGACGTGATCCAGGAGAGGAGACTCACTATGACGGCGGAAAAGAGGAGGAAGAGCTAGTGGGAGTCGAAGTACTCTCGGGCTTCTTTCAGCCTCTCGGGCTCGGTCAGGAGCTCCACCAGGGTCATGGCCAGGGCCTTTGTGCCCACGATCATGGCCTCGAGGCCCTCCTCAGTCATTGAGGCTTCTGCTAGCTGCCTGCTGTGGCCGGGGGTGCCCGGTTCTGCTATCTTGATGTGCGATCCCGCGGCAGGGGTCCTCTGGGAGACGTCGCCGAAGTCCGTGGAGGCCATGGGCATACCCTGGATGGACTCATTCCAGTCCTTCATGGGGACGCCCTGCTCTGCGTAGTTCCGCCACAGGACCTCTATGAGGGGAAGGTTCAGCTTCTTGCTGCTGTACAGCTTCCTCTTGGTCAACTCGACCTTAGCACCCATCGCCAGGGCTGCCCCCTCGGCGCACCTAGCCACCTTCTCGACCATCTCCTCCAGGTACCCCTCGTCGCTGCTCCTGACGCCGAAGTCGCAGACGGCCCTGTCGGGTATGATGTTGCTGGCGAGGCCCCCCTCAGAGATTATCCCGTGGATCACCAGGTTCGCGTCCCTCCTAGCCTCCTGCCTCAGCATGTGGGTAGCTATGTAGGCTAGGGTCGCGGCGTTTAAGGCGTTCACCCCCTCTTGTGGTGAGGCGGCGGCGTGGCTCGTCTGCCCCTTGAACTCCATCTTCACCGTCCAGATGCCTAGGGACTTGTTCCCGACGCCCCAGCTCGTTGAGGGGTGGAGCATTATGGCAGCGTCCACGCCGTCCCAGAAGCCCTTATCGGCCATGATGACCTTACTTCCCGCGCTGGGGCCGTGCCCCTCCTCAGCCGGGGTCCCCACGACCAGCACCTCCCCGGCCAGATCGCCCATCGCCTTGCTCGCGGCTATCCCCGCTCCGACGGCGGAGGCGGCTATGAGGTTGTGGCCGCAGCCGTGCCCCACCCCCGGGAGGGCGTCGTACTCGGCTAGGACCGCGACCCTGGGCCCCTTCCCCCTTCCCCTGTGGGTGGCGCAGAAGGCCGTGGGGATTCCGTAGAGTTCCCCCTCGACCTCGAATCCTTGCCTCTCCAGCTCCCCGGTCAGGAGCCCGTATGCCTTGAACTCCTCGCTCCCCAGCTCCGGGTTCTCGTAGAGGTAACGGCTTATCCCGAAGAGGCGCTCCCTCTGCTCCTCCACGGCCCTCTCGACAGCCCCCTTCAACTCCTTCAGTTCCGACAACGTCTATCCCAAAGAACTACATGGGCAATCCTGATATCGTTTTCTGGTCCCCGGGGAGCCACTTTCACCCACCTCCCCATGCTACACGTAAGTGCGTTCAGGTTATATGCGCCGCCTCCAGCCTCGACGCGAGAGGTGTCGGAATGACAGAGGTCATCGAGGCGGGCATGCTCGAAGGAGTGGCGAGCACCACGATAAACAAGCTGAAAAGGGCGGGGCTGACGACCCTGGAGGCGATAGCCGTGACTCCCCCCAGGGAGATAGAGGAGCTCACGGGGATGGGGAGCGACACAGCCCTAAAGGTGAACCGCCTCGCCAGGATGAAGGTGGACCCCGGATTCATCCCCGCCACCGAGGTGCTGGAGATGAGGAAGCACATGCTCCGCTGCACAACGGGCTCCATGGAGCTGGACAGGATCCTGGGGGGAGGCGTCGAGACTGGGGCCATAACGGAACTCATAGGGGAGTTCGGCTCGGGCAAGACCCAGATATGCTTCACCCTAAGCGTCCTTGCCCAGAGGCCCAAGGAGGAGGGGGGCCTCGGCGGGAGGGTCTGCGTCATAGACACGGAGGGGACCTTCCTCCCAGAGAGGGTCCTCCAGATAGCCGAGGCCAGGGGCCACGACCCGACGGAGATCCTCCGGAACATACTCATAGCCCGCGCCTACAACAGCGAGCACCAGACCATCCTCATAAAGAACCTCCCCCAGGTCTGCCAGGAGAACAGCGTCAGGCTCGTCATCGTTGACAGCATGATAGGCCACTTCAGGGGAGAGTACGTCGGCAGGGGAACCCTCTCCGAGAGGCAGCAGAAGCTTGGGGGCTGCCTGGGAAACCTCCACAGGGTGGCGGAGGCCTTCAACCTCGCAGTCGTCCTGACCAACCAGGTCCAGGCCAAGCCCGACACGGCCTACGGGGACCCCAACAAGCCGACCGGAGGCCACGTCATGGCCCACTCCTGCACACACAGGGTCTACCTAAGGAAGGGAAGGGCCAACACCAGGCTCGCCCTGGTCATAGACTCCCCCTACCTGCCGGAGGAGAAGATAAGGTTCGCCATAGACGAGAAGGGAGTCACAGACTCAGGTGATTAGCCCCTAGGAGCCCAGGAGCTCGAAGGGGGCCCTGTAGCCGGCCTCGACAAGCCTCCCGTGGATCGCCGACTTGAGCGGTCCCACACCCTCACCCGTCCTGGCGCTCACGGGGAAGACGTAGCGGGAGACCCTATCAGGCTCTCCACCGCCGACCCTCTCCATGAACATCTCGAGGTTCCTCGATACCGCCTCCCTGCCGGCCTTGTCTATCTTGTTGGCGGCAACTAGGGGGAACCTCCCCAGGGCCTCCTCCAGGAATAGGACCATCTCCACGTCGAGGGAGATGTAGCCCTTCCTCCTCAGCCTCTCAGCCACCTCCTCGAAGGTGGTGATGTCTAGGACGTGGACCGCGAGCACTATGTCGCCTGAGTTCTCCTCCAGGAACCCAAGGATGGAGTCCTTCACTCTCTCCTCCATGGCCCTGGGGGCACCCACCACCCTGCCGTAGCCGGGCATGTCCACCAAGAGGAGGCCGGTGGCGATGGGGTACCTCTCTATCCTCTTGGTGGTGCCGGGCCTCTTTCCCGTCGTGACCTTCAACCCCGTCACGGCCCTTATGACGCTGCTCTTCCCCGAGTTGGGCCTCCCCGTGAAGACTAGGTACTCCTCCCGCATGGCTGCTCACCCCCTCCGTCGATGGGTCAACCGTCTTTCACGTGATTAGTGGACTCCAAGACATTTAGACTTCCCTGTCCTTGAGGGCCTCGGCAACCGATCAAGCACACCTCATTGGGGGGTCACCAATCCGTGATGAGGTTCTTAGGTTCCATTCCGCTAACTTAAGTTCTGTCTGATGAAAAGGCTCCCTATGCCACCCTGATTGTGAAGGGGACTGAAAAAGCGACCTATACCGACCCGCTTCTTGAGGACGGTTCGCATCTCGGGCGGGCTACATCTTGACGACGAAGTCCAGCCTCTGAGCCAGCTCCTTGTACCTGTTCCTGATGGTGACCTCTGTCACCTGGGCCTCCTTGGCTATCTCCCCCTGGGTCCTCCTCTCGTCCGTCAGCTGGCTAGCGATGTAGGTGCACGCCGCAGCTATCCCCGAGGGGCCTCGTCCGCTCGTGAGCCTCATCTCAGAGGCCCTGTCTAGAATGGTCATGGCCAGCCTCTCGGTCTCCCCCGATAGGGTCAGCTTGTTCACTATCTTTGAGATGTATATGTTGGGGTCCACCTGGGGCACGTCCGTGTTGAGCTCCCTGAGGAGGAACCTGTAGTTCCTTGCGGCCTCCTTCTTGGTTATGTTCGCCGCCTTCGCCACGTCGTCGAGGGTCCTTATCACGTTGCACTGGCGGCAGGACATGTATATGGAGGCCACGGCGACGCTCTGGATCGTGCGCCCCCTTATGAGCTGCTTCTGGATGGCCCGCCTGTATATCATGGAGGAGGTCTCTATGACGTTCCTGGGGAGGTTGAGCTTGTAGGCTATCTTGCTCATCTCGGAGAGGGCGTGGGCAAGGTTCCTCTGGGTGGAGTCGGAGACCTTTGACCTCCTGTGCCACTTCCTCAGCCTGTATATCCTGGCCCTCTCCTCTGGGTTGAGCTTCCTCCCCGAGGCGTCCCTGTCCTGCCAACCTATGGTCGTGGACAGGCCCTTGTCGTGGATCGTCCAGGTCACGGGGGCGCCGACCCTGGGCAGCTTGTCCCTCTGCTCCTGGTCGAAGGCCCTCCACTCGGGCCCGTGATCCAGCAGGTTGTACGATATGACGTATCCGCACTGCTCGCAGACCAGCTCCCCGGTCTCATAGTCACGAAGCAGGTTGGTACCTCCGCATTCTGTGCAAATCGCCCTGTTTTCCAGTCTATTCTTCACAGAATCACTTCTAGAGGTTATGATATGAAAAAAAGACCTCCTTTATAACTGTTATTGAATTAATAATACGTTTTCAGGGGACGAGATTTTTCCATCAGGTATCACCTAAAAGATTTCTACTACATGTAATGTTATCTTACCTCGTTTTTCGATTCGTTTTTACCCGTTTATCATTCTAAAACCACCTTTTAATGCGGTAAAGCCAACGTTTCAGCCCAATTTTTAAAAATAATTGGAACTTTTGGTTTCAATTTTCAGGATTTTTTTGATGTCTCGGATTAACCTCCCGAGGCTTATTTATTTTTTAATAAAAGTTATTCTAATGTTATGAGGATAATACAATCCATAATACTTTTTGAGCCTCGATTTGATTTATTAATATAAAGGTGTCTTTTCCATCTTTCGTTTGTGGTATCTACCAAGTCTTTATGCGGGATTATTCTCCTTATACATTTCTTTCCGGCGCGCTCGCTGGGGATTAGGTTAAATCGGGATACCGTTAAAGGTAAATTTATCAAAGCCGGAGCGTTTGAATGTAGATTACGAGGAGAGTCAAATTGGCAAAGCAGGTTTACGACTTCGAGGAAGGAAACAAGGACATGAGGGCCCTGCTTGGGGGCAAGGGGGCCAACCTGGCGGAGATGACCAACCTCGGTCTGAGGGTCCCGCCGGGATTCACGATCACCACAAAGACGTGCATAGACTTCTTCGATGCCGGGGGCAAGTTTCCAGAGGGCCTATGGGGGGAGGTGCTGGAGCACCTCGATGGGCTTGAGAAGAAGACGGGTAAGAATCTTGGAGACCCAGATAGGCCCCTGCTCGTCTCTGTGAGGAGCGGGGCCCCCGTCTCTATGCCTGGGATGATGGACACGGTCCTCAACCTGGGAATGAACGACAAGGTGGTGGGGGGCATGGTCGAGCTCACTGGCGACGAGAGGTTCGTCTATGACGCCTACAGGCGCCTCATCACCATGTTCTCGGACGTCGTCATGTACCAGGACCGCGCCAAGTTCGACGAGGTCTTCGAGGCCGAGAAGGAGAGGGAGGGTGCGGAGAACGACACGGACCTCAGCGTCGAGGGCCTGAAGCGGACCGTGGAGGGCCAGAAGAAGCTTTACAAGAGGCTCCTGGGCAGGGACTTCCCTAGCGACCCCTACGAGCAGCTGAGGGCGGCGATCGCAGCGGTATTCAACTCCTGGAACATCCCAAGGGCCGTCACCTACAGGCGGGTGGAGGGGCTCCCGGACGACATAGGGACGGCCTGCAACGTCCAGACCATGGTCTTCGGAAACATGGGCTGGGACTCGGGGAGCGGGGTCATGTTCACCAGGAACCCCGCCAACGGGGAGAGAGGAATCTTTGGTGAGCTCCTCTTCAACGCCCAGGGAGAGGACGTGGTGGCCGGGATCCGGACCCCTCTGACGGTGGCAGACCTGAGGAAGGAGAGGCCCGGGCTGTACGACGAACTCGTGGACATAGCGGAGAAGCTGGAGCACCACTACAGGGACATGCAGGACATGGAGTTCACCATAGAGCAGGGCGTCCTGTACGTCCTCCAGACCAGAACTGGGAAGAGGACAGCCAGGGCCGCCATAAAGAT
>CAYGAH010000176.1:0-3513 GCA_964347685.1 uncultured Candidatus Bathyarchaeia archaeon | reverse complement strand
TCGGCCCTGACGGGACAGAGGAGACCCCCTACATGATCCACAGGGTTCTCCTGGGGGCGATAGAGAGGTTCTTCGGCGTCCTTATAGAGCACTACGGTGGGGACTTCCCCGTGTGGCTGACCCCCGTGCAGGTGAGGGTGATGTCCATAAGCGAGAAGCACGCGGACTACGCCGAGAGGGTGCACCAAAGGCTGTCGTCGGCGGGAATAAGGTCCGAGCTAGACGAAAGGCCCGCGACAATAGGATACAAGATAAGGGAGGCGGAGACAGAGAAGGTCCCCTACATTGCGATCTGTGGAAGGCGGGAGGCCGAGTCAGGCACGGTGTCCCTGAGGAAGCACGGCGGCGAAGAGATCGGTGCGTTCCCCGTCGAGGAACTGATCGGGCTCATCCATGGGGAGGACCTGCCTGTCCGAGACCTTTGTTGAAGGAGACGCGAAAAACCCTAGCCCGCATCACATACGCCAGGCGACGTCTCGGATCACGGGTTAGGATTCATTCCTCTATCTGTTGCAGGTCTCTAAACGCGTAGTCCAGGTCCTCATCCGTGGGTGTGGAATCCTCTCCTTCCTCATTTTTAGAGGGCCATGTGGGTTTGGCGAACATGGCGATGCATATGATGATTGCGATCAGGTAGATCGCGTATTGCAGATTGGTATCCACGATTCTGGATACAGTTTAGTGTGATTAAAGGAACTTGGTGGAACAAGGTGGAACGGTCGTTTCATATTTAGGCAAAACGAAGAGAGTCGCGCTCGGGGTCGGTTCTGTAAAAGACGCTTACGTGAGGGCAGTCTATCCCGGGGCGGTGGAGACTGTGTGAACGAAAGTTTTCTCAGCTAGGGTGTTCTCCTCCCCATCTTTCAGGGTTATGGTGATTGCATACGTTTTCCCTCTCACTTGGTCCAATAAAATATCAATATCTCTATGATGTCCTCCTGTTCCAACAATGTCTGTTTGGCCAGGTCTTATCAGGCCGTTGAAGATGTCCATACCAACTGTGTGGTAAGTTTGATTATAGGTATGGGTTGAATTCCTTACCTCGATGCCGACCGTCCAGATATAGGCCGTTCTGTTGCCATGGTTTTTCACCATTGGAGTTACCCGGGAAACAACTTTTCTTCCGCCACCCATAACCACCCTGATGAGGTAACCCACGATCTCGACCTCTCGGGAGGGAGACGGAATGCCTCCCTTGCTCCCAGCATCCCAAATCCAGGAACCATCCTCCTTTCTTAGCCTAAGTTGCTGGAATTGGAATCTCTCACCCCCTATCAGGAAGTAGAGCGAAGCCTCGGCGTCTTCTTCGGTTTGCTTCACTATTTCGTGGTTCAGGTCGGTGAGGTTCAGTAGATTCATATAATGCTCCAAAGCTGCTTCGGGTGTCGTAAAATTGTACTTCTCATACCGAGGATAGTGAGTAAATACAAACTCGACTGGGGTGTCTTGGCCCACGACGTTCCTGATGGCTTCGATGACATCCCTATAATCCTCTAGCTCCCTGAAGCTTATTTTCAAGAATCCGTCTTCCTCATCGACCTCCGTATGGATCGCGTCTTGGGGAAGTGTCTGATCGGATTCGTCTAGCCTCGATATTGCATCTTCGAGGGCTTCGGTATCCAAAGAAGGTCTGCCCACGTATAATCTGTCCTTCCACTCTATCTCCTCGAACAAGACGGGCACATTGTACCCGACCAGCCTCATTATCGCCTGCACCTTTTCATCCGTGAGGTCCTTTAGCCTCAGACGCAAGAGTCCCTTCTCGACATCGATCTCCTTAAGAAGATAGTCCCGGAAGTTCCAACTCTCCTCGAGCGCGTTCATGGCTCCACAGATCTCCAAGACGGGTGCCGGGGGCTCACCGACGAGCTCCATCTTGGGCTCAAGCTCTCGGAAAAGTACCTGCTGATCGTACCCCACGACCTCCCTAATGGGCTCAACGTAATCGGGCTCCATGTCTTTGAAATTAACCACCAGGCACCCCAGCTCATCGTCGACCTCCACCGATTCTACCGGTATTCCTCCTTCCCTAAGGCTTCCTAGTTCCCTCCTTAGCCTGGCGATGGGGCGATTTTGATAAAAATATGCGGATCGCAAAGCTACTAGGGATGCAGCCAATATGGTTATAACAAGTAAGAGTTTGATTTTCCTCATCCGGCGGACGCTATTTATTTTCATCTATGGATTAAATAAAAACTTACAGGAAAATGGTTCAGGAATCCTGCATAGCAATCTATTTAAAAAGAGTGCCCGCTACATGATCGAATATTCGGGTGGATGAAATGGTTCAGTTCCTAGGCTTGGACTACTGGAAGAAGGTACGGGAGATAGCAAACGGGGACGAGGAGTTCGGGATCAAGGCGAGGGCCTTCACCGCATCATTCACATTCAGGGTGACCGACAAGGAGGGCCTGCCCGAAGTCTACGTCAAGTTCGAAGACGGCAAGGTCACGGAGGTTAGGGAGCTGGGCGAGGGTGAGAAGACCAACTTCACCCTTGAGGGCCCCTACGAGGTCTGGGTCAGGGTGAACAGGGGGGAGCTGGACGGGGCGAACGCCATAATGACCAGGCAGCTCCAGTTCAGGGGGAACATGAGCGCCATAATAAGGTACAGCAAGGCCTTCCTCAGGCTATTCCAACTGATGCAGCAGGTCCCAGTCGAGTATTAGAACCCCTTAGCCAATTTCCCGGTATTTTTAACAACTATAAGGACGTTATTCGGGCAACGATCCTAAAATAAACGCCCTGAATACATAGTTACATGTGTTCGAAAAATGAAGAAGCTTGTTCTTGACGAGATGAGGGCTGAAAAGGTCTCGGGAGGAATCTTCACCGGGGAGGTGGAGATAAAGCGCGTCGTCGGAGAGGCAACGGGCTCCAGGGACCTGAACATAGCCATCGTCTCATTCCCTTCGGGGGTGAGGAACACATGGCACAGCCACGAACAAGACCAGTGCCTATGGGTCCTAAGCGGTAGGGGTGTGGTGGCGTCTGAGGAGGGAGAGCTAGAGGCCGAGCCTGGGACGGCCTTCTTCATACCAGTGGGGGAGAGCCACTGGCACGGCGCGGCAAGGGACAGCCCCTTCTCCCACATATCGATCATAGGTGGCATCAGGAAGACGACACCCAGGCAGAAGGGGCCGACTTAGGCTCGGAAGGACGCCCCCCCGACATCGGGCTTCATCGACCCTATTTCGCCACGCCCCGAACCACTCGGAAGAAAATTATATCCCCTTTTATGGGGCGGATTCCTATCCTAAAAGAAGGCGACGTTGGACACGAAACTGTTTAAGATGGCCGTCGGCCTGGCCCTCGAGAGCGCCATAGTATACAGGATAGATTCGGATGAGTTGGGCCCCCTCTACGAGGATCCCGATCCTGGGCTCTTGATAGAGCTCCACGACAGGCTCATCGCCTCAGAAGACTACAGGGAGAGGGAGGCCGCCATCTGGCTTGAGACCTCCTTTGAGAGGGGCTCGCCCGGCTCGGACCCCGGGGGGCTTGCCAGGGAGA
>CAYGAH010000175.1:0-5844 GCA_964347685.1 uncultured Candidatus Bathyarchaeia archaeon | reverse complement strand
GGCCCCCGCCGTATAGACCTCAGACAGCTGAGAAGCGATCTCCTTCGGCTTCAGCCCTCCCTCAAGCCCCTCCTCGACCCGGGCCTTTATCCTCCCCACCTCAAGGGCCACCTCAAGGGGCACGGGTATCTCCTCCCCTATCCAGCTTGGGATGGCGCCGGTGGGGTCGTCCTCGGCCCTCACGTATATCTTGTCGTTGTGGATGTTCAGTATCTTCCAGGGGCTCCCCCTCAGGGTGAACTTCACCCCAGGCTTCGCGTACTCAGCGACGAACGCCTCCTGGAGGATACCGACCGGGGACTCGTCCGATACGTCTATGACCAGGTAGTCCTTCTCGTCGGGGATCATCGAAAGGTTGTTGTAGAAGTACCTGTATATGGTGCGCCGGGTGCTCCTGGGCCTTATTATTACCTGGTCCTGCTCAGAGACCCATGCGAGGCGGGGGAACCTGTCGTGCATGTACCTGGCGACGAACCTCACGTCCTCCTCGGTGAGGTCCTCGTAGGGGTAGGCGCCCTTGAACAGGTTCTTCACCTGGAGGAAGTATAGGCGCCCCCTCTGCATCAGCTCGGCCACAATCTGGTTGACGAGGACGTCGTAGGGCTTCTGGGGGATCTCAAGGGGCTCCATCAACTCGTCTAGGGCGCGGCGGCAGACCACCATCGACTCAAGGGTGTCGTCGCTGTTCAGGCTTATGATCACCCCCTTGGAGAGCCTCCCGAGCCTGTGGCCGCTCCTCCCCACCCTCTGGAGGAGCCTGGTAACCTGCCTCGGCGAGTTGTACTGGATGACGAGGTCTATCGTCCCTATGTCTATCCCCAGCTCCAGGGAGGAGGTGCAGACCACAGTCCTGAGGTCTCCCGTCTTGAGCCCCTTCTCCGCGGCTATCCTGCTGGTCTTCGCCAGGGACCCGTGGTGGATGCTCAGGGGGAAGTCCATGTCCCAGAGGTTGAACCTGCTGGCGAGGACCTCAGAGGTGGACCTTGTGTTGGTGAATATGAGGGTGGTTCTGTGGCCCTCTATGAGGTCCCTCATCTCCCTCAGCCTCGCCGCCACCTCTGGGTGGGTGTAGAGCTTCTGGGCTAGGTCGTAGTCCTCGGCCCCGGGCTCGGGGTAGACGATCTCAAGCTGGGTCTCCCTAAGGGTTGATACCTTCACTATCTCCACGGGCCTACCGATGCCCACCAGGAACTGAGCGACCCTCTCCGGGCTGCCTATGGTGGCGCTGAGCCCTATCATCTGGGGCTCCTCCTCGGTAAGGGTCCTAAGCCTCTCCAGGGCCAGGCTGAGCTGGCTCCCCCTCTTGTTGTCCGCTAGCTCGTGGATCTCGTCCACGATTATCCACTTGACGGATTTCAGGTACTGCTTGAGGGTCCGGCCCAGCATAACCGCCTGGAGGGTCTCGGGGGTGGTTATGAGCATGTCAGGGGGGCTGCGGCGCTGGCTGTCCCTCTCCCTGGTAGAGGTGTCCCCGTGCCTCACCGCGAGCTTTATGTCGAGGCTGTTGCACCAGTACGTCATCCTGTCAAGGATGTCCCTGTTCAGCGCCCTAAGCGGGGTGATGTACAGGACGCTTATGCCCGGGCGGCTCCCCCCGCCCATCAGGAACCTGTCCATCACAGGGAGCATCGCGGCCTCCGTCTTCCCCGTGGCGGTGGCGCTTATGAGGAGGACGTTCCTCCCCTCGAGGATTAGGGGGATGATCCTCTGCTGGGGCTCCGTCGGCCTCTCGAACCCTTTCTCCTCTAGGAGCCGCCGGACGGGGCGGCAGAGGGTAGAGAAGGCGTCCTCGGCGTTCAATTCGCCCAGCCCTACCTATGAACGAACCAACGAATAAAAACAATATCCAACATCATCGGCCCATGCATGCCGGAATCGGAAATACCTGGTCAAATCAGGAGAGGTCCCTGGGCTTCGCCACTATCTCCCTTATCTCCATGTCGAAGAACGTCCTGGGATAGGCCGGCTTAACCACGATGCAGGTGTCCGCACCCTCCCCGGTCCCTGCTATGGCCATCACCTCGCCGTCCATATCGATGAGCCCAGAGTCGGCCGCCATCAAAACCACCTCGACGCAGACCTTCATCCCCTGCCCGAACCTGTAAAGGGTGTCCCTCACGATCTCCTCGGTGGGCTTCCCACCGTACTTCTCAGCAAAGGCGCTCCCCACCCCGTCCCCCAGGGCGTGGACCGCCGTCAGCACCTTCATCCCCTTCTTCCTCAGCCTCTCCTTCTCGTCCTCAAGCATGCACCAGCCAAGGTCGCTGTACCCCTCGCAGATGGTCACCGCGACCAAGTTCAGGGAGGGGTCGCCGAAGGCCTCCCAGGCCTCCTGGGCCGTCGCCCCGTGGGTCGAAGCCACGACGACGTCCCTTATCCCAAGCTCCTTCGCCCGCTCCACGGCGGCCTCGATCGTCCTCCTAGTGTTCTGCACCCCAGGCTTCTCAAAATAAATAATTGGTTTCTCCAAACCCGTCACAGCCTGAACGATCCTCTGGCGATTCGAAAGATAAACAATACGGGAGGATGGCGCGGCCGGCAGGATTTGAACCCGCGACCATGGGTTTTCCCCTAGGCTACCCTATCCGAAGACCCACGCTCTGTCCAGGCTGAGCCACGGCCGCACCAGAGGAAACCAACCTCCCAGAATAGTTAAGGGTTACCACCAATGACCGCCAGAAGCATCCCCCAAAGAATTATTCACCACAGCCCCGTTCCCCCTCTTTCCATGACGCTTCACAGTGAACCTAAAATACAGCCTCCCTAAACCTAAAGCCGTGAAAACTCGACCCATCAGGATGCCCTACGGCGAGGGATCGATCCTATGCGAGGTCCCAGAGAGCAGGCTGAAGGCGGTCCTAGAGCCAGAAAGGATGGCGGAGATAGAGGAACCAGCGGAGGAGCTGGCCAGGGCTCTCGAGGCCCCAACAGCCTCGCCGCCCCTCCAAGAGCTCGTGGAGGAGAGCCGGAGCCCATGCATAATCGTATCGGACAGCACAAGGCCAACGCCGAGCCGCCTCATCGTAGAGAGCGTCCTCCCCATACTAGAAGGAGCGGGGATCGGGGAAGAGTCCATCAAGATCGTGGTAGCCACGGGGCTCCACAGGCCCCCTACTAGGGCCGAGCTTCAGGAACGCCTAGGAGACGAAGCCGTGAGGAGGCTCAGGGTAGTGAGCCACGACGCCTATGACGACGAAAATCTGACATACTTGGGCTCAACATCGGCAGGCACCCCAATCTGGGTCAACAGCGGGGTCCACGGATGCGATCTCATCATAGCCGACGGGTACATAGAGCCCCACTTCTTCGCAGGATATACTGGGGGCGGGAAGAACATCCTCCCAGGGGTCTCAGGCCTGGAGACCATAAAGGCGAACCACGGGGCGGCGATGATAGACCACCCCAAGGCGAGGGCCGGGGTCCTCGAAGGGAACCCCATATACCGGGACATCGTAGAGGGGGCCAGGATGGCTGGCCTCGGCTTCTCGGTCAACGTCACCCTCAACGCCGAGAAGAGGGTCTCGGGCGTCTTCGCAGGGGGCTTCGAGGAGGCCCACGGGGAGGGTTGCAGGTTCCTGGAGAGGCATGTGAAGGTCGAAGCGGAGCCCTCAGACATCGTCGTCTCCACCAACGGCGGCTACCCCCTTGACAGGGACCTCTACCAGGCCGTGAAGGGGATGAGCGTCGCGGAGGCCGTAGTCAGGGAGGGAGGCGTAATCATCATAGCTGCTGAGTGCAGGGACGGGGTAGGCCACCCCAACTTCAGGAGGCTCATGGAAGAGTCCGGAAGCCCCGAAGAGGTCCTCGAACGAATAAGGAGTCCGGGCTTCTTCGTGGTCGACCAGTGGGAGGCCCAGGTCCTGGCCCGAGTCCTCCAGAGGGCCAGCGTCGTCTGCGTCACTGAAGGCGTAGAGGGCGGCACCATAAGGGCGATGCACATGACCCCCGCCGGGAGCCTGGGGGAGGCCCTCGAAGAAGCCTACGGGATCGTTGGAAGGGACCCCGAGGTCACCGTCATATCGGGAGGTCCCTCAACCATACCCGTCTCGTTGGGCTAATGAGGTTACCCCAGTGAAAAAGGAAGACAGGGTGATCAGGAGCGTGGAGTTCTCAGTCTTCTCCCACGCGACGGAGGAAGAGGAGAGGGTCAAGAGGGCAGTCCTCAACCTCCTCCCGGAGGGCGTAGGGGAGCCCCTTGAGGAGAGGAGGCTCAGCGGGTACTACAGGGACCCCATAACCGTGATAACCCTCAAGATCCAGAAGAGGAAGCCCTCGACTGAGACATTCAGAAACATATTCAGGCGCCTCTCCGCCCTCGATCGACAGGCCCTCATCGACGGCGCAGAGGACAGGGTCGACCACGCGGGGAGCCTCTACATCCGACTCGACAAGCAGAGGGCCTACCAGGGTAGGGCCGTCCTCAACGAGGCGGACCCCATAAAGATGAAGGTAAGGTTCAGGCTACCCCACGGCGCGGACCCAGTCGAGACGGTTAGGGGATACCTGGAAGAACTTGACGAGGAGGACCCGGGACAGGAGTGAGCTCGCCGTGAGAGCCTTCATGGACCTCCACCTCAGGCCGAGGAGCCCCGAAGAACTCGACGGGATGCTAAGGACAGCCTCATCGATGGGGTACTCGGGAGTCGGGGTCTTCCTAGAAGGCTCCAAGAAGATTGCCAAAGGCGGCGAGGCCTCCCCCCTCGACCTTGTGAGCAGGGTAGACCTGAGGCCCCGAAACCAGAACGAGCTTCTCGCATCGCTGAAGGGGCTCAGGAGGAAATTCGAGGTGGTGGCCGTCGAGTGTGCCTCCAAGGCAGTCGCCCGCCAGGCGGCGAAGGACCACAGGGTGGACATCCTCAACTTCCCCAGCTCCATACCAGCCAGGAAGAGGATCGGCTTCGACAGGCAGGAGGCCGCACTCTCATCGGGAGCGAACTGCGCATATGAGATAAACATCTCCGACCTCCTCAACAGGGGCCCGGTGAACGCTGCGAAGATCATATCCATGATGGGGAGGGAGGCGGAGAACGCAAGAAGGCACGACGTCCCCATAGTAGCCTCTAGCGGTGCGGGCTCTAGCCTCCTCATGAGGGAGCCCAGGGCCATGGCCTCCCTCCTGGAACTCCTCGGGATCGGCGAGGAGGAGGCCCTGGAAGCCGTCTCTAAGACCCCCCAGAGGATAGTAGAGACCAACAGGGGCAAGCTCGGCCCGGAGTTCGTGGCCCCCGGGGTGAGGAGGGTGACGTGAGTGCCCGTTAAGAGGGCTCGCCGAAGATACCTGAGCTTCACCGTGAACTCTGGAGGCCAGGCCCCGCAAAGGGACGTCCACGACGCGATCCAGGGGAGCGTCCAAGAGCTATACGGCGTCATAGGCCTCTCCAAGATAGATCCCGTTCTCATAGAGTACGACGAGGCTTCGAAGGCCGGGATAGTGAGGTGCAGCCACGACAATCTCAGAAAGATGAGGGCCTCCCTGGCCTACATCACGAGGATAGGTGGGGCCGGGGCCTCGGTCACGGTCAAGAAGGTCTCTGGCACAATAAAGTCCCTGAGAAGAACCTGACCAAGAAGATCGGGGCTTCAACCGGCAACGGGAGCCAGCCCGGTCAGGACTTGTAAATAAATTTTGATAAATTTAGAGAGAAGCACGTTCTCTCAAATCGAATTTTTTCATCAATAGTCCGAAGAGGGCTAGGCTGTTCCTTTAAAGAAAAGGTTAAATCGCGGTCCATGGATCGGCTTCTTTTCCAGTAGGTTTAAAAGATATTAAGATGCTCACTGAATAGTTAAAATCAACGGATGAGGCGTAAACCCTAATGATAGTCCCTGTTAGGTGCTTCTCCT
>CAYGAH010000174.1:0-2055 GCA_964347685.1 uncultured Candidatus Bathyarchaeia archaeon | reverse complement strand
GTCCAGAAGGCGGTGGAAAAGAGGTTCAGCGGAAAACTCGCAGAGGTGAACAAGGAGGCAGCCGGGGCCGGGTACGAGGCCGTCGAGGTGAAGAACCTCAGGGGGTGAGGATGGTTGCTGAGACAGACAGAGGAGACTGAGATTAAGGGGATGGTGGTCAACGACAGAACCCACAGGGGAGGGCAGGACGTCGCCAGCTGGAGGGTCCACTACCCGGAAATCGACTACGAGAAGTGCGTCAGCTGCCGCCTCTGCCTCATGTACTGCCCCGAGGCGGCCATAGTCGCTGACGAGGGGGGGAGGCCAGAGATAGACATGAGGTTCTGCAAGGGCTGCGGCGTGTGCGCCAACGAGTGCCCGCAGAAAGCGATCGAGATGAAGAAGGAGGCGGAGTAGGGTGTCAGAGTTCGACGTGATGGCGGGGAACAAGGCCCTCGCCCACGGGGTTCGCCTGGCCAGGGTCGAGGTGATACCCGTCTTCCCCATCACCCCCCAGACCACGATAGTCGAGTACCTTGCAGATTTCATAGCAAACGGGGAGCTTGACGCAGAGTACATCCAGTCGGAGGGGGAGCACAGCTGCATGGGGATGGCGGTGGGAGCCAGCCTTGCCGGAGCCCGGACATTCACCGCCACTTGCAGCGAGGGACTGGCCTACATGCACGAGGTGGTGGCTCAGGCCAGCTCCTACAGGACGCCGATCCTGATGGGCGTCGCGAACATGACCCTTGGGTGGTACTTGAGCCTGGGGCCGGACTACTCGGACATAATGCCCGAGATGAACCTGGGCTGGATAGTCAACTTCGCAGAGAGCAACCAGGAGGTGCTGGACATGGCCCTCCAGCTTTACAAGGTCGCCGAGGACCACAGGGTGCTTCTGCCCAGCATGCTGAGCCTCGACGGTTTCTACCTGAGCTACAGCCAGGAGAGGGTCTACCTCCCAGACCAGGAGGCGGTGGACGACTGGTTGCCCCCATACGACGCTCCCTTCCCAGTGGACCCCACAGTTAGCGACAAGTGGCCGTCGGCGGGGATACCCCCGGCCCTCCACACGACCTACCGCAGGCTCCACGAGGAGGTCCTGGAGGACTCTAAGGGGGTCATCAAGGAGGTGGACGATGACTACGGAAAGGTCTTCGGGAGGAGCTACGGTGGCCTAGTGGAGAAGTACAGGTGCGAGGGAGCAGACTCCGTCCTCGTGACGATGGGCTCGATGACCACCGCAGCCCGTAGGGCCGTGGACAGGCTGAGGGGGGAGGGAGAGAGGATAGGCCTCGTCAAGCTCAGGTTCATGAGGCCCTTCCCCAGGGAGGAGATTAGGGAGATCGCAGAGCAGGTTGACTCGATAGGCGTCGTTGACAGGATGGTGCTCCACGGAACAGGCGGCGGAGGGGCCTTCGCGGACGTCAAGTCTGCGATTTACTCCATGGAAGAGAACCCTCCCGTGATGAACTTCGTGACCGGAATGGGCGGGGAGGACATCCCCATAGACGACCTATACGCTATGGGGAGGAAGGTCCTGAGGCTCGCTGAGACTGGTAGGCTGGAGAAGGAGGTCGAGTTCGTAGAGCATAAGTTCAGCCCCGGGGGGAGTTCCGTCGAGCTTGAGTGGGGGGAGCCAATCTACCCCGGGAGCGACGGCTGCGCGGGCTGCGGCTCGAGCATCATAATAAGGCAACTCCTCAAGGTCCTCGGGCCAAACACCGTCATAGTGAACCCCCCAAGCTGCTCAGGCGTAAACTACGGGGGAGTGGTCAGGGTTCCATGGGTGCTCGCCAACTACGCTGCGGCCGCCGGCTACGAGACGGGAATATACAGGGCCTACAGGAAGAAGGGGAAGGCGGAAAAGATAGACCTGACAAGCTTCAGCGGCGACGGTGGAACGGTGGACATAGGCCTCCAGGCCATATCGGGGGCCGCGGAGCGCGGCGAGTCGTTCATGTGGGTATGCTACGACAACGAGGCCTACATGAACACGGGGATCCAGAGGAGCAGCAGCACCCCGATGTTCGCATCGACCACCTCCAGCCCTGTGGGAACCGTCTGGAAGGGTAA
>CAYGAH010000173.1:0-1752 GCA_964347685.1 uncultured Candidatus Bathyarchaeia archaeon | reverse complement strand
TCCTTCTCGAGGAGCTGCGGTCGTCCATCGAGGAACTCAACGAGGAGTACGGTGAGAGGAGGGAGGACTTGCTAAAGGATATATCCGGGATCGAGGCGGAGAGGGCCCAGCTGCGGTAGTAGTATCTGGCCCTGGAGGCGAGGGTAGGGTCCATCAAGGCCCTGACGCCCGAGGAGTTCAAGGGGTGCTTCACGGCTGCCCTTGGCTTCATGGTGGCGGCGAAGGCCTGCTCAGAGATGCTGACGCACGAAGCTAGAGCTGTCTATCTGGTCCCTCTTGTTCGTCGCTCTCGGTGAAGGACCGGTCATCTATGGGCTGATCATTACCATCATGATGGTGAGCGGCTAGAGCCTGCCCCCATCCCCCCATTTCTGTGTAGAGGAAACGCTAGGGAGCAGCGTGGAGCCCCCAAATGACTTTAAACAAATATGTTAATGTGGTTTGAAAAACTTTTAAATTTTAACTTAAACGATTATCAGATGCGGGGCGTCCGATCCCCATGGTATATCAGGCGTCCCACGGATCTGATGGAGAGTCGAGAAGTGATGTTCAAAGCCTTCGTCTACGTGACCCTCAAGTCCGGCTACTCGGACCCTGAGGGGGAGACAACCGCCCAGGCCCTCAGGGGGCTTGGGTACGGGGTCTCAGAGGTGAGGACCAGCAAGGCCTACGAGGTCAGCTTCGAGGCGGGGAGCCTCGGGGAGGCAGAGGGGCTGGCAGAGGAGATGTGCAGGAGGCTCCTAACAAACCCGACAAAGGACGACTACAGGTTCGAGATAAGGGAGATGGCATGAGCAGGATATCCCGGGGTCCCCACCCCTTCGAGCTCCACACGGTGGACCTCCTCAACGCCAAAGACGAGGACCTCGGGGAGGTGGCCCAAGCCCTCGGGCTGGGCCTCACGATGGAGGAGCTCAGGTACGTCAGGGACCACTACACCGTCAGGGAGAGGAGGGCCACGGACGTGGAGCTCCAGACGTACGACCAGACCCTTAGCGAGCACTGCAGCCACAAGACATTCAAGGGCCTCATAGAGACGCCCGAGGGGGCCGTGGACGGGCTATTAAAGACTTACATCCGGAGGGTCGTGGATGAGCTTGAGCCCGGCTGGTGCTACAGCGTGTTCGAGGACAACGCTGGCATCGTTGACCTCGTGGACGACTACGCCGTAGCCATAAAGGTGGAGACCCACAACCACCCCTCCGCCATAGAGCCCTTCGGGGGGGCAGCCACGGGCCTCGGGGGCGTCATAAGGGACATCCTGGGGGTCTGGGCGGACCCGGTCGCATGCACTGACGTCCTCTGCTTCGGCCCCCTAGATCACCCGTACGAGGGGCTGCCTGAGGGTGTGAAGCACCCCCTGTACCTCTTTAGGGGGGTCGTCGACGGCATAGGGAGCTACGGGAACAGCATAGGTATTCCCACTGTGAACGGGGCGACGGTCTTCGACGAGGACTACACTGGGAACGTGGTCGTCTACGCCGGGTGCGTGGGCGTCCTCAGGAAGGACCGGTACGTCAGGGATGTGAAGCCAGGAGACAGGATAGTCCTAGCCGGGGGCCGCACCGGGAGGGACGGAATCCACGGGGTGACCTTCGCCTCTGCGGAGCTAACGGAGGACTCCGAGGAGTTGTCCAGGCCCGCTGTCCAGATAGCGAACCCCATAGAGGAGGAGAAGATAAAGAGGGCGGTGAAGCAGGTCAGCGAGGAGAGGCTGGGCTCTGGAATAACAGACCTTGGCGGAGGGGGCCT
>CAYGAH010000172.1:0-2202 GCA_964347685.1 uncultured Candidatus Bathyarchaeia archaeon | reverse complement strand
CCCGGGATCACAGGCTCGAGAGGCCCGTATCCTTGACCGGACTAGACGACGGGAGCACAGGGCTAAACACAATACAAGATGCCCAAAATAAAAAATTCTAATAAAGGGGGAAGAGGCTATAGGTCGTCCCTAAGCCTCAGTATCTTCGCTATGTTCGCGTCGGGATCCATAACGGGTCTTATAGCGCCGGTCTTGGAAGTGAACAGTGTGGTGACGCCCGGGCCGTGACCCGCTGTGACGCAGTTGCTGTGGGTGACTATCCCCACGCTCATGGAGCCCCTCCTGTAGATCCTCCCGAAGCTATGATCGGCATCGGTTATCGCCACCAGATCCCCGAAGCGGAGGTCCCCGAGGCCGTACTCCTCCACCGTCCCCTCGCAGAACATGGTGATGTCGTAGTCCCCCGATGCGACGTGGCTCCTCCCAAGCCCAGAGCCCATTATGGCTGCGGGCACCTCGTGGGTGACAGGCACCTCAAGCTTCCCGTCGGCGATCCTAGGGTCTAAAGCGTCTAGGAAGCCGGGGTCGGTGTTGAACACCTTCACCTCGGGGATCTCCAGGAGCTTCAGGCCGACGCCGTAGGCCCTCACCATCACCCTGTCCTCGATGACAAGCCTCTCCATCACCTCGGGCTGGAAGTCCACCATCACGTGCTCTATGCCCCCGTGCTTCCCAACGACAACTCCCCTCTCACCCTTGGCATCCCCCTTGACGACGAGGGCCTCGTTGCCCACGCAGCTCAGAACGTTGAGAGCCCTGCTCTGGGCCTGGGGCATCCTCGAGTCTGAGACCCTGTTCTCAAGGCTCACGCCGGGCTCAACGTGGTCTGCCATCTAGCCCGTGGCCAGGTCTCCCACCCTTATGTTGTAGGTTATTCCCCCCACCCCTGGAAGGATGACGGGCTCCCCATCGGCGCTCACCTTGTATATGGCTTCGCCAACCACGGGGCTTACGACCTCCCCTACGACTGACACCTTTACGAGCCTGTCCCTGTTTGTCCTCAACATACCATATCGAACACTAAAGGCTACGAACACCTGTTAAAATTTGCTAGAAAGATGAGGCCTGAAGAAAAGGGAGAACAAATAAGGGATCTGGGGCTACTCTTCTTCCGTCTCAGGCATCTCTCCGGGTCCGCCGCCCGGTCCCCCTGCGCCCTTCGAGGAGGCCGCGGCGACCACGTCGTCTATCCTCAGGATCATAGAGGCTACCTCGACGCTCGACTTTATTGCCTGGAGCTTCACCACCATTGGCTCCACGACCCCCTTCTCCATCATGTCGGCTACGCCCCCCTCGAAGACGTTTACCCCCATGCTGAAGCCCCCCTCCTTCTCGTGGGCCGCCTTTATCGCAACCATGGTGTCGAGGATGTCCAGGCCGGCGTTCTCCGCCAGGGTCCTCGGGATCACCTCTAGGGCGTCGCTGAAGGCCTCTATAGCCAGCTGCTCCCTCCCACCGACCTGCCTGGCGTAGCTTCGCACCTCCTTGGCGAGCTCCATCTCTATCGAGCCGCCCCCGGGAACCATCTTGGGCATCTCAGCAACGTCGCTTACGACGTATAGGGCGTCGTTTATGGACCTCTCCGCCTCGTCTATCATCCTTTCCAGCCCGGCCCTTATGAAGATGGCCACGGCCTGGGGGTCCTTGCACTCCTCGACGAAGATCATCTTGTCGTTGCCCACCTTCCTCTCCTCCACTAGGCCGCAGCTGCCGAGGTCTGAGGGCTTCAGGTCAGCCAGGTTCGAGACAACCCTGCCGCCCGTGGCCTTCGCCAGCTTCTCCATGTCGCTCTTCTTGACACGCCTCGCCGCCATGACCCCCTCCTTGGCCAGGAAGTGCTGGGCCATGTCGTCGATTCCCTTCTGGGCGAAGAGGACGTTCGCCCCGCTGTCTACGACCCTGTCCACCATCTTCCTCAGCATCTCCCCCTCCTGGTCGAGGAATGCCTTGATGGCGTCTGGGCTGCGGATGCGGATCTCTGCGTCGAACTCCGTCTTCTCCACCTCTAGGGGCGAATCGACGAGGGCTATCTTGGCTTCCTTGATCTTCTTGGGCATGCCCGCGTGGACGACCTCCTTGTCTATGATTATGCCCCTTATGAGCTCTGTCTCCTCGAGGCTCTTCCCCTCCTTCTTTATGATCTGGACGTTGTCCACGTCGGCGATCGTCTCGCCGTTCCTCTCCTCCACGATCTGCTTTATC
>CAYGAH010000171.1:0-2097 GCA_964347685.1 uncultured Candidatus Bathyarchaeia archaeon | reverse complement strand
ACTAGGACGAACCTAGGCCCCCTGGCCAGGGCCTCCCTCAGAGCCGCCTCTATGGCCCCAAGGTCGTCCCCCACCGTCGTTATCCTGCTCACCTGGAATCCCAGGGTCGTGGCCCTCCTTGCGAGCCAGTACTCGTTGGTGTTCAGGGTCCTCCCTATTAGGAGCTCGTTCCCCACGCAGACGATCTCGACCCTATCCAAGCCTCACACCACAAAACAGATCGCCCAAGACACGAAATAAACATAGCCCCAAAGACCATAGTAAAGTCCGTGAGAAATCCCAACATCGAAAGTAGGATCAGGGAGATAGCCGGGGACAGGAACCACGGGGCAGACTGGCTCTCGGAAGAGGCCCTAAGGGTCATGGGTGAGGCGGCGATGGAGGCCCAGGCGGGGGACGCCGAGGAGCTGACGGCCCTCCTCGGGGAGACCGCCAGGAAGCTCTCAGGATCGAGGCCAAGCATGGCCCCCATCACAAACAAGGTCTCTAGGCTCCTCTACGAACTCCGGAACGTCAGGGTCCCCCTCGAGGAGCTCAGGCGAACCGCAGCCCGGAAGGTCTCTGAACTCAAAGAGGCATCAGAGGCGGACAAGAGGAGGGCCGTCGAGAACGCCATAGAGGTCCTAAGGGGCGCTGAGACAGTCATGACCTTCAGCTACAGCTCAACCGTCCGGGAAGCCCTCAAAGGGAAGCCCGAGGTCAGGGTCATCACCCCGGAGTCAAAGCCCCTCTCGGAGGGCGTTAGGCTGGCGAGGGAGCTGGCCGAGGGAGGCCTCAGGGTCACCTTAATAGCCGACGCCGCCATCGCCAGCTTCATAGGAGAGGCGGACGCGGCCCTGGTGGGCGCCGACGGCGTCCTCGCAGACGGCTCCATAGTAAACAAGGTGGGGACCAGACTGCTGGCCCTCGCCGCAGCAGACGAGGGAGTCCCCCTCTACGTGGTCTGCACCACAGCAAAGTTCGACGTCATGAGCCTCCTAGGGAGGAAGCCGGTCATCGAGGAGGGGGAGCCCGGCGAGTTCGCCGAGGTCCCTGGGGTGGAGGTCAGGAACCTATTGTTTGAGGTGACGCCGGCCCGGCTGGTCACATCCATAGTTACGGAGAGGGGGGCTATGGGCCCTGAGGAGGTAGGGCAAGCCATGGAGGGGATGAGGAGGTACGTCGAGGCCCTCTCGGGGACCGATAATTAGTTAAGCCCAGAGCCCCATCCCGTTAGCAAACCCGGTTGGATCGGAATGGCTCGCGTCTCAGTGGTCATGGGGAGCCGATCGGACAGGGGGCTCGCCGAAGAGACCGCCTCCATCCTTAGGGAGTTCGGGGTGGACCACGAGGTCAGAGTCCTGTCAGCCCACAAGAACCCCGAGGAACTAGCCCGGTACATAGAAGCTTCAGAAGCCGAGGTCTTCATAGCCGTCGCGGGCCTCTCAGCGGCCCTCCCGGGGTTCATAGCCGCCCACACCACGAGGCCCGTCATAGGGGTGCCCAGGGAGGTGAGGCTCGGGGGCCTGGACGCCCTCCTCTCCATCGCCCAGATGCCCACGGGCGTCCCCGTCGCAACTGTCGGAATAGACGCCTCGAAGAACGCGGCCCTCCTCGCTATCCGGATACTGGCCCTCGTCGAGCCGGGGCTCGACGATAAGCTGAAGGAGTACCGGGAGAAGAGGGCATCGAACCTACAAGACGAATAGCGCTCTAGCTTCACTTGCTGGCATTAGTCCCTGCACAGGCTGCCATACCTCCATCCCTCAAATTTCTAGGAAAGCATTATTGGGGGAGGGGAGAGACTCTAGCAGATGATAGACTCTTACAGGTTCGGGAGGATCGTCGTGGACGGCGTCGAGTACACGAGGGACCTCATCATACTCCCAGACAGGGTCGAGGGCGGCTGGTGGAGGGAGGAGGGGCACAGGCTGGGCCTCGGGGACCTGGGAGAAGCCCTCGCTGCGGAGCCTGAGGTCCTCGTAGTGGGTAAGGGCTACCTAGGCCGGATGAGGGTGGGGGAGGACGTGGAGAGGGCCCTGTCCGAGAGGGGGATCGCCCTCAGGGCGGAGAAGACTGGAAGGGCATGCGAGGTCTACAACGAGTTGGTCAGGGAGG
>CAYGAH010000170.1:0-3893 GCA_964347685.1 uncultured Candidatus Bathyarchaeia archaeon | reverse complement strand
TGGACGACGAGTTCAGGCACGAGGCTCCTACCCTCCCTCACCAGCCTTACGAAACCCAGCCCCTCCAGGGCCTTCAGGTCGCCGTAGACGTTCTTCACGTCCCTCCCCACCTTGAAGGCGAGGTCGTTGATGGAACCGGCCCTTAGGCCCGAGAGCTGATCAAGGAGCTCAAGCCTTCGGGGCGTCAACTTCGATGACTCTTCCCTGCTCAGCTCCAGCTCCTCCTCCGCGTAGTAGTCGTAGTCCTCTCCCTCCCCATAGGCCCTCAGGGCGTGCATCATCCCGGTCCACTCGACGTAGTCCTCGAACCTCTCCCTGTCCATGTGGCCAGAGACGAACTCCTCCGTGAGGGCTGATAGGCTCCCCCCGTACTTGTCCTCCAGCTCGGCTACCCTGTCGTAGACATCGCTGAGGGGAACCCTCTTTACTATCCTCCACCTCAAAGCGAGCGCCTCTATTGGCATATGGGCCCAAAAAGGTTTTTAAATCCACCCAAAAAATACGGGGTGATAGCAATGAATTTTCCTCTTGACAGGATCGACGACTACACCTGGGAGGTCCCAATAGCCTTCCAGCGCAACATGAATGTGCCCGCCAGGATCTACGCGGACGAGGAGCTACTTGACATGATGAGGAGGGACGAGACCCTCACCCAGTGTGTCAACATAACCCAGCTCCCGGGCATCCTCAAGTACGCGATAACCCTCCCAGACGGCCACCAGGGGTACGGCTTCCCGATAGGGGGGGTCGCGGCCTTCGACGCAGACGAGGGTATCATCACCCCGGGAGGGGTAGGCTACGACATCAACTGCGGGGTCAGGCTCATGCGTACCGACTTGACATACGAGGAGGTGAAGCCGAGGGCAGAGGAGCTCATAGACCGAATATTCAAGCTGGTGCCGTGCGGAGTCGGCGTCGGGAGCAAGCTCCACCTATCCACCCAGGAGCTCGATAAGGCGGTCTCGGAGGGCGTGGACTGGGCCATAGGGAGGGGCTACGGATGGGAGGGGGACTCCGAGCACCTCGAGGAGGGGGGGTGCATGGACGAGGCGAACCCCGACAAGGTCTCCCCAAGGGCTAAGAAGAGGGGCTCCACACAGCTGGGCACCCTGGGTGCGGGGAACCACTTCCTGGAGATAGCCAGGGTCAAGGAAATCTACGACGGGGGCACCGCCGAGACCTTCGGGATCACTGGTCCCGACCAGATAGTGGCATGGATCCACACGGGTTCCAGGGGGTTCGGCCACCAGATAGCCACCGACTACATCAGGGTGATGGACAGGGCCGTGAGCAGGTAAAAAATAAGGCTCCCGGCCAAGGAGCTGGGATGCGCCCCCCTTAGCAGCAGGGAGGCGGAGGACTACTACCAGGCAATGAGCTGCGCCGTCAACTGGGCGTTCATCAACCGCCACATAATAATGCACCAAGTCCGCAGGGCCTTCGAGGAGACCTTCAACAGCAGCGCAGAAGACATGGGGATTAGGCTGGTCTACGGGATGACCCACAACACCGCGAAGAGGGAAGAGCACACCGTCGGCGGTAAGCGGGTCGAGACCGTGGTCCACAGGAAGGGAGCCTCAAGGGCCTTCGGTCCGGGAAGGGCAGACCTCCCCGCAGACTACAAGGGCACAGGCCAGCCCGTCCTCCTCGTGGGGACGATGGGGACCGCCAGCTACCTCCTAGTGGGTACGGAGAAGGGGGAGGAGCTCTCCTTCGCGAGCACTGCCCACGGTGCCGGGAGGGTTATGTCCAGGACCGGGGCGAGGAAGAGGTACTCCGCCAGCCAGATAGTCGCAGGCCTGAAGAGGAGGGGCGTCGTTGTGAGGGCTGCGAGTGGGAGGGTGGTGGAGGAGGAGAGCCCCGAAAGCTACAAGGACATCCACAGGGTCGCCGAGGTGAGCCACCGCCTGGGCATTGGGAGGAAGGTTATGATGTCCGTTCCCGTGGCGGTCGCTAAAGGCTAACCTCGATTTTACTACTTTACTGGTATCTACCCAATAATAAGTATTAAATAAGGGCTTACCCATTTTTTGGTAGAAATGTCGAGGATAAAGCCCCACCTCTGGTTCACCCTTTACGCCCTCCTGAGGCTGGGCGCGGGAAGGATGCCCGTCAGGGTCTCCACGACGGAGCTATCCAGGGTGATTGAAGGCTCCCAGCAGTCGGCCTCGAGGCACCTCCAGATCCTTGAGGAGGAGGGGTTGATAGCGAGGCGGATCGACCCCTCCGGGAGCCTCGTGAGCTTGACGGAGGATGGGATGGGGGCCCTGAACGACGTCCTCCGAGACCTGAGGATGCACATAGAGGGGGCCGAGGAGGAGCCCCTCGCCATCGAGGGGGAGGTGGTGAGCGGCCTGTTCGAGGGCGCCTACTACATCTCGAAGGAGGGGTACAGGGGCCAGATTGAGGAGAAGCTTGGCTTCGACCCCTTCCCAGGCACCCTGAACATAAGGATAAGGGACGAGGACATGGGCTTGAGGAAGCGCCTCGAGAGGATGGAGGGGGTTCGCCTCGAGGGATTCAAGGAGGAGGAGAGGGCCTTCGGCGCTGCCACATGCTACCCCCTGATGCTCAACGGGGAGGTCGAGGGAGCCCTAATCGTCGCCGACAGGACGAGCCACGACCCCACAGTCCTGGAGATCATAAGCCCTGTCTACCTGCGGAGGCACTTCGGGTTAAAGGACGGGGACAGGGTCAGGGCCTTCTTCTCCAGCCCTCGACTATCTTCCTCTTGATCTTCGAGGAGCTGTTGAGGTCCTCCGCGCCGAAGCGGCCCACCCTGACTACCCTTATGTCCAGGCCCTTCTCCCGCTTTGTCCTCATGACCTCCTCCTCTATGTCCCCCTGGTCGTGGCCCAAGGCGATGATGTCTGGCTTTATCTCCTCTATGACGGACCCCATGTCCATCTCCTCGTATCCCAGGAGGGCTACGTCCACCACCTTGAGGGCCTCAACAAGGGCCCTTCGCTGGTCCTCGGGGATGACGGGGTCCCTCCCCTTAAGCGTCCTCACGGTCTCGTCCCTGGCCACGATGACTACGAGCCTCGCGCCTGGGCCGCCGAGCCTCTTCGCCTCCTCAAGGAACCTGATGTGGCCGTAGTGGAGGAGGTCGAAGACCCCTGAGGCGAGAACAGTCTTCATCCGTCTCACCACTCGAAATCCACGAGGCTCAGGAGCTTCAGGGCGTCCAGGACCCCCTCTGCGTAGCTTACGGAGGCGAGGGCCGTCGCCTTCCTGTCCCCGGCGTAGTACATGGCGTCGCTCAGGTACCTCTCAGCGTGGTCCAGGAGCTCCCTCACCTGGGATTCCCCTACCTCCCTCGGCAACCGCCCCAGCTCCATCCTGTCAAGAACCTTCCTGCAACCCCTTGAATATTTCTCTATCAGCCTGTCAAGCTCTCCCCCGGCCACCCTGCCCCTCATGGCCTCCTCCGGGCACCCCGCGATGACCCTGAGGGCCTCCTCCTCGAGGAAGTGGAGGCGCCCATGGACGATGAGAGCTTACGGAGGCCCCCCGAATTCTATCTCCGCGATTTCTGACGCCCTTCCGGCCTTGATGACGGGTTCACTCCAGCCGAGCCTTGCGACGCCGACGACGAGGGTGCTGGGCCCGAAGGTCTCTGGCCTGTCGGCCTCCAGCAGCCTCAGGATGGCCTGGGTGACTGTGATGAACCTTCCCTCCTCCGTGTCCAGGTCCAGGAGGATCAGGGTGTGGAGGCCCTGCTCCAGGTTGCCCTCCAGGGCGGTGAGGACGGTGTCTGCGGGCCCCTTCTCCGGGAGGGGTAGGGTGACGGTTCGGCCGAACTTGTAGAGGGATAGGCCGGCCTCGGCTACTGCCGTGAGTATGGAGGAGCCGTGTACTACCCTTGTGGGTATCCCCCTCCTCCTCGCTTC
>CAYGAH010000169.1:0-5580 GCA_964347685.1 uncultured Candidatus Bathyarchaeia archaeon | reverse complement strand
TGGCGGAGGTGTTGGGCGCGGTCGGTGGGGGAGGAGGGAGGAGCCTAGCCTTCAAGGGGGTGGACCGATCGATGGTCCTAGTCGTCGACGGACCGGCCCCAGAGGTGCTTGGCTCGGTGCACCACCTCTTGGAGGCCGGAGGAGGCCTGAAAGCCGTCTCCACGGCCGAGGGGCTTGCCTTCATGAGCCTTAGGGGGAGGCTTCTCTCCGACGTCCCATCGGCGCTGCATTCCATAAAGGGATCGCTGGGTGACCGTGGCGTGAAGGTCCACGGGATTTTCACAGGAAACCTGTACCTGGGCATCCTTGTGGACTGGGATGAGACTTCGGAGGCAAGGAAGGTGGTCGAAGAGGCGCTCATGGGGGGTCGGGATGGGTAAGAAGAGGGTCGGCGTTCTTGGTGCGACTGGGGCGGTCGGCCAGAGGATTTGCCACATGCTCAGGGATCACCCCTGGTACGAGGTCACTGAACTCATAGGGGGGTCCTCGACGGGGAAGGCCTACGGGGATGCCGTCAACTGGCTTCTCCCGGACGGGGTTCCGGTGAAGCTGAGGGAGCTGACAGTCAGGCCCTCCACGCCCAAGGGGCTGGACTTGGACTTCGTCTTCTCCGCCCTCCCCTCGGACGTCGCCAGGGATGTGGAGCCCGCGTTCGCTGGGGCGGGCATCCCCGTCGTTAGCAACGCAAGCGCATACAGGATGGAGGCCGACGTTCCCCTGGTCGTGCCGGAGGTCAACCCCGACCACATCGGGCTGATAGGACCACAGCGCAGGGAAAGGGGGTGGGGTGGCTTCATAGCCACCGACCCCAACTGCTCCACCATCAACTTCGTTATGGCTCTGAAGCCCCTCCAAGAGGCCCTGAGGATCAGGAAGGTTTTCGTCACGACCATGCAGGCCGTCTCAGGCGCCGGCTACCCTGGCCTCCCTTCCCTGGACATCTTGGGGAACGTGATCCCCCACATAGGCGGGGAGGAGGAGAAGATGCAGACGGAGACCCTGAAGGTCCTTGGAAGCCTGGAGGGGGACGTAGTCAGGAACGCCCCCTTCGCCGTAGCCGCTTCCTGCAACAGGGTTCCGGTCGTCGACGGCCACCTCGAGGCGGTCTATATCGAGGCCGAGGAGAAGATCAACCTTGATGAGGTGAGGGAGGCCTTCAGGGGGTTCAGGGGGAGGGCCCAGGAGCTGAGGCTGCCCACATCGCCAGAGGACCCCATAATCCTCAGGGAGGAGGAGGACAGGCCCCAGACGAGGCTCGACAGGATGGCCGGCTCCGTCCCGGGGATGAGCGTCTCAGTCGGAAGGGTGAGGCACGGCGTGGACGAGAGGTCCCTACGGTTCGTTGTGCTGGGGCACAACACCATCAGGGGCGCAGCCGGGGGCGCCATAAGCCTTGCGGAGCTCCTATCCGCGGAGGGCTGGATGGACTAAGCAAGTTATAGGTGTTCTGTTCAGGCCTAGTCGCCTTTTCGGAGCACTAAAATCTGCTCTCCATAAAAATGGGTTTGATGTGTCGGAGGTTCCCCTTCACTCGGGTTCTATGGGGACTATCTGCATGATCACCTGGCCCTTGGGGTCGGGGCACTCCACCTCCCAGGTCCTGGGCATCCAGTCGTCGGGCTCGTCCAGCCTCCTCTGCTTCGCGGGGAGGAGGGGGAGGATGCTGTTCAGGGCCCAGTAGCAGAAGTGGCCCTCGGGTATGAATATCTTCCCTCCCCTCACCACGAAGTAGGCGCCCTCCTCTATGGTGTCGCAGTGGCCCCTTATCTCCTTCACCACGACCTTCAGGTCCTGCGTCTCAGCCGCCTCCTCGCCTGTTCAGAGCCGGGTACATTCCCTTCAGCCGGTTCAGGGACTCGTCTATCCTCTCCCTTGGCAGCTCGAATGGCCTCAGCCTCCCAGAGAGGTAGTCGTCATAGGCCTTCATGTCGAAGTGGCCGTGGCCGCAGAGAAGGAAGAGAAGCGTCTTCTCCTCGCCGGTCTCCCTGCAGCGGACGGCCTCGTCCACTACCGCCTTGACGGCGTGGGAGGGCTCGGGCGCGGGGACGATCCCCTCTGTCCTGGTGAAGAGGGCCGCCGCCTCGAAGGCCTCAACCTGGTTGTAGGCTTTGACCCCGACCTCCCCCTCGTGCGCCATAAGGCTGATGGTGGGGGCCATGCCGTGGTACCTGAGGCCGCCGGCGTGGATGGGGTCCGGGACGAAGTCGTGGCCCAGGGTGTGCATTAGCACCAGGGGTATGATGCGCCCCGTGTCTCCGTGGTCGTATAGGTACTCGCCGCCGGAGATGCTCGGGCACGCGGTGGACTCTACGGCCGTGAACTCCACCTCCTTTGGCGCCTTCCCCTTGACCTTGTCGTGGTAGAAGGGCTCGAAGAGGCCCGCGAAGCTGCTTCCTCCGCCGACGCACCCGATGACCTGGTCGGGGTACTCCTCTGCCATGGCAAGCTGCTCCTTTGCCTCCTGCCCTATGACTGTCTGGTGCATCAGAACGTGGTTGAGGACGCTCCCCAGGCTGTACTTGGCGTTCTCGTCGGCAAGGCAGGCCTCCACGGCCTCGCTGATGGCGATTCCCAGGCTGCCTGTGCTGTCAGGGTCCTCTGCGAGTATCTTCCTCCCAGCCTCGGTCCTGTCGCTGGGGCTGGGGTAGACTTCGGCCCCGTAGAGCTGCATCATCACCCTCCTGTAGGGCTTCTGCTCGTAGCTGATGCGCACCATGTAGACCTCGACGTCGATGCCGAAGAAGGCGCCGCCGAATGCGAGCGAGCTTCCCCACTGTCCTGCGCCGGTCTCTGTGGTCAGCTTCTCGGTGCCCTCCTTCATGTTGTAGTAGGCCTGCGCCACGGCGGTGTTGGGCTTGTGGCTCCCAGGGGGGCTGACCCCCTCGTACTTGTAGTATATCCTCGCAGGGGTCTTCAGGGCCTCCTCGAGGCCCCTAGCCCTGTACATGGGGGTGGGTCTCCAGAGACGGTAAACGTCCCGTACCTCTTCGGGTATCTGTACGAACCTCTCCTGGCTGGCCTCCTGCCTCAGAAGCTCCTTGGGGAAGATGGCCTCGAGCGCCTTGGGGTCCACAGGCTCGAGGGTCCTCGGGTCAAGGATTGGTTGGAGGGGCGCGGGCAGGTCGGGTAGAATACAGTACCAATTCTTGGGTATCTTGTCCTCCGTCAGGAGGATCTTCCTGTCCAGTCCGAGTGATACACACTCATGCCTCCTAAACTGGGTGTTAATTTGACCCGGCTCGAGGATATAAAAGGTTTGCGCCCCCTAAAACCAGGGATCGGTGGTCCCTCTCACCCGGCTGCAGGCGCAAACAGGCATGGACGCAGATATACACTAGTTCCTCGCCGTTGACGATCGCAGCCCTCTTATTGTTTCATGCGTACATATTTGATCGGTGGAGCCTGCTTGCTGACCATCGTCATCATCGGCAAGACGAACGTGGGGAAGACCACCCTTTTCAACGCCGCCACCCTCCTCAACGCAGAGATATCCAACTACCCATTCACCACGAAGGAGCCCAACATGGGGACGGCCTACGTCTGCGACGCCTGCGTTTGTAAGGAGCTCGGCGTAAAGGACAACCCCCTGAACTCCGCTTGCATAGACGGGTGGAGGTACGCCCCCGTCAGGATAATCGACGTCCCCGGGCTGGTCAAGGACGCCTGGGCCGGCAGGGGGCTCGGAAACCGTTTCCTCTCAATAATAGGGCAGGCAGATGCCCTCATCCACGTCGTGGACGCGTCGGGATCCGTGGACGCGGAGGGGAACATATCCCAGCCTGGGAGCGGCAACCCCGTGCAGGACGTCCTTGACATAGAGACGGAGGTGGAGCGTTGGATAGCCGAGATAGTCAGGCACAACAGGCAGCAGATAGTCAGGGAGGCGGCTGCATCCTCCCTGGAGGAGGCCATGACCAAGACCCTCTCAGGGATAAAGGCTGGGCTGCCCCAGGTTGCCCAGGCCCTGAGGGAGTCGGGGCTCGAAGAAGTTCCCTACAAGGGTTGGCGCCTGAAACACGCTATGCGGTTCGCGGGAGACCTGCTGCCCCTCATAAAGCCCAGCATAATAATCGCCAACAAGATGGACCTGTTCACCGCAGAGGAGAACCTTGAGATGCTGACGGATTACTTCAGCCGCAGTCTCGTCGCGGCATGCTCCGCCGAGGCGGAGCTCGCCCTGAGGAGGGCGGAGAGGATGGGGCTCCTGCAATACACGCCTGGGCAGGAGAAGTTCAGGATAGCGGAGGACGCCTCTCTCACCCCGGAGCAGGAGAGGGCCCTTGACTACGTGGAGCAGAGGGTGATGGCGAAGTGGATGAGGACGGGGATACAGCAGGCCCTCAACACCGTGGTATTCAAGCTCCTCAAGACGAACATGGTCTACCCGGTGGGCGACGAGTCCAGGTACTCTGACCACCACGGGAACGTCCTCCCCGACGTCTACCTGATGCCAGACGGATCTACCCCCCTGGACCTCGCCAGGGAGGTACATACTAGCCTGGCGGAGCGCTACATCCTAGCAATAGACGCTAGGACAGGGACACGCCTCCCAAAGGGGTACCACCTGAGGCACAGGGACGTGGTCAAGATCATGACCCAGCCCAAGGCGAAGACCAAAAAATGACGCCTGCCTTTTCACCCTTCGCCTCTTACGCTAAAGGTTAGAGAAGCCTAGGCCAGGGACGCAGCGTCAATTTGGAGGGCCGCCCCTTTAAAGACGGGAGCCACAATCGGATTGGTCCTTTTATAAACCCATCCGGGCATATTAGACCCCAAGGTTCTGGGAATGTACGCAGACCTGGTTCTGATCAACGGCAAGATAGTCACCATGGACGGGGGTGGGACCGTCGCTGAGGCCGTCGCCTCAAAGTCCGGGAGGATCGTCGCCGTGGGGACCAAAGGCGATGTGGAGCCCCTGATGGGGGAGGGCACCGAGGTCATCGACCTCGGGGGAAGGACCGTCGTCCCCGGGCTCATCGACTCCCACTGCCACATGGTGGCGGTGGGCATGGCGGAGATGGCGGGGGCCGTGAACCTGAGCGAGGAGGCAGGCGTCAGGTCCATAGCCGACCTCCAGGCAAAGATCGCTGAGAAGGCGAGGGCCACCCCCGAGAGCGGTTGGATAATAGGCGTCGGGGAGGACGACTCGAAACTCGAAGAGAAGCGCCACCCCAACCGCCTGGAGCTCGACGAGGCCGCTCCCCGCCACCCAGTCCTGGTCTCGACTGTCGGGGGCCACTACTCAGTCGCCAACAGCGCCGCCTTCGAGAGGGCGGGGGTCACCAGGGATACCCCTGACCCCGTCGGAGGGGTCTTCGAGAGGGACCCGGAGACCGGGGAGCTCACGGGGGGCCTCCACGAGAAGGCGAGGGACGTCCTCCTACCAGAGCCCCAAGAGCCCACAAGGGAGGAGGCCGCAGAGGGCGCGAGGAGGATTCTCAAGGCGAACGCCGCCTCCGGCCTCACATGCGTATACGACATGGTGGACGGCCCCCAGATCAGGGCTCTGCTCGACCTGAAGGAAGGGGGAGGGCTCCCCATAAGGGTGAGGATGGACGTAACCGTCGAGAGGCTAGGGGA
>CAYGAH010000168.1:0-10303 GCA_964347685.1 uncultured Candidatus Bathyarchaeia archaeon | reverse complement strand
GGATAGCAGTTCTTAGTAGCCAAGACTAAAAACTCCTGGGCTGTATGTAGTTCTGATCCGATCATTTAACATGGCCGAGAGGTCGAATTTAAACTTTATTTAAGAGACTTCCACAAAAGGAGCCCAAATCATCTCGCGGATCGATCAAGTTCAAACCATGATGAAGATAAGTACAGTTAGAATAGTGGTCTAATGAGCTTCCCTGATCATGTTAATCAATTAAAAAATAATTCGATTGAATAATCCAATGAAAATCAGTCGATCCAACCATCCCGATTCGATGACGATCCTCTTCTAAGACCCTTTTCTCCTGAAGCTCCCCCCGGCGATCCTGATCATCTGGAGGTCTTCCTTGGTCAGGTACCCGAGCAGATACAGAATCATGACGAAGACCGCTACGCCCGCGACCATCCCTAGGGATATGATCAGGGGGTTGGAGTGGGGGGTGATGTAAAGAACGAGGGCCATCACGGACGCGGAGAGAAGGACCTTGGGGACCCCCGAGAAGACAGACACCTTGAGGTTCCTCCGTATGAAGTAGGGCACCAGCAGGAGGGAGGTGAACCCCGTCAGGGTGAGGGACAGGGCTGCGCCCGTCAATCCGTAGAGGGGTGTAAGGACGAACACGGAGACAACGTACTGCACCGCCGCCGCTGCCATCAGCGCGCCCGAGAGCTTCGATCTGCCTATCCCTATGAGGATCGAGGAGAGGGTGTATCCAAGCATGAGCATGAATGTGCCCACTATGAGTATCTGAAGCGGCTCCACGGCACCTTCGAAGGCGCTCCCGTAGACCCCTAAGACGATGGGCCTCGCCATGAAAAGGATGATCAGCGTCAGGGGCACGCCTATGAGCAGCGGGTACTTCACCGCTACCCCCACGTTCTCCCCCATCAGCCTCTCGTCCCTCTTGGCGTAGGCGTCCGAGATCGAAGAGATTACTGGCAACGAGAAGGAGGTCATGTAGAACAGGATGCTCGATATGGTGTCAGCCACGCTGTAAACGCCGACCTTTGTGTAGTCGTAGAAAAACTTGATCACAACTATGTCGAGGCTCTTCATGATGTTGAAGGCTGTTATGCCTAGGGAGACGAAGAAGCCGAATACGAAGACGTGGGTGAACTCCATGATTTCTCCCTCCATGCCGAATTCCCTGTTCCCAAATATGAGTGATTTGAGGTCGAATGAGAGGATCTTGTTCAGGCGGGACCTAAGGAAATAGACGGAGAGCATTAGCTGCCAGACTGTTGCTATCACGAGGAGTGCTGGAAGGAGTACGGGCGGGAAACTGAGAGCCACGAAGGCGATGCCCGAGAGCAGGACGACGACAGACCTGCTTGCGTTTATGATGGAGAGTTGGTCGTTCTGGTGGAGGGACCCTATTAACGAAGACAGAGCATCCTTCGTCCCCGAGAAGAGGAAGGAAAAGGCGATGGATAGGACCGTGATCCTCCAAGAGGGGTTGGATATATTGAATGACAGGGCGAAGAGAAGCAGAAATATGACGATCCCTATTCCTGTGAGGTACCTGAGGGAGGTAGAGAAGAGGGAGGAGAGGCTCCACCTGTCGCTGACTAGGTACTCCGAGCCGTACTTTATGAGCCCCTCGAAGAGCCCGCCGAATAGGAACGCCCAGGCGAAGCTGTACAGGGAGTATGCGGTGTTGAAGACGCCGTAGCCGAAGGGCCCGTAGAACCTGCTCACGACGACGCTCCATGCCATCCAGAAGAAGCCGCTGAGCACCATAAGGGTCAGGAACCAGACACCGCCAGACACCAGCCTTTCAGGCCCCGACCTGCGGAAGACCTCTGCCATATCGATGTGTACCCCAAAAAGTCAATTCGAGCAAAATTGACCTAGTCTTTTTGACACCTGTTCTTGCACAACCATCGACCCAGCCATTTGATAAGATTTCCCTTGTGCGGCTCCCTTTAAAAAGTAATGCATCACCCCATCGCTAATTTACCTATGCTTGCACATCCATCGAAAGTCTGATAGGGTTAGAGTCGGGAAACGTTAAAGATTTTCAAAGAAAAGTATAATCCAGCGATGGGTTCCATAGCCCGTGGATTGTACGACAGATGGAAGAGGCTGGCTAAGAAAGCCGACGACAACATCCTGAGGTTCGTCGAGGAGCACAGCGGTGTAGCGAGCAAGATAAAGACCTCCCTAAGCCAAGAAGAGGAGTTCGACTACCGCTCCAGGATGAACCTCCTCGAGGAGAACGAGGTCCTAAGGGCTACGATAGAGGAGAGGGACACACAGATAAGGGGGCTGAAGCTGACGATCGAAGGGCTCGAGGAGAACCTGAGGGCGGCCAGGGCCCAGCTAACCCTGAACGAGGACTTCACGGGGGTTAGGAGCTTTGACAAGAAGCTCCTTGACATCCTGAGGAAGCCGGGGACCCACTCGACGGAAGGGATAATAAGACTTCTGGGGATCAACCACAAAGAACAGGTAGCGATAAAGGCGGTCTACACCCAGATCAACCGCCTCGAATCATACGGGCTGATAAAGGCGACGACGAGGGGCTGGGCCTGGACCGGGTGAGCCCAAGCATATTCGATGAGTCTAAGATTACCGCGCGACGTAGACGTTCATTCTGTCTTCATCGACTGTGGCTTTGTGGCCCCCTTTTATAATTTCCTCCATCGATAGCCTCAGCCAGGAGCCGAAGACCCCAGGGGTCGTGTTGTCTGGGTCCATCGAGGAGGTCGGGTGGCCCCTCTCCCGGGCTATGCTGCACAGGATGTACTTTGAGGCGTAGTAGTCTAGGGCCACCGGGTCGGTTCCTGCCAGGACGACTTTGACGCACGTTGCCTCGCCGTAGTCTGTCGCTGGGCCGCCCTGGGGGACTGCGTTTACCCATATCGCGTCGAGGATGTTCAGGACGGGGAACCTCGTCTCTGCCATCTCCGTCCCCAGTCCCCCCTGGCCTATTGTGAAGTGGGTCCTGCTGCCTAGCTGGGCCGTCAGCCTGTCAGAGGGGACGCCCATGTAGTGCTTGATGCAGGCCGTGACGCCGTAGCCGCTGTGGGTCTTGAGGACGGGGACGTTTATCACTTTTAGCCTTTCGGAGTCGTAGGTCCCTGTCTCTGGGTCCCATAACCCGTGCTTGAAGCTCACGTAGGTGCCGTACCTGGTCCTGAACTTTGGGTATGAGACCATGATCCCTGTCCTCGGGTTCCGGGTGGCGTTAACCACGTACCCGTCCCCCATGTCCCCGTCCGAGTACTCCTCGACCCTCGTCGTGGTGATGGTGTCCCATAGGTAGGTCGATACCCTGTGGGACCCAGAGAAGGAGTCGACCACCCTCTGGATGGACTGGGAGGCGTCCCCGGCGTTGTTCCTGGCCCAGTCGAGGCTCCCGCCTCTACCAGCAGCCCCGTACTGAGCCTGCCCGTTGTCCGCGACTATGACTTCTCCCGTGAAGCCGTCGGGGTGGTCGACGATGGCCTTGATCAGGGCCTTCACCAGGTCGGTGTTGGTCCCTCCCCTCTCGTCCCACTGGCAGTTGACCTTGATGAGGACGACGTCGTCCCCGGAGATGAGGCCCCCAGGGCCCATGTTCCCCCCGCTGGATACCGACTCATAGAAGAGCAGTCCCTGGCTCCCCATAAGGTCCATGAGCTTGTCCAGACCGCCGTCGTCCCCCATGGTCCCGCTCACGACGAATATGTCCGAGGCCGGGGTAAGCCCCGTGACCCTCCCGGTCAGGGCGGCGCCGATTTCCGTCTCCTCCAGGGGCGGCTGGACGGTCGACGGAGTTGGGGAAGGTCTGTTCATGTGCCACCAGCCGATGGAGCTCGCGGCTACCGCGATCAGGATGAGGGCCAAAAGGGGTGCCTTCCTGCTGGTGAAGATGGATGCCCTCTTGGGAATGGCCGATAGGGCTGGGAGTAGGTAGGTCGCGAGCCAGATGTCGGCGTTGAGTCTGGCGACCTGCTGGCAGGGGTAGACCGCCCTTGAGGGCTTCCTCCCAGTCCTGAGCAGGAACCAAGCGAGGCTCAGAAGGCCCAGAAGGAAAGCGCTTTCCCTGACCCTTTGGGTCGGTCCCTTCCATTTCCCGTGTTCCGTGTCTCCACCCAGTTCGTTTCCCCTCCTTTGTCCAGTCGCTAAGTTTTTCGTCTTAGCTCGACGAGGAAATCTAGGTTCTCCCCGCCCTTAATTTCGCGATTCGCCTCGTGCGGATGGCCCTTACGTAGAAGGGCCGGTTGACTCTTCGATGTGCTCGGTCGTTTCTCCATGGATATCAATCCCTCGTCTACGGAATCAATTTACCGGTTCAGGCACTCAAGGGCACCGAGTTGTTCACAGATTTTCCCCGGGCCGATTTATTTCTTCACGAGGAGGATCGTCGCCCGGGGAGGCGGTTCTGGCGGGGAAAATTATACTTGGGATCGATGGTCATACGTTGATGTGGCGTCCTCGGCTTGATCCTGATGTTCGTAGGGCCCCCAGGGGCTGGGAAGTCCACAATAGCAAAGAGGTTGGCCGAGGAGTTAGGGGACTCTGAGGTTATATCATCAGACGAGTTCAGGGGGAGAAGGTACGAGAGGATGATGAGGGAGGTCGACAGGAGGATCGGAGGGGAGGGGCTCCTCATCTTGGACGCGACCTTCTACAAGAAGATTTGGAGGGACATGCTGAGGAAGGTGGTCGCCGGCAGGGACGAGGTGGTGACCGTCTTCTTATACTGCCCCCTGGAGAGCTGCCTAAGCAGGAACAGGTCCAGGGAGGAGCCAATCCCCGAGAGGGCGATACACATCATCTGGAACGAGTTCGAGACGCCCGAGAACCCAGACATATACATAGACATCGATGAGGCGGGCGTCGAGGATGCGGTCCGGAAAATCATGGAGGAGCTGGAGAAGAGGAGGGCTCATGGGGCCGGAGGGGAGCCCTGAACCTCAAGGAGCCTCTCCACCTCCCTCCTAGCCCTTTCTCTCAACCTCTCTGTCATTGTGCCCCGCAGGGCGGCTTCTTCGAGTTTATCTTCGTCTATCACCGCGAGGCTCCCGTCGGGCCAATAGCACAGGTCCACCTCCAGGTCTACGTACCTGACCTTTGTGGGGTAGACCTCTATGGGCGTGTTGATGTTGGTGTAGGCCCCCTTGAACCTCCCCTCCTCTGAGTAATAGCTAGTCTTAGTGTGATACTCGCCGAGCAAGGCCTCAGTTAAGGCGGTGTCGCCAGCCTCCTCCTCGACTCCCAGGCCGTCGTAGAAGCCTCCGCCCAAGATCCTCCTCCTGTATCTGATCTTAGGCTCCTCGTAGATGTCGATCTCCGCCCTCCCCAGATTCAACTCTGTCCCATTGAGCTTTACATGCTCCACCTCTACCTCTGACCCCTCCCATGGGAAGTAGGGCTCTACGGTCCGCTTGAAGTCCCTCTTCACGTCTTCCTGGGGTTTCCCCCTCAGGACGAGCCTCTCGGCCATGTCCACGGCAGCAGAGACGTCCCCTCCGCAGGCCTTGTAGAAGTGGTGCCCCTTCAGGGTCGGATACACAGCCCCCCTGAGCCCGTCAAGCCTGAGCTTTGAGCCCCACGTGAACTCGACGTCGAGGCAGTCCCAGGGCCTCCTGAATATGGACTCTTCCAGCTCCTCGAAAAGGGCTGCTCGGAAGGACTCGACTCCCCCGGCGTCCCCCCGGACCCTGACTCCCTGCCTGTCCTGGCGGTCACGGACGATGAGCTCCGGCTCTGCCTCCGAGGCCTCCAGCCCGAGCCTGTCCGCTAGCTCCTCCGAAGGGTTGACTACATCGAAGCCTCGATCAAGGAGGAGCCTCGTGAGGGCCGTTGAGTATATCCCCCTGACCTCTACCCTTAAGCCCATCCCATTATCTAGGATCTGGGTCGTCTAAAGAAGCCTTACCCCGGTGTGTTAGATCGGGTATCCGTCTTCACTTTAAGGGCCCCGAAAGGGAGGAAGCTTCTCCTCTACCTGTCCCCCGAGACCGGCCTTGGTCTAGGGGGTTGAAGCCTGTAGCCGATCCCTGTTATGAGTGTAGGTTATGGGGCGGGTAACATGACTAAAACGTGCCCATTGATCGTCCGGTGATCCTTTCTTTTTAACTGAAACTAAGGTATTTAAAGGCTGGAGCCCGTAAGGATCGAGGATCGAAGCTTGGCAGATTCGTTGAGGGAGTTCGCCTTCTCCGAGATAAGGGACCTAGTCAGGACGGATATAGACATCTTCGCCCCAGGGGACAGGGTCTCAAGGGTCCTGGGGGAGCTGAAGGAGAGCGGCCACTACGAGGCTGTGGTCGTGTCCGACGGGAAGGTAGGGCTGGTCACCGTGAGGGACCTCCTAGACGTGGTCCAGCCCCACCAGACCGAGATAGGGGGCCACCCCAAGGACCGGTGGAGCGTATACAGGGCCGTCTCCCCCTCCCAGACTGTTCTTGAGGTCTCCGAACTGATGATAAAAAACAGGGTGAGGGCTCTCCCCGTGGTGGAGGATGGCGAGGCCTTGGGCTTCATATGCCAGGTTGAGATAATGGAGGCCCTGGGCGGCGTGGAGGAGCTCTCCGACATCCCTGCGAAGGACCTCATGAAGGCCCCAGTGGTGACCATGGGGGCCGGCGACGGCGTCGCCAGCGCCAGGAGGGCGATGCTGGACGGGGGTTTCAGCCACGTCCCCGTGGTGGATGGGGGGAGGCTCGTGGGCTTGGTGACTGCGAAGGACATCGTCCACACGTTCATAACCCCCATAGGTTCACCCACGACGGGGGAGAGGATAGGGCGGAAGGTGGCCAGGTTCTCTGGGACCCTCGGGGAGATCATGGACTCCCACCCCTACACGGCTGGGCCTGATACTGGCGCCAGGGAGGTCGCTGTGAGGATGAGGGAGCTGGGGAAGAGCGCATGCCTAGTCGCAGGCGGTGACGGCCGGGTATTCGGGATCATCACCCCCAGGGAGCTCATGGCCCCTATGCTCAGTTTCCTGGGAGAGGAGGAGCTCCCCGTCTACATCGTTGGCCTCTCCGGGGAGGAGGACTTCTTCGACAGGGCTGTGGCCGAGGAGAAGATCAGGAGGGTGGTGAGGAGGGGAGTGGAGATCCACCCCCACATGGCTGAGGTGTCTGTCAAGGTGGAGAGGTCCAGCCCCGGGGGGGAAAGAAAGAGGTACGAGGTCTCGGCGGAGGTGTACAACTACTCCAGGGGGGAGAGGTTCGCCGTAAAGGAGGAGGGATACGACCTGCTCAGGGTCTTCGACGAGCTATGCGACGCCCTTGACAGGGTCATGAGGGACTCGAAGCACGAGCCGAGGAGGCTCTCTGAGGAGGAGAGGCTGAAGAGGCTCTCATACATGAGGGGGCCCTGAGGAACCGGAACAAGAATGCTTATTGAATACCGTATTTTTTAGTGTAATTTATTACAGATGGGTGTTGAAGGTTGGTTTCAGTTTAATGAGTTTGAGATTCTTAGAGGCTTTTTGCATGCGATTATTTCCGCGACGTGTTTCATTTTTTCTCGGATCCGTTTTTGGTTTATGATCTTCGATTCCACGCAGCTAGTCCCAGAGAGCAGGCGCATGATTCTATCTGTTTCAGGCTCGGCATCGCTTCCTTGTGGAGTTCGCAGATCAGTTCCTCGGACCGAACTATATGGCATGCTTGGCACATCTTCATAATGAGCGTGTCTGGTGGAGTCTCACCCTCCGCGAGGCTGGAGGCTATCTCTGAGACTAGATCCATGACCCTACTTGAGTGTTTTATCACGGTTGAGGCCATATCCCCCCGGGATCTGTTCAGGTACTGGGTTATGGCCGCTGGTGTGACCTCCATCCTCTCTGCGGCCTCCATCTTTTTCAGATCGTGCTCTTCTATGAGCTCCCTCGCTATCGCAACCCTCAACGCAGGGAGGATGTACTGGACCACGATCATGCATGGGGGCTTCAACTTTCCATCATCAGGCTCTTGGGCACAATGCTTATATCTTTAACGACGTTAAAAAATTAACGCCGTTAAAATCTATTACCCGACTAGGATGATTGAGGACTGGGTTGATTTAATGTGAGATATAATAGCATACTTGAACTCATCGGCAATACCCCCATGGTTAGAATCAACAACCTGAATCCGAACAAGAACCTGGAGATGTTTGTCAAGCTTGAGAAGTTCAACGCAGCGGGATCGGTGAAGGACAGGATCGCCAAGTACATGATCGAGCATGCAGAGAAGGAAGGGCTGCTGAGAAAGGGGATGACCGTCGTGGAGCCCACGAGCGGCAACACGGGGATAGGCCTGGCCCTGGTCTGCAGGGTGAAGGGATATGACTGCACGCTGGTAATGCCCGAGACCATGACTATGGAGAGGAGGCAGGTCCTCATCGCCCTGGGCGCAAAGATAATACTGACCGATGGGGGGAGGGGCATGGACGGTGCCGAGGATTACGCCAAGGAGCTCGTGGAGCGGCGCCCAGAGGAGTATTTCATGCCCAACCAGTTCGACAGCACGTATAACGTGCTGGCGCACTATGAGACCACGGCTGAGGAGATCTGGAGGGACACAGAGGGAAGGATCACACACTTCGTCGTGGGGCTGGGGACCTCCGGCACGGCGATGGGCGTATCCAAGAGACTGAAAGAGTACAACCCGGAAGTTAAGGTCATCGGCGTCTCCCCCTCGACGCCCATCCAGGGCCTGAAGAACTACGAAAAGCAGTACGTCCCAGGGATATGGGAAAAAGAGAGGGTCGACGAGATCCGTTACGTGGGCTTCAAGGATGCTGAGGAGTCCGCTCGCCTCCTAGCCCTGGGCGAAGGCATCTTCATAGGCCCCAGCTCCGGCGCCACATTCCACGTTGCCCTGAGAAAGGCCGAGGAGATTGACGGCGGCGTCTTGGTCTTCATGTCGCCAGACGGCGGTGAGAAGTATCTCAGCACAACACTATGTGAACCCAGCCTTTGCCTGGACTGCGCCAAGAGATTTAGAATCAGATGCTCTTACTTCGATGGAAAGCCCGTTGTGGAAGCAAGCGCCAGAAATCTATCTTTTTAAATCGGTGTTTTATCGTACAGCCGACCCCCCCTTACATCTTCTTGGCCCTCAGGTCGAGGTTCCCGATCGACTTCGAGGGCTCCCACCAATTCGGTGCCATTTTTACCTGACATCTCCTGGGTGAGCCTTCCGGCCCCCATCAATAGGAACTGAGAAAAACCTTTATTTCGCGCGCATTGAGCTTCCAGATTCCTCTCGAACATGTATAGTTCTTCGTTACCCGTACGAATCCCTCTTAAAACCTCAAGCGCCTATTCAGGCCCTCATTCGCCAAGCCCTAATTGCGGCTCAGCCATAAGTTATCGGAGAGGCGAATACCCTAGTGTCGGGTATCAGCCTGCAGTCTCTGATGTTCTCGTCTTCACCGGGTCGAAACCTATTGGCCGGAGCCGAGAGCACCCATCCGCCGTTCTGGGGCCTATTTCTTCATCCACACACGAACTGCGCTGATCGAGGAGACGATGTCTAACAGCGCACTTCGGTTTATCCGTTGAAAATTCTTAACTACAAAAATCGTTGCTACTGTAGGAAGGTGATTCTGGTTGGGATCGGCCCTTGAGAATGTCAGGATAGTGGACCTCACTCAGCACCTCGCTGGCCCGTTCTGCACTATGCTCCTCGCAGACATGGGGGCGGAGGTCTTCAAGGTCGAGCCTCCTTGGGGCGACGCGTCCCGGACTTCCCCCCAGTACCCCGTGATAGAGGGGCAGAGCTCATACTTCATGTTCGTCAACCGAAACAAGAAGAGCATCGCGCTTGATCTCAAGTCCGAGAGGGGCGTCGAGGTGCTGAAGGGACTCGTCGAGATCTCGGACGTGGTGGTCGAGAACTTCAGGCCGGGGGTGATGGACAGGCTGGGGATAGGGTACGAGGCCCTGAGGGGAGTCAACCCCGGCATCGTCTACGCCTCCATCTCTGGTTTCGGGGAGGAGGGACCATACGCCATGCGGCCTTCCTTCGACATAATCGCCCAGGCCATGAGCGGGTGGATGTGGCTCAACAGCCGGGAGACCCGGGGCCCGAACAGCCGGGCGTCCCTCATACCCTCCTGCCTAGCCGGCAGCCCTGGGGACACAATCCCGGGCGTCTTCTGCGCCCTCAGCATCCTCGCAGCGCTGCTGCACAGGAGGACTACGGGCCTGGGCCAGAGGATAGACGTGGCCCAGACGGACGCCCTTATGACCGTATCGGGGCTGGGCATGATGCGCTACCTTTATTCGGGTGGCACAGCGGACGAGAGGGCCCGCAGACCCCCCACGCACATCCACGGCGTCTACGAGGCGAAGGACGGGTACGTG
>CAYGAH010000167.1:0-4741 GCA_964347685.1 uncultured Candidatus Bathyarchaeia archaeon | reverse complement strand
ACGAGGCGGGACATAGCCTACAGCCTCGTCATCGTCTGGGCCCTCGCTGGCATAGCGGTAAAGCAGGCGACGGTCCAGCCTGTCTTCCTTTCCTCCGTCGTAGGGGCCGTCGTCGTGCTCTTGGCCCTGATAGTGTCTAGGCTCATCGGATGAATTCGAGCCCAGAAAAAGGAAGACGCCTAACGAAGGATGAGAACGTCTCACCCAGTGTAGATGAGGGGGAAGGCGGAGTAGACCTTTACGCCCAGGACGAGGTTCTCGATGGTGACCCTCTCATCGGGCTGGTGGGCCTGCCCGGTGAGGGAGGCCCCGTAGCCGAGGCATGGGATCCCCGTGAACCTCTTTATGCTTATGGCGTCGGTGCCCCCCGTGAGGATCTTGAAGGTGGGCCTCTTCCCCGTCACCTTCTCCACAGTCTCCGCAAGCCTGTGGGCGAAAGCCGAGTTCGGCGACTCGTGGTATCCAGCCGTTTCTCCGGCGCTGACCTCCGCCTCAACCCCCGGCACCCCGGCCTCCCTCACCAGCTCCTCTATCCTCTCCTTCACTTTGAGGGGTCTGCTGTCAGGGGTGAGCCTTATGTCGAACTGGGCTTCGGCGTAGTCTGGGACCACGTTTATCTTGACTCCGCCGTTTATGATATTGCAGGTGACAGTGGGGTAGTTGAAGACCCTGTCCACCGCCTTCTCCTGCTCAGGGGTCAGCTCCTGGGTGGCCTTCATGAACTCTATGCTGCTCTTTATGGGGGCGTCCAGTTCCTTCGGAAGCTCCAACTCGTATTCTCCGATCTTCTCCACCCATGGGATGACCTTGATGAGCTTGCTGATTGCGTTGTCCCCGAGGTAGGGGGTGCTCCCGTGGGCCGTCTTGCCCCTGGCGATTAAGGTCGTCCTTGCTCCACCCTTGCATCCTAGGTCTATGCTCGGGTGATCTGGGCCGCCCCCGTTACCATCCCCTATTACGCAGACGTCGCCCTTCAGGCGCCCCGTCTCAGAGAGCCAGCGGGCCCCCTCGCCGCCCCCTATCTCCTCGTCCGCCGTGAACCAGAACTCGACGGGGTTCGGCAGGGGCTCCCCGAGGTTGCTCAATATCCTGGCCGAGACCATGGCCGCGGCGCAGGCCCCCTTCATGTCGCTAGAGCCCCGCCCGTAGACGAGGCCGTCCTTTATCTTCCCGCTGTAAGGCGGATAAGTCCAGTTCTCGGGCTTCCCCTCCGGGACCACGTCTAGGTGGCCCACCCAAAGCACCTTCCTCTTGGACTCTCCCGGGAGCTTTGCGACTATGTTGGGCTTAGAGGGGTCGTTGGCGTGGACCTCGTTCACTATGCCGTGCTTCTCCAGGTACTCCTTGATGTACGCGATGCACTCATCGGTCCTCCCCTCGGGGTGGGCTGAGTTGAACTGGACCAGTCCAGAGCAGAGTTCCGCTACCTCCTTCTCAGCCCTCTCGGCCTCTCTAAGCACATTTCCTATGTTCATGCCAAAACCGAATACAAGGTAACTCCGCACACCGATAAAAATGATGTCTTGGTAACGTTAAGCGTGTTCGACCTTTCGAGGAGGAACCCCACATAGGCTCGAAGGCGCGGCCCTTCGTCTACAACGCTATGCGCTTATTATCTGGTGAAGTTCCCGGTCCTGACAACGGTCACAGGCACGAAGCCGAGCATCATGTGGGTGAAGGTCATCCTCCCCGTGTTGGTCCACCCGGCGCCTCCGCCGGCGTTCCTGAGCACGTCTATTATTGAACCCTCCAAGTGGGCTGTCACATCGATCGTCGACCTACCGTTGGGCTCGATCACCTGGCCATCCGCCTCAAGATTGGTTACAAAGGCATCCCCATAGTAGATGTCAGTGTCGAGTGAGAGGATCAGCTTGAGGCCACTGGGGTTCCTGACGCTGTAGGAGAGCAGGAGGTCCGCAGAGGGAGGGACAAGGGTCAGGTTGACGAGCTGGAAGTCCACGAGCTCGGCGCTGTCCAGCACCCCGTTCGATGCGCCGTCCACCTGCATGTAAGTATAACCGTATAGGCCTGAAAAGCCGACCAAGACTAGGGCTACTATTATCAGACCGATCCTATTTCTGCTCATAGCCCGCCCTCTATCGGATGGGTCTTGGATCATATAAACGATGTCAAAGGGCTGGAATATACGCATGTAATCGAGGGCCTGAAATGTCGATGCGAAATCCATTTGCCTTTTCTATGATCGGACCAAGAAACCATGATAACAATGTCGAAGATGAAGATGCTGCCTTTCATAGTAGTGATACTGGTTCTGACCGTCGCCATATTCAGCATCACTTCGCCGCGCTTTGAAGATGGCGGCACAACCACCGATGCAGGTCCAGAATCCGTGACTGAGCCCGAGGGAACCGCGGAAGGCGGAGGAGAACCGGCTCAGGGGCCCGAGATCGATAGGGAGGCCCTCATCCCTGCTGATGCCGTGAAGGTGACGCCCGACACGGATCCGTATCCGCCCGTGCTCCACAACTACATGTTGAGGGAGCCCGTCCCCATGCCCTACCCTATAAACACCGCGGGCGCGGAGGACTCTCCCTTCGTCACACCATGCGGCTGCACATTCTACTTCTTCTTCACCCCGGACCCCTCGGTCCCCGCCGAGAAGCAGATTCTCGACGGAGTGACGGGGATCTACTACTCCACCCGCACCGAGGATGGATGGGGCGAAGCAAAGAGGCTGGACCTGAGCGAGGGCAGGTTGGCTCTCGACGGCTGCCCCTTCGTGTCCGGGGACGAGGTATGGTTCTGCTCGGCCAGGTTGGGCAACTACAGGACCATAGACGCCTGGATCGCAACAGTCTCCGACGGAGAAGTGACGGAGGTCAGGAACGCCGGGGAACGCCTCAACGTCGAGATAGGAATCGGGGAGTTCCACGTAACGTCCGACGGCAGCGAGATCTACTTCCACTCCGACGTGCCCGGCGGGAAGGGGGGAAGGGACATCTGGGTGACGAGGAAGGTGGAAGGGGAGTGGCAGGACCCCGAGAACGTCGAGGCCGTGAACTCCGAGGGGAGTGACTCCCTCCCCTTCGTGACCCAGGACGGCGGCGAACTCTGGTTCACCAGGTGGTACATGGGGTACCCTGCCATATACGCGTCAAAGAGGGTCGACGGAGAGTGGTCTGCGCCCGAACTCATAATATCCCAGTTCGCAGCCGAGCCTACCCTGGACAGGGAGGGGAACATATACTTCGCACACCACTTCATCCAGGACGGGGTGATGCTCGACGCAGACATATACGTCGCCTACAGGAGGAAGCCTGTTGAGCCCGCCGACGCACCGGCCCATCCCGAGCGGGGCTTCCTCATGGGGGTCCTTCCGATGCCTGCGGAGGGACAGTCCTTCGAGGACGCCTACGGCGAGGCAGCAGGGACGGCGGAGATAGTGCCTACATGGGGTAGGCCCACTCCATTCTACCAGCTTGCAGAGGACCTCTCTGGAGAGTGGGGCGAGGCCTTCGTTGAAGGCTATACCAGGGGCAACGGCATGATCCCCCTAGTCCATGTCAGCTTCATGGGCCCCGGGCTGACCCTGGCTGCGCCGCCCGGCTTGGAGGGCGCCACCCTAAGCGACCCTGACTGGAGGAGGGCATATGTGAGCGCCGTCCTGGATGTCGTGGAGGCTTCGAGGCCCCTCTACCTCTCCGTCGGGAACGAGGTCAACAGGTGGTACGAGAAGTACGGGCTTGAAGGAGGAAACGGCTTCAGCCAATACGTGAGCCTCTACGAGGAGGTCTACGATGCCGTCAAGTGGCTGAGCCCAGAGACCCGAGTCTTCTGCACATTCGCAAGGGAGATTGTATCAGAGAACAGGGAGGCCGACCTTGAAGCCCTCAGCCTCTTCGACCCCGAAAAGATGGACCTCCTAGTTTTCACGAGCTACCCCCACTCCGTCCAGGGAATCAACACGCCTGAGGACATCCCGGACGACTACTACAGCAGGGCCCTTGAGTACATGCCAGGGAAACCCCTGGGCTTCAGCGAGCTCGGCTGGCCCTCGATAGAGACCTTCGGAGGAGAGCAGGGGCAGGCCGACTTCATAGAGCAGGTGGCGGGACGCCTGACCATAGACCAGGGCGCGGACCTCCACCTGATGAGCTGGTGCTGGCTTCACGACCTCTCCGACGCTGACCACACGGGGCTCATAGAGAGGGACGGCACTAAGAAACTGGGGTACCAGGCCTGGGCGAACCTCTCCAACCATCAATAGGGGGAGAAATCTACCCCTGGTTCTCCAGTATCTCCTTTAGCTCCTCAGCAGCTCCACGGTTATCCTCGTCGAGGGGAATAATTTCTATGTCCGAAGCCGCCTTGACGCCTACTCCTAATTCTGCAGCTCTGGCGATCTGCTCGAGTTCAAATATCTTCCCCTTCATTACGTTCTTGGTGGAGCCGTGCTTCCTCAGGACGGCTATCCCCACTGCGTCGATGGCAACGCGGTCGCTGCTTGCTAGGAGTAGTCCGGGCTCCACGAGTTCGCCCTTCTCGGGTCCCTGGTCGACGAAGGCCTTCAGCCCGTCCATCACCACGAGGTCGCAGTCGTAGTGCTGGTTGATCTCCGCGATCATCTTCCTCTGGTGGGGGGAGCCGTGGAGCTCCCACATGTAGTTGTAGAGGCCTCCGGGTACCCTCTTGGCCACCATCCCCACGGAGTTCTTGAGGCTGAGGGTGAAGTGGCCCCCGAACCTGTGGGTCTTTAGGCAGCATGTCTGGACCACCCTGT
>CAYGAH010000166.1:0-1799 GCA_964347685.1 uncultured Candidatus Bathyarchaeia archaeon | reverse complement strand
TGTGCATGCGTCAGCGTCCACGGGGCAAACAGGCTCGGAGGAAACTCCCTCCTGGAGTGCGTGGTCTTCGGAGCCAGGGCCGGGGCTGCCGCGTCGAAGGCTCCCTCGAAGAGGGGGGCTGGGGGCGGGGACGCCCTCGATAAGGCTCTCAGGGAAGCTGAGGAAAAGATCGGGGCCCTCCATGGGAGGGGAGGGGAGAGGGGGCGCGTCAACCCCTACAGGATACTGGGTGAGATGCAAGGGGCCATGTGGGAGAACGTCGGTATATTCAGGGAGGAGGGAGGGCTGAAGCGGGGCGTGGCCGAGCTTGGAGTCCTCTCAAAAGAATATCGGGAGAAAGCCGGAGTCCCCGAGGGCTCGAAGGCCTTCGACATGAGCCTCGTAGACGCCCTCATGATAGGGGGGATGCTGGAGGTGGCCCTCGTGGTGGCGGAGTGCGCCCTTAGGAGGAACGAGAGCAGGGGGGGCCAGTTCAGGAGAGACCACCCCGGGAGAGACGACGAGGACTGGCTCAAGCACACCCTAGCGTTCCACTCGGCGGATGGGCCGAGGTTCGAGTACAAGCCCGTCGTAGTCACAAAGTGGCCCCCGAAGGAGAGGGAGTACTGAGGAATGGCATCTAGGAAGCTTGCCGACGGAGAATTAGTCGAGTTCATGGTTTACAGGTTCGACCCGTCGAGGGACGAAGAGGCTTACTACGTCATATACGAGGTCCCCTACCGACAGGGGATGACCGTCCTTGACGGCCTAATCCACATACAGAGGGAGCTCGACCCCACCCTCTCCCTCAGGTATAGCTGCAGGTTCAAGATATGCGGATCCTGCGCCATGATGATAGACGGGGCCCAGAGGCTCGCTTGCGGGACCCAGGTCTCCGCCCTGGGGAGGCGTATCAGGGTGGAGCCTCTTGCCCACTTCGGGGTGCTGAAGGACCTCGTGGTCGACATGGAGCCCTTCCTAGAGCAGATGGGGGCCGTGATGCCCTACCTGAACCCTAACCCTGGGGTCGAGGAGCCCAGGGTTGACCCATCGGAGTTCGAGAGGTACAGGTCGCCCTCCGACTGCATATGGTGCGCAGCCTGCATCTCCGCCTGCCCCATATCCGGGACTGAGCCCTACTACCTGGGCCCGGCAGCCCTAGCCCAGCTATACAGGTTCGAGGCGGACACCAGGGAGGGGGAGAGCCTGAAGCCCCTCAGGCTCATCCTGGCCGACAGCAGCGCCTCTGGGGTCTGGAGGTGCCACCAGGTCTTCGCGTGCGCCGAGGTCTGCCCCACGAATATAAACCCAGGCCGCCACATCGCGGAGCTCAAGAGGATGATAATAAGGGCGAGGCTGAGGGGCGAGATCTGAAAGGGGTCTTCGCACTCTCGGAAGGTTAGAGCCTAAGCCTAACCCCCGTTACTCCACAGCATCCCGTTTCTGGAACCTGATCACCCTGGGCCGTTTCACGTAACGCACTAGGAGGGCAAGCGCCACGACCACGGCAACGCCCCCCGTGACGTAGTAGATCAGGAGGCCCTGGCCGCCTCCGCCAGGAGGCAAGCCAGGCACCGGCTCGATGAAGAGGTCGTAGGTTTCTGAGCGGGCCGTGTGGTACGAGGAGGTGTCCTTCGCGGACTTGTGGTAGCCCAGGAAGAAGCCGTAGGTGCCGTTGGGGTTGAAGCTCTGGTCCAGCCCGTCGCCTGAGTCGAGGGGGAATGAGAACTCTATCACAGTTCTACCGTCTCCTTCGGAACCCGCCTCGGACACTATGTCGTCCTCTCCCCCCCTCTCTGTGTCTGGGAAGTGGTTCCGCC
>CAYGAH010000165.1:0-3542 GCA_964347685.1 uncultured Candidatus Bathyarchaeia archaeon | reverse complement strand
CTCTTCGGCGGCGTCCCCCCGGGGGCCACCGCCCACCTGCCCCTCGGGGGGGCGGGGGAGCTTGGGGGGGGGGGGGGGGTCGCCACGGTGCTCCCAGACAGCAGGGACAGGTACCTCTCGGAGGCGAAGTACACAACGTAACGTCGCGATGTCACTTGGGCCCAGGGCCAAGTCCCGACACGATCTGATTGATCACGAACGGGGACACCACTATGTAGAAGTTGACGAGGCACACCTCCCTTACGGGCCTCCCCGAGACCTCGTCTATCCCGTCCCTGATCTCAACAAGGCCGGCCTTCTCGAGCTCAACCGCCCTCTGCTGCACCGTAGTGTATGGTATCTTCCTCTCAGAAGAGATCTCGGTGAGGTTCTTTTTTCCTCCGTATAGGCCGTCTATTATTTCCAGGGAGTGCCTCTTGGACAGCGCCTTCAGCTTGTCCCTCATCCTCCTCAGATCATCGTCCATCGATCCTCATCCTCCGTTTCGATGAATCGGTTATTGGGCACGGGAAAACAGCCCTACGCCTCGGGAGCGCGATCGGAACAAACAAACTGTAACTAAATATTGAATATTACGTTATAAATCCTGTTCGTCGAAGAATCCCTTCCAATACCGGTCACAGGATAAACTCGGTTACAGGATAAACCCTTGTTTTGAACCTCCATAAAGCATGCCGTTGAGGCGAAGAGGCTATGGATAGTCGGGGGGTTCGTGTGGGGCCCTGTCGAACCTCCATGGTTCCAGGGTGAGCCCCTGGATCGCCTTGAAGAGGCTGAGCATTCCGTTCTTGGGTCCCTCTAGCACCATCTCTCCCCTGGAGCAGTTGAACCTGACCAGCCCCCTCTTCCTTATCCTCCCCGTCTCGGTGAAGTGGAGGCCAGAGATGCGCTGCCAGTTCTCGGTTATCACCTCCTCCTTCTTGAAGAGGAGCCCCTCCTTCCTGTACAGGAGGATCCGGACCCTGGAGATGAAGACCCTGTACCTCTCCTCTAGGTAGTCGATGTCAAAGTCGCTCCAGAAAAGAACCTCCTCGTCGGGTAGGAGGTATTCCTCCACGGGCATTACGTTTGAAACTCATGCCCGCTGAGCTAATAAATATAACCTGGCTCATCCGCGCAGCCTGGGGAGCAGCCCCCGTCGCCTCCTGATGCTCTGCATGCCCCTCGCCGAGCTGATTCCGTGACCGTCCTAGGTTGTCTGTTGGTTGAGGCGCCTCCCCGCCTCCTCAAGCATCCCCAGCTTGTGGCCCTTGTTCTTCTGGGTCATCGTCACCAGGTCGAACACGTCGAAACCAAGTCTCTTCAGGTAGTCCTCCAGGAGGTATAGGGCCCTGGCCGCGCCGTTCCCGCTCCCCCCAGCTGAGGCTATCCCGATGGCCCTCTTTCCCGCGAGGTTTCTAAACCCGCTGTAGGTCTCGCACCTTCTGAGGCGGTCAAGAAAGGCCTTGGACGACTCGCTCATGTCGTGCCAGTAGACTGGGGTGGAGAAGACAAGGGCGTCCGCCTCCTCTATCTTCTCCCTCAGCTCCTGGAAGCGGTCCTCCAGGATGCATGTGCCCTCCCTCCTGCACCGGCCCCAACCGTTATCGCAGGCGATGCAGTGTTCGAGTTTCAGCTCGTTCAGGTGGACGAGCTCCGTCTCCCCTCCTCCGGCCTCGAAACCCCTCAACACAGCTTGGGCCGTCTTGGAAGTGAGGCCGTCCGTGTTGGGGCTCGACTGGACGCCGATCAACTTCAACAGATCACCGACGATTCAGTGAACTAGGAAAGATAAACGTTGTTCGATCACGGGAAGAAAAAGGGGTCGTCGCGTTCGTCCCGCCCCTTGAGGGGAGGGCTCTAGGTCGTCTTTCGGCTCTCTTTCTCCTCTGGTTGCTTCGCTATTTCTCTGACCCCGTAGACGCCCACGGGCTGCATGCCCGCGGTGGGTAGGTTTGTTGGCACGAGCATTATGGTGTTTGTGCCCTGCTGCTGCCCCATCTCGTAGAGGATGTTCATCCACCTCAGGGCCATCCCGTCGGGGCTGGCCTCGTACATCTTGGCTGCGTCTATCATCTTCTGCGCCGCCTGAAGCTCCGCCGTAGCCAAGGTAACCCTGGCCATGCGTTCACGCTCGGCCTGCGCCTGCCTGCTCATCGCGTCCTGGAGCCCCGTGGGTATGACTACGTCCTTCACCTCGACGGACGTGACCTTGATCCCCCAGGCCTCTGTCTTCTCGTCTATTATCTCCCTCAGGTGGACTCCTATCTTCTCCCGCTCCGCCAGAAGCTCGTTCAGCTCGACCTTCCCTATCACCTCTCTCAGGGTTGTCTGGGCGGCCCACTGCGTCGCGTCGATGTAGCTCTCCACGTTGAGGATGGTCTTCTCCACGTCGATGGGCTTCGCGTACATGACGGCGTCAACGTTGACGGGGACGTTGTCAGATGTCAGCGTCTGCTCCGTCCTGAAGCTTACCGTATTGATGCGCGTTGACACCCTGACTGGGCCGCTGTCGATGAAGGGGATGAGGTATGTTATCCCCGGGCCCCTCAGCCCCACGTACCTGCCCAGCCTGAGCACGGGCATCCTCTCCCACTCCTTGAGCACCTTTATTCCGCTCAGTAGCACTGCGACGACGATGAGCGCGACGATCACTCCGAAGATCTGTATGGTCGGTATCCCGAATGCTGTCATTCCGACTCACCTCTCTTTGATGGAGACCCCTGCTGCGTCGAGTCGGCGGCCCCGGCTTCTCTTACAACTAGGAGGAGCCCCTCTCTGCCGACGACGACTATCCTGGCCCCTCGTTCTATCTCGCCTCCTTCCGCCCTGGCCCTCCAGGCCTCGCCCCCTACCCTGACCTCCCCGAGCGGGGCGAGCCTCGTTACGGCGACGCCCGAGGAGCCCCCTATCGCCTCGGAGCCCGTCCTCACCTCAAGACCCCTCGCCCTCGCGACCTTGTAGAGTAGGAACCCGAAGAAGACGGAAAGGACCGAGGAGGCGAGGAGGAGGGTGTTCCTGATCTGGATGGCTATCTCGGGGGCCAGCAGCCACTGCGGCGAGGGGAAGAACAGGAAGCTGCCTAGGAGTACGCACGCCACGCCTGCGATGCCCAGGATCCCTATGTTTGTCTTCAGCTCGGCTATGATGAGGCCGAACCCCAGGGCGAAGAAGAATATTATCACCGGCTCTATCCCTATCACCTGGAGGGACAGCAGAGACAGTACGAGCAGGACTCCTCCGACGAGCTCGCTCCCGAAGCCTGGCGTCTGTATACCTATCAGCAGTAGGAAGAACCCCAAGATGAAGGTGAGGCTGGCGACGACTGGATTGAATATTATGTCGAGGAGCCAGGTCCTAATGCCTGGTCTGTATTCGATCAGCTCGGCCTCGTCTATTCCGGCGAAGTTGAACTCGACGATGGCAGGGTATCCACCGGCCTCCTCGCTCGGGACAAGCTTCCATAGGCTTGTGCCCGTCTCGGACTCGACCTTTATGAGGGTCATGCCAGCGAGCCTCCCCAGGAGGGTGGGCACGTCGTCTGCCACGATCTCTATCGACCC
>CAYGAH010000164.1:0-11862 GCA_964347685.1 uncultured Candidatus Bathyarchaeia archaeon | reverse complement strand
GCGAAGGGGAGATGGTCTCCCTCATAGGCCCGTCCGGATCGGGGAAGACCACCCTCCTCAACATCGTAGGGGGCCTAGACGGCGCCACAGGGGGCTCCGTTAAGGTCTTCGGCAACGAGATCACTACCCTAGGCGCCGCTGAGCTTGTTGAGTTCAGGAGGAGGAAGGTTGGTCACGTCTTCCAGACCATGAACCTCATCCCCACCCTGACCGCCGCAGAGAACGTGGAGCTTCCCATGGCGGCCCTGGGCATACCCAAGGACGAAAGGCGTAAGCGGGTAGCTGGTCTCATCGAAGTGGTGGGCCTAGGGGAAAGGATGGACCACAAGCCCGGTGAGCTCAGCGGGGGGGAGCAGCAGAGGGTGGCCCTCGCAGCGGCCCTCGCGAACGATCCACCCCTAGTCCTCGCCGACGAGCCCACTGGGGAGCTGGACACGGCGAACGCTAGGATAGTCGTGGACTATCTCTCGAAGGTGAACCGGGAGATGGGTAAGACCGTCATCATGGTCACCCACGACCCCACCATAGCCAGGGCCGCCGACAGGATCCTTAGGATCCAGGACGGCGTCATATCCACCGACCTGGCCCCCATGGGCGTCGGGGTGGAGGCCCCCACCAGCTACGCCGAGTTGCTTAAGGAGAGGGTCGCAGAGATCGAGTCCCAGCTCGTCGGCCTGGACGCAGAGTTCAGGGTTGGGAAGCTTACGGGGGACGAGTACGTGGAGAAACAGACGGGACTGAAGAGGACACGGGAGGTCCTCTTGGAGGAGCTCCACCGCCTCGGCGTGGTCCACTGACTCCCAACTGGGTCGGGGACGATAGAATCTTGGGTGGGCCACCAGCTTCCCCGGGTTCGCGTAGCCGAAGACAACACTACAGCCGCGGACGGAGCGTGGTTTAACTTCCGAGTTCGGAATGGGTTCGGGTGGGTCCCACGCCCTTTGGCCGGTAACCCATACCTTTTGACCCCGGGGCCTTTCTTTAAAGATTTCGGTCCGCAGGGATATGGAGCCCTCCAAATCCTTGGAGGGAATTCACTGGTTCGAGGTTAGGGGTCCTATAGGATTTCCCTGGGCTCGTACCTAGCCTCTTCTGGGTACTTATCCATGATGACCCTGGCCCTCTCCTTCACCGCGTCTATCTGGCGGTAAGCGTTCCCCACGAAGTGGGAGCGCTCCCTGAGGGCGCTGCGGAGCTCCTCCTCGCTTATCCCAGCCTCTCTGAAGGAAGGCTCCCCTGCAAGCAGCCTTACCAGGTTGTTATCCTGGGAGCCCTTCTCCCTCATCCTCAGGGCCTCCCCCACCGCGTGCCTCCTTATTATCCTGTGGGCCTCCTCCCTTCCTATTCCGTGCTTGAGGGCGATGGCAAGGATCTGGGTCGTGGCGAGGAAGGGCAGATACCTCTCGAACTCCCTCTCGATGACTGCCGGGTAGGCACCCATCTGGTTGAGCACGGTCAGAGTGGTCTCCACGAGGCCGTCGGCGGCGTAGAAGGCGTCTGGTATTACGACCCTCCTGAGGGCGGAGCAGGAGACGTCCCCCTCCTCCCACTGGTCCCCCGCCAGGCGGGAGGCCCCGTCGGCGTACATCTTGAGGAGCTCCGAGAGGGCGCATATCCTCTCCGAGCTCCTTGTGTTCATCTTGTGGGGCATGACGCTTGAGCCCACCTGCCCCTCTTGGAACCCCTCCGTGACCAGCTCGTACCCGGCCATGAGGCGCATCGTCTTTGCGAAGTCCTCGCAGGCTGAGGCCAGGGCGGCGAGGTGGGAGGCGAGCTTGTAGTCCAGGGAGCGAGGGTATACCTGTCCCGGGGAGTCGAGGGCCCTCTCGAAGCCCAGGAACCCCGCTACCCTCCTCTCAAGCTCCTCAGCCTTCTCTGGGGAGCCCAGGAGGTTCACCATGTCGAACTGGGTCCCCACAGGGCCCTTCATCCCCCTCAGGGGGTAGCCCTTGATGAAGGCATCGAACTCCTCCAGGTGGGTCAGGAGCTCCTCGGCCCACATGGAGAACCTCCTCCCCAGGAGGGTGGGCTGGGCGGCCTGGTGGTGGGTCCTCCCCACCACCTCTATGTGCCTGTACTCCTCGGCCTTCTCTACGAGGTGCCTTAGCACCGAGACGTACTTCCCCAAGATCAGGCGGGCGGCCCTCTTTATCTGGAGCTGCTCCACGTTGTCTGTGAGGTCCCTGCTCGTCATCCCCATGTGGATGTACTCCAGGCCACCGGCGGCGGCGTTGTAGGCCTCTATCTTTGCCTTTACGTCGTGCTTGGTCCTCAGCTCTATCTCCTTGATGAGCTCCAGGTTGACGTCGTCCCTGGCCTCCTCGTACCTCTCGACTGTTCCCTCTGGGATTTCCATGCCCAGATCCCTCTGGGCCCTGAGGACTGCGAGCCAGAGGTCCCTCTCTAGGAGAGTCTTCCCCTCCTCGGAGAAGACGGCGTTCATCTCTTCCGTGGCGTACCTCTGGGAGAGCACGTTGGGATTCACCATCGGCATCCCTCCTAATGAGCAGTAGGCTAAACGGTCTTTTAACGGTACGCCACATGAACAGAAATCGGGGTCAGATCCGGCCTGCGTACTCGAACTCGACGACCCAGCCCCTCGTCCCAGGGGCCGTAGGGGCCGGCCCAATCCTCCTTGAAGGCCTCGAGGGAGGGGAGCCTTCCTTGGAGGCATCCTCCTCTGTCATTTCGCCCAGGGGCTGGGTGAACATCCTCACTACCCTGATGGAATCGGGGAGGCCCTCGAAGAGGCCCGTCCTTAGCCTGTAGACTCCTCCCGCCCTCGCCATCGGCCTGGAAGGCCTACGGGTTGAGGTCTTATCGCCCGGGGTGATCTTCTCCACGTGCCCCTTCTTGAAGAGGGTGGTCGATTTCTATGCATTTGGCCCCGTCGGGGTTAGGGGTTCCGTGGCTGCGGCAACCTTTATATGGTGAAAGGTTGTAGCCGTTCCTTGGCGGGGGCCGTGGTCTAGCCTGGTATGACGTCGGGCTCCAGAAAGGACGATCTGGGTTTGCCGACCGCGTCTGCGGGATGAGGAGTTTTTGGAGCGGAAACCCGAATGTCGAGGGTTCAAATCCTTCCGGCCCCACCAACTCGCCTTATGATTGTGGCCGCTTATAGCGGTTTTAGGGAGTGATTACTGTGGCAGTTATGTCCGTTTTCCGCGTCGGTAGCTTGTCATAAGGGTTTCAGGTTTTTCATTTTTCCGTGTCAATTTTCATGGGTCAGGGGTCTTGGTGTTCAATTTTCCGTGCTGGGTCAGTTACTCGGGAGAACTTTTTGTGAGGAATCAGATCGTGGGTAGCGAAGTTCAGTTCCTTTCATCTGAATGGTTGGTGTTGGGGCTCAGATGTTTCTGCCCTCCCCCTTATTAGGCCTTTAATCTGAGTAAGTCGGGGTCTCGGACAACGTAGTCCCCCTGACATCGTGTTTTGTTGGAACGCATCCCTTGGAGGAGCGGGATGCAGGTAACAATGATTTATGAACTCGGAGTACACGTTATTCGCGAATCTATCGTCGAATGGTCGGAGGAAATTGACGGCTGAAATTGCTAGAGACCCGGCTACGGGCAACATCCTTCAGCCTCTCTGCGCGAGCGTCATCACGATAGTGAAAAGGAAAGACGACGCCGTTTTCTTGCCCTCCCTGGAGAATCAGGCTTGCGAGGAACCGTTCGAGGTCATCGTCATCGAGGGTGGGAACAGGGCTCAGGCGAGAAATTACGGCGTCACCCAGTCGAGAGCTCCCCTGGTGGCTTTCATCGACTCTGATTGTGAGGCCCCCCGCGGCTGGTTGGCAGGCCTCATGGCTGCCCTCCCTGAGGATCGGAATGTCGCCGGGGTTGGCGGCGTCAGCATGGGTCGAAATCCGGAGTCTAACATTGAAAGATCTATCGATTGCGTATTCTCCACATACCTCGGCAGCTTGGACTCACCTAGCCTGATAAGCGTTCCTGAAACCAAAAGACGCTGTGTCAAATCAATTTCAGGCCACAACTGCGTCTATAGGAAGAGTGCGCTACTTGAGGTAGGAGGTTACGACGAGAGATACGATATGGCTGAGGACACGGACATCTCATCGCGCCTCAGAGATGAGGGGTACACGATTCTGCTAGACAGTAGCCTCTTCGTATATCACAGGAGGAGGGACTCAATGATCGAGTTCGCGAAACAGTTCTTCTGGTACGGCGTTGGAAGGCTCCGCTCTATACATACGAGTTGGAGAAACGCTGATAGAAGGGTAATGGGCCTCTTCGTTCTGGCCCTCATAATTGCGTTGGCAGCCCCTAAATTGCCGTTGTTATTCATATGTGCTTTACTGAGTTACATGTTTCTCATTTTAGCGAGTTCGATGATCGGGGCCTTGAGGAACGGTTCCATAAAACTATCTCCTCTTATGGCGCTCTTATTTTTAATAGAACATCTATCATATTTCGCAGGCCTAACAATAGGTTTGTTTTTAGGGCCTTGGAAGGCTCCCGAAACGAATAGTCCCATTATTTTAGAGAGGTATGTTGTCCCCTCTAGCGTATGCGTAGGCTTGACTACGCTTCATCCCGAGGGGGACGCCCAGCACGAAGGCTAGTTGCACAGACCTTTAAACTCAATGGTTTTGTTCAAGTGATTCGTATATTTCCGCAATTTTAGCTGTTACCATCGACCAATCGTGAAGCCTAGCCATGGCCCCAGCGTTTTTGCACAGCTCCTGAGGGGCTTGGTTCAGAGAGTTCCTCAACGCGTCAATGAATTCCCCATCGACCTCATCGAATACCAGTGCCTCTACGCCGTGTCTAACTCCCATCCCCTCGACCGCCTTGCGGGTGGCTATGACCGGTTTCTCTGCAGCGAAGTACTCCAGAATTTTCAATCTCGTGCCTGAACCTTGTTTCAGGGGTGCGATACATACATCAGCCGCCTGGATGTACTCCTCGACACGGGGAACGTATCCGAGTATCCTCACGTTTTTCATGTTTCTGGCTCGATCCATGAGCTTCTTAGGCGGGTTATTCCCTGCTATGAGGAACACCGTCTCTCGGCTATCCCGGTCAAACTCCGGGGCAATAGACTCGATTATCGTCCTTGCTGCCTCTATGTTCGGTTTGTATCGGAGAGAGCCATGGAAGAATACGATCTTGGCATTCGCGCTCAAACCTGTTCGCTTTCTAATTTGGCCGTAGGTGTTAACTTGATATCTGAAGCTGCTGACGCCGTTAGGGACGACAAACACCTTGGACTCAGGGAGACCGTATAAACGGCACATTCTAGATTTATCCAACTCGGAGACGCAGAAAACAACGTCGGAGCGCTTAACGGCGTTCTTCTCCACAATAGCCACATAGGGCCACAACGAGGGGGCACTGCTAGAGTATCTCGAAGCCAAGCTCTCTACGTTATGTGCATCGTAGGCAATCCGTAGCCTACCACTAAAGGCGCGGACGATTCGTGCCGCGAAGACGCTCCAAGGCCCCTCTATCTGGAGGACGTCGATCTCCATTTTCCGAACTAACTGTATCAATGTGCGACACAGGGCGAAGTTGATCGGTGACATGTAGGCGTCTAGGGCGCGTGACCAAGGGAACCCGGATGTTGGCTTGATGTTCTCCAGAGCTGGGAACCCGACTATCCTGAAGCCCTTGCTATGCAACTCGGAGGATCCACCATGAAGCAGGGTAACAGATATCCCCCCGCTGCTCAGGCCCTTGGATATCTCCACGACCCTCCTCGAAGCGCCGTCTACTGTGGGAAGAACCCTGTAAGGAGCCAGAACACATACCTTCATGCCGAAAACCGCATTCTCTGACTCATTCCTTAGATAGAGGCCCTCTGCGCCTTAAGGCTATAACCCCTGATTGGGTACGACCACAAAAATACGTCGCACGGTAGTTCTACGATGGGGAGTGTCTTATTTCCAGGTTGGGCATCCCCCAGCACTCGTAGCCCATGTCGTGAGCCATCATGCCGAGGCCCTCTGTCTCTATCTCGCCCTCACCCCTTATCTCCAACATCTTGGGGACGTCCTTTTTCTTGATCCCTCTTACTGCTTCGCTGGTCTTTGAGGGTCGCACCTTTTTTCTTTGGAGTAGTAAGACATTCAGGAACTGTCTGAGTTGGGGGAAATATCTCTTCCTTGTGAGGGGGCTTCCCCTGCCGTATTGGAACGGGGGGAAGATGAGGCCGTCCCTGTGAATGTCCGCCCTCACCAGGAGCATTGTCCCCCCCACTGAATCCAGTCTGACCAGGTCGCCCTCCCCCCTCAGGTCCTGCATGTGGTGCTTCCCCCTGTCCCTCCAGGCGTTCAGATCGAAGCTTTCTCCGCCGTATTCGCGGACACAGTGTGGCTGCACGATGTCCTTCCCGGCACCGAGGAGCCGCTCGATGACGTCTGGCGGGTATTCTATCACGTCCACATCCAACCAGAGTACCCAGTCCTCATCACTCAGGGCGTGGAAAAGGAGATGGTTCCGACTTTTAGCGAGAGCGGTCCTCCGTTCCCTCTGAAGGTACTCAGCCCATCTGGGGATTCCTTGGGCGATTTTGAATCCAAAGTCCTTCTTCCACAACGAGGCAGACCTGAAATGCTCCTTCAGCTCAGGGAGCCTGTCTCTGAGTTTGGAGTAGGTGTCGTCGGAGCTGTCGCTTTCCAGGAAGGCCAAGGATATCAAAGAGCGAGGGTAAGTCAGTTGATATATGGACTCGAAGTAGCCGTCCAGAAATTCCTCTGCATCCTTCACAGGCGTTAATATGAGGACTTTACTTCGTACTTCACGTACAACCACCTTCGTGTTTGACTCATCTCCTTTCGTTGATTGGGCGGCCCCCGAGGGGGACGGCGCCTCGCTTGAGAACCGCCTCACGATCCCTCTAATATTGGAGCTGAACCTTTCCGTCGAGAACTGCTCCTTTCTGGAATACAGATGTTTTCGAAGGGAGGCCTGCTCGACGCCGTTCTTCATCACCCTTAGAATCTTGGTGACTGCTTCTTCTGCCGTATCGTACAGCAGGCGGTCGTCGTATCCCACAATCTCCATAGGCCCTCCGTTGCGAGGAACGAAGACGATGCAACCTCCTCGCACCATCTCGGCGACGGCTATTCCGAACGGCTCACACGTCATCCCGTGAATCCCGTACCTGTGCCCTGTGACAATTTTTATTAGTTCTTCACGTGAAACGTCCTCGTTCAGGAAAACCCAGGGAGAGTCTCGCACCAATCGAAGCATCTCCCTGCGGTAAATGCGATCCTCCGTGGTTCCTATGATGTGCAGGTGGGCATCCTCTATCTCTGATCTTAAGGCTCCTATTATCTCGATGATCTTCTCCAAACTCTTCCATGGTGCGATTCTCCCGATACAAACAAACCCGTCCTCCCTCCCTTCCCAAGGCGAGACGGGGAAGCGTCCTGGAACAGGAGGGTAGACCGTTAAGCATCTCATTCCGTAGAGCTCTTTAATTTTGTTTCCAGTCCAATGCGAGTTGACCAGGGTCAGGTTGTGTTTCATCCGGTCATAAGAGAAACCCGCGACTAGCATCCAAGGCCTGTACTTGCCCCTGAACACCGCCCACATTTCGCGAGGAGAGAGCAGGCCAAAACCGAATCGGGGCTTGTCGCGTGATGCTTGGAGCCAGTACGGTGGATCGTGAACATACTGAATCCCACTGCAACAGAAGTCAGCTTCATTGTTGAACGAGATGATAACGTCATAGTCGTTCCTAATCCTCCTGCACATTCGCAGCAAAAATGCGTATTTGAAAGATGAAAGGTATGGGAGGAGCCGGGCCAGAGCACGCATGAAAAGGGGTGCCGAGAGGGACTTCAGCTCCGAAGCTCTCAGGGACGTGCCATAGAACCGGTTCAGAGCTTCGAGGTCGGCGGGTGACCAGCTCAGGACGGTGACATCGTACTCTCGTTTCAGCGCCTCTATGGCATACGCTGCGACCACGTTTCCCCCGCCAGTTGCCCGCATGTCGGGGTGGATCACGAGTATCCTTTTCTTCTGGGACATCTCTTCACCTGCCTCGATCCAAATTTAATTATTCTCGAAACGCTTTGGAAGCGGATTCGGAGGATACTGCCCAGTTAATTGCGCCCCTCTGATTATACGCTTTTTCTTCGTCTCCATCTCTCTTGAAAAAAGATCGACTGCCGACATCAGTGAGATCGTGCTTTACCGAACCAGGGTGGGGTTAGAGAGCGGGAATGGGTGAATTGCTCGGCCCGTCACTCTTAATATAGTTTTATGCAACGGTTTACTGGCGAACCGCTTTTGGTGATGGCATCATTTGGAATACGCCACGGGGTGGGGCTGATAAGCAAATTGAAGATATTCCTTTATTCATTGCAGTCCGTCATACCCTTGACTCTGAGGAAACGTTTTGATTGGATCGATAGAGGCTTGTCGACTTTGACGCCCGATTTCTCGGGCGTGACGATCGAGAGCAAAGGATGTAGGTACGAGCTGATCGACCCGGAATCCCTCTACATAATCGCCTTCCATGAGGACTGGATGGAGAAATTCCTGGTGGTCAACAGGGGAGACGTCTTCTTGGACGTAGGGGCCCACCTTGGGAAATACTCTCTCCCCCTATCGAGGATCGCGAGCAGGGTGGTGGCCGTAGAGGCCGATCCTGAGAACTGCGAATGCCTGAAACGTAACATAAAGCTCAACGAAATCGAGAACGTAACCGTTGTCAACTTAGTCGCCTGGAACAGGAGCGAGGTTCTGAGGTTCTACTTGGCTGATTTCAAGGGCCATGGTACCGTGAAGCAGGGCCTACCGGACCGTCGATACGTCAATGGTTACATCGACATGCGGGCGGAGGCGATGGACGACGTGCTTAGGTCTCTCGGAGTATCGAGAGTAGATTGCATCAAAGTAGATGTAGAAGGAGCCGAATACGAGGTTTTTAGAGGATTGAGGGAGACGCTCACGAAGCACAGGCCTCGAATTGTGGCGGAGATAATGAAGTCAAACGTGGAAAGGGTGTTGCCCTTCATGGAAGGTCTGGGGTACGATGCAGAGCCGATAAAGGGGTCCGATACCCCCCTCCAAATCTACTACAGCTTTAACCCTCTGGGTTCTGAAAGGAATCCCTGCTACGGGCTTTCAGTCGTCTAATATACCCACATTTTTAAATATTGTACTAGTCTCTTGTTCGAAGTAAACCAACCTCGAAAAAATGGTGACATGGGTAGACTAGTTTTAGGATTTTTATACCCGCAGAGTTTCCCCTGTCCGTACAATGATGGGCCAAGCATATCAATGGGGAGTTGGGCGTGGAGGGAGAGAGCCTAGAGGCCTTGGCCGCTGTCCTGAACGAGTTCCAGAGTACGGCTCAGTGGAGGAGCCTCCCCTCCCCGGCCACCAGCCTCCCCTCCTTGAAGACCTCCGTGATCCTGTCGGCCCTCTGTAGGACGGCTATGTCCTTCGTGGGGTCTCCTTCCACCAACAGCAGGTCCGCGTACCTGCCCGGCTCTAGGGTCCCGGCCTTGTCCAGGTGGCATAGCTCTGCGCATGTCCCGGTGCCGGAGACCAACGCCTCCATGGGGGTCATGCCTCCGTGCTTCACGTAGGTGTGTAGCTCCCAGGCCAGCCCCGGTACGTCCCAGTACGTGTTGTCTGTGCCCGCCGCGATCCTCACTCCCCCTTCTTTGCACCTCCTGAAGTTCTCGATGAGCCCGGGCCGCATCCTTTTGAAGCCCTCCTTGGCGCCTGGCTCGGCACCGTCGTACGCGTCCATCAGGGGCTCGCAGAAGAACATGCCCAGGGTGGGGACGAGGAACTGGCGGTGCTCGGCCATGTGCCCTATGAGGTCGGGCTGCTCGAAGAGGTGGGTGCCGTGCTCTATGCTGTCCACCCCCGCCTCCACGGAGAACCTGAGGCCCGGGCCGTTCTTGGCGTGGGCCGCCACTGGCACCCCCCTCCAGTGGGCCTCCTCCACGGCGGCCGCTATCTCCTCCTTCGTCATGCACGTGTGCTCGGGCCCCTCCCCGGGCTTGAACCTCTTGTGGCCGGGGCCTATGAGCTTGATGAAGTCCACCTCGTGCTGCAGGCACTCACGCGTCTGTTTCCTCACCTCCCAGGGCCCGTCGGCCCCCCTCCAGCCCGGGTTGAGTACGTGGGGCGGCGCAATGCTGTTGAGGTGGCCGCCTGTGGGGAGGACGCAGCCCCCCGCCACGACCCTCGGGGCAGTGAAATAGCCCCGCTCCACCGCAGTCCTCAGGGCAACGAGCCACTCACCCCGGAGCTCTGGGGCGCTGGCGATGGCAGGGTGGGGGATTCTCACGGTGGTCACCCCCTCAGTGAGAAGCCCCTGAATGACCTGGACTCCCTTGAGCAGGGCAAGGGCGGGGCTTTGAACCATGTTGTCGTAGTACTTCTTGAACCCGGGGTCCCTGAAATCCCTCTCCCCAAGGGGATGGTTGTGGCCTTCGATGAGGCCGGGCATGACGGTCCTTCCATCGGCCTCCACGACCTCCGCCCCCGAGGGTACCTTCACCTCCCCCTTGGCCCCCACGGCCCCGATCGTCTCGCCTTCTATCAAAATGACGGAGTCCTCCCTGGGCTCTGCTCCAGTGCCGTCCACAAGGGTCCCCCCCACTATGGCCTTCACGTTCAACTAGAACACTCCCATAGCGGAGAGGTTAAGCATGTATAAGAAATTGCGTGCGCTACATCGACCCAGACTTTCGCGCCGTATGGGTTTATTACCCGCCCGTTGGTTGTTGGCAAAACTGAAAGCGGAGGCCGAGGGGGATGGCTGATTTAAGCGGAACCGGGGCGGGGAGGTTCCTGGTCGTCTTCTACTCAAGGACAGGGACCACAAGGAGGGTCGCGGAGGCTATCGGGGACGCCCTGGGGTGCCCCATCGACGAGATCATGGACACGAGGGGGAGGTCCGGCGTCATAGGGTGGCTGAGGGCCGGGAGGGACGCCGGGAGGGGAGCCCTCACCAGGATATCGGGAGTGGACGAGGACCCCTCGGCTTATGGCCTGGTGGTGATAGGTTCCCCAAACTGGAACGGCGCCGTTTCTACGCCGATCAGGACGTACATCACTGAGTACAGGGATCGCATCCGGGAACTCGCCCTGTTCTCAACGGGGGACTCTGAGGAGCCAGACGCAATAAGGGACATGGAGGGGCTCGCCGGGAGGAGCCCCATAGCCAGGCTCCACCTCGTGAGGAAGAGGGACGTGGAGAGCGGGGACTACCGGGAGAAGGTAGAGGGCTTCGTAGCGGGCATAAGGGGTTGGGCGGAAGGGAGGGAAGAGACAGGGGCGTAGGAGGCCCGTGGAAACTCCATCCACCAGCCATGTTACCTAAAACAATGCATTTCAAAGCGGAGAGACGAAGTCTGGGCGACGATGTGCGAACTGAGACGAAGAACACTCCGAGCATAGGTCCGGCTACCCATCGACACCGAAGTCGAAGGTACGCCATCCATTCTAGCAAAGTACGTGGAAGCAGAGCGGAGGCAGCTTGGCAGTAAGCGACGGCGGGATCGTCTGGAACGTCTCCATGTGGATTCGGTTCATAGGGGGAGAGCTGACGGGCTTCATCGATGCGTTTTTTTGCGCCGCGCCCCCAGCTGAGACTCGGGCGTCGAGGGTTTAAATCCTTCCGGCCAACATCTCCCCACCTGTGAGTGGCAACCAGCGACAAGCGATATAGCATGCGTTTTTAAAGGGAACAGGGATATGGGGGTTCTACCGCCTCAGCCTCCTCATCGGGGGCTCCAGATCGGCCAGGTCGAGCTCCTCAAGGGTCTCCTTCTCCGGGACCCCCCTCTCGTCCCAGCCCAGGGTCTCGAAGTAGGCGGCCCTCTTCCTCTCCACTAGCTGCCTGTCGGTTGCGCTTCCTTCGTAG
>CAYGAH010000163.1:0-9122 GCA_964347685.1 uncultured Candidatus Bathyarchaeia archaeon | reverse complement strand
CCTTTTCTCCCCGAAGGTAGCACCCCTGAACATCTCTAGGGGCACCTCTCCCACGTATCTCTCGCCAGTACCGACCCGCCTCATGACGACGACGGCGCCGCCCAGAAGGTCGCCCCAGCCCGCTTAACGCCCGGCGCCCCGGGTATCGTCCGCCTCGACGACCATTCCCAATCTCCGCTTCGGTAGAGATTAGTTGGCCCGCCTATAAAGGGTGGAGGTCAGATCCCCTTCAGTGCTTCTATGGAGTCAGTGGAGCTGGGGTCGAATCCTTGGAGGAGCCCGAGGTAGGCTGAGGCGTAGTCGCCGACGTACTGGGCGGAGAGGATGCGAGCCAGCCTGCCGGTGCCGTAAGCCTGAACCTCAAGAATCCTACCGATGCTGGATTCCATCAGTTTCTTAAAGCCCTCGATCTTCTTGGCCATTATCTCCCCCTCCATGGGGTCCATGATGATCACGGCGCAAAGGGACCCGGCGATTTCCTTTGGTGCCTCTCGGGTCATCACCGCGTTGTGGAAAGCCTCCGGGAAGTAGCCCCATCCCGCGGGGGTCTTACCGTTCTCGTTGAACTGGGTGCTATACCTGTAGGCTACTCCCCTGAAGATGGGGGGGCCGTAAACGAAGGGCACATACCCTTTGATATCGTAGGCGAGCCTCTTCGCTGGGTTGGAGGAGGTAGGCGACCCCACCCTCAACATCTCCCTAAAATCTCTTAAGACCTCAAGCGCCTCATCCACCTCCCCCCACGCCTCTGAGAAGACTCCAAGCCTCCTAGCGGCCGTGGCTAGGGAGAAGAACTGGTAGGGGAGGGCCGCCCTGGGCCTCATCCCTGGTGGGAGCCTGAAGCATGGCAACCCCCTCTCTGATGAAAGCCTCGCAAGGGTCCCTCCCGAGGTGAAGGTAGCAACGGGGCAACCTCTCGAGGTGGCCTCTTGGAAGGCGCTGAGGGTCTCCTCCGTGTTCCCCGAGTAGCTCACCACAAAGACCAGCGTGTCCTCGTTCACGTATCCGGGCAGGTGGTATCCCCGGGAGACCTGGATCGGGATCCGTGACTCTTCCTGCAGCCAGTCCCCGAGGATGGTTCCGCCGACCGCAGACCCGCCCATTCCTGCGACGACCAAAGAATCAGGGTTTCCCGTGGGGACGGGGCCGAGGTCTACTTTCTCCGCTTCCTCGATGGCCTTGGCGCAGTCTTCCGGAAATCCAGCTAGAACTTCCAACATCCCCCCTTTATCGAGCTCCTTTAGGCGTTCCGGCTGGTCTAGTTCTGGGTCCACGTATCATACTTCGAAAACGTTAAGATAAAAGCCCATCCTAAGTTCTAGGCGGAGGGGCTTGTTCAAGTTCTTCAAGGGGCGTCAGGACCAGACGCCTGTCCTCAGGCAGATGACGGCCAGCCTAAACTCCCTCGCCGTCAACCTCATCCTCTACAGCGACATGAGGGGGATGGACAAGGATTCGGAGGAGGAGAAGGGCCTCCGCCTCGATATGAGCCTCTCGGACCTCAAGGACTTCAGGTCCCTGATGGACGGCGTGGACGGGGAGCTGAGCCCCGCCGAGCTCCGCCGCTCCCTGGACTTGATGAGGTCCTTCGCCGTGATAAGCGAGCTGGAGGGCACCGACTTCCTCGTCACGAACCTGGAAAGAATATTGAGGTCCGCCAGATGGGCGATAGCCAACATAGAGAAGGTAAGCCGGGTCTAAGAGGGGCTCCGGATTAGTAACGCCTGCCTTCCCTTCTTGGGCGCCTGTAGACTTCCTCGTGCTGCTTCAGAGACAGGTTGTTCTCCCTGTTGACCTCACCTATCTCCTCCTCGACCACCTGGGCCTCACCGTACCTCCCTATGTTGAGCCTGAGGCTTCCCCTGAACAGGTTGGCGTACCCGTTGCTGATCTCTATGACTTCACCCTCGTGGAACCTATCCACGTAGTCGTCCCAGAGGGTGAGGAGCACGGTCCCAGTCTCGTCCCCTATCAGGGCCTCCGCGACCCTGTGGGTCTGGCCGTCCCTGGAGGAAGAGACCTCCCTCTCCTCCCCAATCTCGAGCACCTTAGCTATCAGGTTGACCCGCCGGGAGTAGGTCCTCAGCTCGCCAACCTTCATCATCGAATCCGACATCACGACCACCAAAATACTGTATTATGGGCTTAAATCGTTACCGGGTCTCCCCGAAGCCGCAGATCCTGCAAGCGAGCCAGGCATAGGCCTTCACCGACCCCATGAAGTCTTCCACCCTTACGTGGTCCTCGTGGGTGTGGGCGAACCTCTCCTCCCCTGGTCCGAAGCCCATCACGGGGAGGCCGAGCCATGAGTAGAACCTCCCGTCAGTGGCGAATTTCCAGACCTTCTGAATCGGCCGCCTACCAATTGCCTCGGTTAACGCCTCCATAGCCTCCCCCACGACTGGGTGCTCATCGGGGTCGGTGTAGAATCCGTTGAAGCCCCTCTGCCCCCTTATGATTGGGGCTGGGAGGACGAAGGCATCGAACTCTGGGTCCTCTTCTCTCAGCGAGGTTATGATTGCCTCAAGCTCCTCCTTGAGGGCCTCTGCCGGGAACTCGGGCACGTTCCTGCAGTCCAGGTGGAACCGGCACTCCTCAGGCACGACGTTGAGGGCCCCAGGTTTGACGGATATCTGGGTCGCGGTGATGGTCGCCTTCCCATAGACGGGGTTGTCAGGAAGCCTTGGGGCCAGCTCGGCCCTGATCCTATCAAGCATGTCCATTGCCTTGTAGAGGGCGTTTACCCCTATCTCAGGGGAGCTCGCGTGGCAGCTCCTCCCCCTCACGACCACGCTCGTCTTCATGCTCCCCCTGTGGCCCAGAGCTAGGTCCATGTTGGTGGCCTCTCCCATGAGCACCAGGTCGCCCAGGAATTGGTCGTTCTCTATGGTGGAGACGGTGCCCGCGCCTCCAACCTCCTCCTGGGCGACGCAGGCAACCCTCATGTCCCCTTCGAGTTCGATGCCCAGCTTCTTTAGGACCGCTCCAGCCGTGACCATGGCGGCTACAGCCGCCTTCATGTCCGACGCCGCCCTCCCGTAGACGACCTCCCCCTCGACTCCGAAGGCCGAGCCTTCCATTATCCTACCCGAGTAGGGGTCGCTCATACCCCCGACGGGGACGTGGTCTATGTGGCCGTTCATCAGGAGGCTGCGGCCACCCCCAGAGCCCTTCAGGGTGCCCATCACATCCCACAGCTCATCGACCTTGACAGAGTCGAAGCCCGCCTCCCTCATCTTATCTGCTATGATCTCTGCGGCCTCTTCCTCTTGGCCGCTGGGGCTCGGTGTCTTTATGATCTCTTGTAGGAAGGAGATGGCTTCTTTCCTGCGTTTTTCTACGGCTTCAGATATGGCTCTCAGCATGGGGAACACACGCTTAGAATGCCACGCTGCCCATAAAAGCTGTTTTCGGCCTGATCAAACAAAATGAGGATGAAAGGCTTCCCAACCTATTCTTCGACGGTTATGGCCTCGACGGGGCATGCGGGCTCGCAGGCCCTGCAGGCGATGCACTGGTCCTCCCCCACGACCTCGACCTTGTCTCCTTCGAACTCGTAGACTCCCATGGGGCAGGTGCTAACGCATGTCTGGCATGAGATACAGGCGTCGTAGTCGATCGTTACTTTAGGCAAATTTGGATCACCTTGATTCCTCTAAGGTTGGATATTTCTGTATTAAAAGTTTGGGAGCGGGTCAGCCCCTGCCCTTGAGGAAGGCGAGGGTCGCCTCTATCCGGTTCAAGGCTTCTCCCCTCCTCCTGACCAGGTCCCTCCTCCTGTTCTGGTAGTCTTTCCTGGATATCCTCCTTGCCCTGTAACGGGTCTCGAGGCTCCTCAGGTCCTCCTCGAGCCTCCTCAGATCGTCCTCTGTCCTGCGGAGCTGCTGGAGCTTTTCCGCTATTTCAGGTCCAGCCTGCGCGAGTTCGTCTTCTGTCCCTTTCAGCCTTCGGAGGAGCCCCTGAGTCCGCCTGTTCAGGTCTGCCATCATCCCGTCAAACTGCTGCTGGCTGACCTTCCTCGCCATGAAGTCCCTCTCGATCCTCCTCTGCTCGCCCAGCAAGGAAACCCTCTCCTCGTATAGGCTCAGGAAGTCTCCCAGATCGGCCCTCTCAGCCTCAACGATGACCTCCTTCTCGGGCTCGGCCCTCCGCCTCCTAACTAGGTAGACTACTCCTATGAAAGCGGCTGCGAGCAAAACCCCTCCCAAGGGCCTGATGAGGGGCGTGAGGGCGTCTCCCCTGTACTCTACCACCACCTCACGTTCCTCGGAGGGCAGGGTGGCTCCCAGGTCGAAGATGAGGCTGGTCAATCCGCTGGAATCTTTGATGGAGGTCGGCTCAGGCGTGGAGGAGACGAGGCTACCGCCCTCTGGCAGGGTGACCCTCACCCTCATGTCCCTTACGTAATGGGGGAAGCCCAGCACGGGGTAGCTCAGGGTGGGCGTACCCCCGACATCCTCCACATAGGCGCTTTTGGGCATGTCGTATGTCACCATGAATATCCAACGATAGAAGGGCGCCACAGCGTACCTGGAGTCGATCGTAGCCTCGACGTAGTCCCCTGCATCCGAGTATATTGAGCTCAGGGGGCCTACTCCGTCGGAGGCCCTGACGTTCGTCGCTCCGGCTGGCAACCGGACCTTTATCTTCCTTAGGGTCTTGCCCGTGTTTATCAGGTCGTATGTGTCCTCCATCTGGAGCTTCCCCTGCTTTATGTTGATGCCCCTCTCTAGGCCCTGGCAGTTCAGAAGGTACTCGTCTCCCGGGGCGGGCTTGTAGACGACAGTGACGTTCATGTCTGCCGGAGAAGCCACCTCCTCAGCCTCGTGCTCCACGGACCATATGCCTGCGGAAGAGGAGTTGGTGAAGGATACCGGGGAGTCGACCTCCACGAGCTCGGCCCCCTCGGGTAGGGTCAGGATGAAATGAGTGGAGGTCAGGTTGTACTCCATGACTGGATAGACTGGTACCCGGGCCGAGTAACCCTTCGTCGTGTAGCTCACCCGGTTCAAGAAGAGGTAGTTCGCCCTCACCTTCAGGCTGGCATCCCCCTGCAGGGTCACGGGGTAGGGCAATGTCACCAGGAAACCGTTGAAACTGGGGTCCCCGAAATCCTCCTCACTGTAACCGACGATCTCCCATTCTCCGTTCACCAGGACCTCGAACTCGTACCTCTCGGCAATGAAAGAGGAGTGAAGCCCGATGAGCAGGTTGCCAAGCTGGATCGATCCCCCCTCGGGGGCCCTCAGAGTGAGCTCGTCCTCCATGAAGAGGAGCCCCCCATTCTCGACCAATACCTCGCGCCGCGCGTCCACCAGTGGCTGACCCCCCGCCTGGGCTTGAGCCATAGAGGTCGCCGTCAACAACGATAGAGCTACCATCATCAGGAGCATTAGTCGCCTCATCTTTGTCACGGAAGGAATACACATCAACCTCAGATTTAAAAGGTGAGTTTCGGGGCTAAGGATATTAATATTGCTTAGTTAAGAAGATCAGTATCGTATCGGAGGCACTCGTTTGAATAAGATCCATCCCTACCTCCCCAACAGCGTCCCAGAGATAAAGGAGAGGATGATGGAAGAGATAGGCGTCAAGTCGATCGACGACCTATACTCAGACATCCCCCCGAAGCTCAGGTTCGAGGGCGAGCTCAACATAGACGGCCCCTACACCGAGGCAGAGGTAAAGGACCTTGTGACGGGCATGCTCGAGAAGAACTCGACCCTCAGGTGTCCACCCTTCCTAGGTGGAGGAGTCTGGCCACACTACGTACCCTCGGTCGTCGACGAGGTGGTCAGGCGAGCAGAGTTCTTGACCAGCTACACCCCCTATCAGCCTGAGATAAGCCAGGGGATACTGCAGGCCGTGTTCGAGTATCAGAGCCTTGTGTCAGAGCTGCTGGGGATGGAGGTCACCAACTCTTCCCTATACGACTGGTCAACGGCTGTCGGGGAGGCCGCCCGGATGGCGAGCAGGCTGACCCGGAGGGACACCGTCCTGGTCCCCAGCCTCATGAGCCCTAGGAGGCTCGACGTCCTCAGGACATACACGGAGCCGGCAGGGATGAAGGTCGTCCAGGTGGATTACGACAAGACGACCGGGCTCCTAGACGTCGAGGACCTGAGCGAGAAGGTGGACGACGATACAGCCGCCGTCTACATAGAGAACCCCTCATACCTCGGGTTCGTGGAGGAGGACGCGGAGGGCGTGGGGGAGGTGGCCCACGACGACGGCTCCCTCTTCATAGTGGGCGTCGACCCCACCTCCCTGGGGATCCTTAGGGCTCCCGGCGACTACGGGGCGGACATAGTCGTCGGAGAGGGCCAGCCCCTCGGGAACCACATGAACTACGGTGGCCCCCTGCTCGGGATATTGGCCTGCAGGAACGACCCCAAGATGATCAGGCAGGTGCCAGGGAGGATAATAGGGATGACAAAGACGGAGAGGGGGGACCGGAGGGGCTACACGATGACCCTCCAGACAAGGGAGCAGCACATAAGGAGGGAGAAGGCGACCTCAAACATCTGCACGAACGAGGCCCTTTGCGCGATAGTTGGCGCAGTCTACCTTTCCCTCCTGGGCCCCAACGGAATCAGGGAGCTCGGCGAGATCGTGGCGAGCAGAGCCCACTACGCCATGAGGAGGATAGGGGAGCTTCCGAACGTCCGCGCCCCCCTGTTCAACAGCTTCCACTTCAAGGAGTTCACGGTCAGCTTCAGGGGGAAGACGGTGGAGGAGCTGAACAAGGAGCTTCTTGCCAGCAGGATCCAGGGGGGGCTCCCGATCAAGGGCGACTTCCCTGAGCTTGGGGACACGGCCCTCTACTGCGTCACAGAGATGCACAGCAAGAGGGACATAGACAGGCTTGTCACGGCCCTCGGGGAGGCGCTGGAGGGATGACCATGAGGAGGTTCAGGCAGGCAGACTGGGACGAGCCCCTTATCTTCGAGATGAGCAGGGAGGGGCGCATAGGGTTCTCCTTCCCTCCTATCGAGCCTGAGGTGAGCGACGCGGTGGACGTCGTTGAGGAGCTCGTCCCCGCCAGCATGCTCAGGAGGGAGCCGCCTGCGCTCCCGGAGGTTTCGGAGGTCGAGGTCCTACGCCACTTCATCCACCTCTCCCAGATGAACTACGGGGTAAACTCGGGCCGCATCTACCCCCTGGGGAGCTGCACCATGAAGTACAGCCCGATCATCAATGAGGTACTGGCTTCCCACCCGAAGATGACGGAGCTCCACCCAGACCAGGAGGAGTCCACTGTCCAGGGGATACTGGAGGTGATGTACAGGCTGAAGCAGGACCTCCTAAAGGTCACGGGAATGGACGACGCCACCCTCCAGCCCGCCGCCGGAGCCCAGGGGGAGTGGACGGGAATCATGCTCATCAGGGCTTACCACGAGGACCGAGGAGAACTCAGCCAGCGGAACGAGATAATAATCCCAGACTCGGCCCACGGCACAAACCCCGCGAGCGCCGTGATGGCGGGCTTCAAGACAGTGGAGATCCCCTCTGGGGAGGACGGCTGCGTCGATATCGAGGCCCTGAAGAGCGTTGTGGGCGAGAGGACCGCGGGCCTAATGCTCACCAACCCCAACACCCTCGGGATATTCGAGAGCCGCATCTCAGAGATCGCAGAGGTTGTTCACGGTGCAGGGGGACTGATGTACTACGACGGGGCCAACTTCAACGCCATAATGGGGAAGTGTAGGCCCGGGGACATGGGCTTCGACATCGTCCACTTGAACCTACATAAGACCTTCTCCACCCCCCACGGGGGCGGAGGACCTGGCTCAGGGCCAGTAGGGGTCAAGTCATTCCTCTCGGATTATCTTCCCGTGCCCACCGTCGAGGAGAAGGACGGAGTCTACTACCTCAGCTACGAAAGGCCCAAGTCCATAGGAAAGATCCACGGGTACCACGGGAACATAAACCCAATACTGAAGGCCTACGCCTACATTGTGTCCCTGGGCGGGAAGGGGCTGAAGGAGGTCTCTGAGCTATCCGTCCTCAACTCCAACTACATCGCCCAGAAGCTTAAGGACGTGCGCGGCCTATCCCTGCCCTACGCTCCTGAGAAGCCCAGGAAGCACGAAGCAGTCCTGAGTGCCTCCAAGATGGACGAGGAGACCGGGGTCAGGGCCCTCAACGTATCCAAGAAGCTTCTGGACTACGGCCTCCACGCGCCAACCACGTACTTCCCTCTGATAGTCCCCGAGGCCCTCATGATAGAGCCCACTGAGACGGAGCCCGTCGAGAGCCTGGACGCATTCATAGAGGCGGTGAAGGAGATATCCGGACTCGCTTACTCAGATCCCGAGGAGGTGCTGAAGGCTCCTACTAACACGACGGTTACCAAGCTCGACGAGGTCATGGCGTCTCACCCGAAGACCATCTGCCTCAGCTGGAGAACCTACTGCTCCCTCTACCCAGAGGAGGCGAGGTAGTCTTTTTATGATGCGAGCCCTAGAAGGCTATAAGGTACAGAGATGATGAGCCTCGTGAGCCTCCTATCCAGCCTGGCGGCCTTGGACCTCAGCTTTTTAAAAGAGCCGCCCACTGCCACAGTCTTCATACTTTTTCTGACGATAGCGCTGAACCTGGCCACCAGCCTGATCACAAGGATGGCCACGAACATGGAGGAGTACAGGAGGATGACCATAGAGTCCAAGAGGGTCCAGCAGGAGGTTATGGCGGCGATGAGGAGCGGGAACCAGAGGAGGATCGCGAAGGCCCAGAAGAGGCAGCAGGACATGATGGGAGCCCAGTCGAAGATGAGCATGGACAGGCTGAAGATCACGATGTTTTTCATAGTCCCCTTCCTCCTCATCTGGCAGGTGCTGAACCGCTTCTTCGAGGGGGGCACTATAGCATATTTCCCCTTTAACTTCCCCTTCATCCCAACAGAACTCAACATAGGGGGCTGGTACATCTTCTGCTCCTTCGCCTCCAGCGTAATCATCCAACGCGTCCTAGGCCTCATGTTCGAGATCGGCCCAGAAGACCTTGGGGATGGGATTGACCAGCGGTAAAACCTCAGGGAGGAGGCTCGTCATAGCTGTCAGCGGCCTCCACGGCTCAGGGAGGTCCACCCAAGCCAGGAAGCTCGCCGATTCCTTCGGCCT
>CAYGAH010000162.1:0-2361 GCA_964347685.1 uncultured Candidatus Bathyarchaeia archaeon | reverse complement strand
TCTTCCCCATGACCAGCTTCTCAAGCTTCCTCCTAGCCTCCTCCGCCTCCCTCGTCCCCCTCTCGGGCGGGGTCACGCCTGCAAGTCTCACGGCCATAGTGGGTCTGATGATGAACGTGACCGGGTCGTCCACCCTGACCACAGTGGCCCTTCGAGGACTCATCTCTCCCTCAGCGTTTACCTTGATGGGGTTCCTAAAAATACCTATGCATCAGGGGATTGGTCCGAGTGGACGGCTGAGAGGGGGTTCGTCTTGCAAGATCGACGCCTCGGGGATGGAGCCGATCGTATATCCTTTGTTTCGTGGCCCTCCACATAACGAAGATCATCACCAGGATGCATGAGAAGCACACCCCTATGACGGCGTTGATCGCCATGATCGTGAGGACGTCGTTTATATGAAACTTCTCTCGGATGAAACCCCCGAGGAGGACACCCCCGATTAGGCCAGAGAGGAAACAGATAGAGGCCCTCCTCAAGTTCCTGGAACTCGTTTTAGAGATCGAATGAACCTCTGGGAATAAGGGCGCTCGAAATATTTATTGTTGTTCTTATCTAAATGTTCATTTTAAAGAGGATGTTTTGAATAAAATCGCAGTTTTTCTCTAGGAAAATAATCAAGTAATCCTGTGATTTGGGGATTTTTACCACTAGCACCCTAGGGGGAATATCTCTTTAAATTTAGAGGCGAGATGATCCATGGAGGTTTACATGTCTGAAGCATTCCAGGGCGCCGAGTATTGCTGGATGAACGGGGAGGTCGTGGAGACGGGGAAGGCCCTCGTCTCGGCCATGGAGCCCATCTACCTTGGCATATTCGAGGGGATAAAGGCCTACGCCCAGGGAGACGTCCTGGGCGAGGGGGACCTAAGCATATTCGGATGGGGGCCCCACATAGACAGGCTATGGAGGAGCGCGGCAGTCACAGGCATAGAGATAAAATACACCAAGGAAGAGCTCCTGGAGGCCACAAAGGAGACCATAAGGGCGAACGGGTTCAGGACCAACGTCTACATCCAGCCCAGGCTCTGGCCGAAGGCGGGGACTGGGAGGTACTTCGCGGAGGAGTTCCACGTCGTCATCCCTGTGTGGAAGTTCGACACTCTGCTGGGGAGGGGCAACCCCAGGTTCGGGGAGGGGCGCAGGTTCATGGTGAGCAGCTGGAGGCGCATAGCCAGCGATGCCCTCCCCGCCCAGGCGAAGGCTTGGGCAAACTACGCCAACTCCGCTCTCGCTAGGAGGGAGGCTAAGCGCTGCGGGTACGACGAGGCCCTGTTCCTTGACAGCAGGGGGTTCGTGTCCGAGGGGCCCGGGGCCTGCCTCATGACGGTGCGGGACGGGAGGGTGGTCACTCCACCGGTCACGGCATCGATACTTGAGTCGGTCACGAGGGGCTTCTTCATAAAGTTCATCCCCGAGGACCTGGGAATCCCCGTCGAGGTCAGGGACCTCACCCGGGTGGAGCTCTACGCCTCCGACGAGGCCTTCCTCTGCGGGACGGGCGGCGAGGTCACCCCAGTCACCAGCGTTGACGACATAGGGCTGGGAGAAGATTACCCTGGCCCGATAACAAAGAGGGTGGCGGAACGCTACGCCGAAATCCTCGCGGGCAAGGTCCAGAAGTACAGGGACTGGCTGACACCCGTCTAGAACTCCATCCGGAGTCTTAGCAACACATCCCCATCATTTTTCGAGACAGTCAGAACTTTTGCTCGAATCGAATAAGGTGAGAGATCAGGCTAGCTTCCTGTGGTAGCGGTACCTCTCTATGAAAAGGTCGATTTTGTCTGGGGATCGGATTACGAACTCGACTGGCTGCCTGACCCCCTCCGTCAGTGTGTAGAACCTACCCGACTCCATGAGGTCGTCCTCGGGTATCAGGGGGACGCATGCATCGGTGAAGGGGCCCTTCTGCTCTAGGTACAGGAGGCCTCCCCTGTTCACCACCCTCACCCTGCTCAGTCCCTTGTAGGTCTCGTAGTTGCCGGTCAGCCGCTCCATCCTCCTCTTCAACCCCAGGGCGGGGACCGCCTCCTCTGGCTCCCTCCCCATGAGGGATGCGAGGACCCCCTCCGCTATGGCTGCGTAAGGGGGGCCAGCCGTGTTGCAAGCCATTGCCACACCCAGCTTGAGCTCGGGGACGAAGGCGACGTGGGCGGTGGAGACCAGGATGGAGCCTCCGTGGGATACCATCTTGTGGCCCAGGAAGTCGGGGGTCACGCCCCAGCCGTACCCGTAGCCGTACCTTCCGTGGAGGTTCGGGGGGCGTTCCATGTGGATGGTCTGCATCTTCTCTACGGACTCGGAGCTAACCACCTGTCTGCCCTTGTAACTGCCTCCCTCCATGTTTGCGACGAGGTA
>CAYGAH010000161.1:0-1537 GCA_964347685.1 uncultured Candidatus Bathyarchaeia archaeon | reverse complement strand
TAAGGCGAGGATGTGAACGAGGGCATGGAGCTAGCTCGGGGCTCCATTTCTAGCCGTGGGTGGTGGCTCTTGGCGCCTGGGTGCCGATTCCATGCGGTTTTGCCCCAAAACGAGCCGCTACTGGGAGAAGGGAAATTCTTATCTTGCTCCTCCCGTAAAAAGGTGGCGTATTCAAGACACGAGATGCGGCTGACTTGGGGTTCCACTGACATATATGGGCGGGTCCCAGTCATTGTGATCGCGTCCCGATGAACTTTGGAGGACGCACCCGGAGGCGCTCGCGTTCTTGGGGATGGATGGAACGGCTTTGAGTTCGCGGTTCAGGTTGCCGGGGGGCTTCGACAGGGACCTGAAGCTGCTGCTCTTCTCCATGTCGTCGAGGAGGGTGTCCATGGGGTTCCTTGGGGTCGTGAGGGCCATCTACTTCTACCTCCTAGGGTTCAGCGAGGTCGAGATAGGCCTCCTCCTCAGCCTCGCAACCGCAGTCAGCGCCATCCACCACATCGTCTTCGGGATGCTCTCCGACAGGTACGGCCGGAAGCCCTTCCTAGTGCTAGGTGGCGTCTTCTCGACTCTCAGGATGGTGATATTCGCCATCAGCTCCGACTTCTGGATGCTCGCCCTCGGTCAGGGCATAGGGGGGATGGGGGAGGGGGCTGGGGCGGGCCAGCCCGTGGTCTCGGGCTACATAGCGGACAAGACCGACATCAGGGATCGGGCCCCTGTCTTCAGCACCCTCGCCGTCTCCAACGCATTGGCGGCCACGGGCGGGTCCCTGCTCGCCGGGCTCCCCAAGTACTTCGAGGTGAGCCTCGGCGTCGACATGGTCGCCGCCCACCAGCTCCTCTTTTGGGTCGGCGCCCTGGGCGGGCTGATCTCCATCCTCACGATCCTTCCCGCGAGGGACGTGAAGCCGATCAGAGTGGAGGAGGGGGAGGAGCCGTCCGGTCTCGGCAGAGGGCGCTCCTGGGGGGTGATAGCCCGCTTCTCCCTGGTCCGGGCGACGAGCGGCCTCGGCTGGAGCTTCATAGAGTCCCTGCTCTCCCTCTACTTCTATATCAGGTTCGGAGTGGCGGGGGAGGTCCTAGGGCCCGTCTACGCAGCGGCCCGCTTCATGTCGGTCTTCAGCTACGTCCTAGTGCCCGCGGCGGTGGACAGGTTCGGGGACATCCCAACGATAGTAGCCTCCAGGTTCGCCTCGGCCGCTCTCACCGTCGCCTTCTCCATGTCGTCATCTTTCCCGCTGGCTGTCGTGCTGATGGTCGCCTTCAGGATCGTCATGATGTTCCCGATGCCCATCAGGCAGACCTTCGCCACCGGGATAGTGGACCCCGATGAGACGGCCACCGCCATAGGCGTGAGCAACTTCGCAAGGATGGGGGTCAGGACAATGGCTCCCACTGCGGCCGGGTACATGTTCGAGGCTGTCAGCCTCACTATGCCCTTCCTCGTGGGCTCCCTCCTCCTCGTCGCCAACGGGGCCCTCTTCTGGGCCTTCTTCAGGCCCAGGAAACCGGTGGCTGAAATTGCGGCTCAG
>CAYGAH010000160.1:0-3410 GCA_964347685.1 uncultured Candidatus Bathyarchaeia archaeon | reverse complement strand
GGGAGGCGTAGGGTATGCAGGGGTCACGCTCTCTCCCGTAAAACTCTTTTAGAGTGAACGAAGGGTGAACCATAGAGGATCACTCAACCCTGGAGGTTGGAGAAGGATTGTTCGATGTTTTGGAGAGAGCCGTCGAGAGGGGCCGCGACCTCGGAGCCGAATACATTGAGCTTAGGGGTGAGTCGGGGTTCCTGGAGTTCATGCAGATGGACGACGGGAGGGTGAGCGCCCTCACCCAGCGCCTCGAGAGGGGCGTCGCCGTAAGGGTCCTGGCTGGAGGAGCCTGGGGGTTCGTCTCGACGGGGGACCTGGACAACTTGGACCGGGCGGTGGATGATGCCCTCTCAATGGCTGGGGCCGTAGCCAGGACCAGGAAGGAGCCGATAGAGCTGGTGGAGACTAGGGTCCACGAGGACACGGTGGGGCTAAGCGTGGAGAGGGACCCCCGCCAGGTCCCGATAGAGGAGAAGATAGGCTACATGGAGGAGATGACGAAGGTGATACGAGGCTACGACCCGAGGATCAAGGCCGTCACGGTGAAGGTGAGGACGGCCTCAGGCCAGAAGTACCTAGTCACTTCCGACGGCGCGAGGATACAGTCCAGGGAAATGCTCGTCTGGGTCTACCCCTGGGTCACTGGGAGGGAGGGGGATCGCCTCAGCGCAGCCCGTTACGAGGAGGCATCCACGAGCCGGGGCTGGGAGTACATGGAGAAATTCGCGACCCCGGATTTCGTGGGGGAGGCGGTGGCTGAGAGGGTGAGGCTGCAGCTAGAGGGGGTGCCCGCGAGGGGTGGCTCGTTCCCGTGCGTCTGCGGCCCAAGGGTGATAGGGGTGATCGCCCACGAGGCCCTTGGCCACCTCGCAGAGGCGGACCTCACGGTAAACAGCCCTTTCAACGGCAGGCTGGGGGAGGTCGTGGCGGCCGAGGGGGTGACCATGGTGGACGACGGGACGATCCCGGGGAGCGTTGGCACCTCGAGGTACGACGACGAGGGGACCCCCACGAGCAGGGTGGAGATAATAAGGGACTCGGTGCTCAGGGGGCTCCTCACAAACAGGGAGTACGCCGCCAAGCTTGGGCTCAGGACGACTGGGAGCGCCAGGGCGGAGAGCTACCTCCACCCGCCCATCATAAGGATGAGGGGAACGTTCTTCGAGAGGGGGGGCCACTCGGAGGAGGAGGTCTTCGAGGGCATCGGCTTCGGCTACTACTGCGCCGACTTCAGGGGTGGCCAGGCCCAGATGAACGCGAGCTTCCAGGTGGGCATCCAGGAGGCCTACGAGATCGTTGACGGGGAGCTCGGGAGGCCAGTCACGGACCTATCCATCTCTGGGATAGCCACGGACTCCCTCTTCAAGGTAGAGGCGGTCTCCAAAGAGGAGCCCTCCTTCGGGCACGGGCGCTGCGGCAAGGGGCAGGAGGCGTTCACTTCAGAGGGGGGGCCAAGGATAAGGTTCGCGGAGGGCGGGATAACCTTCGGGGGGAGGGCCTAGGGGGAGGAGGGCATGGTGGACGAGGGCGCTCTCCTGGGGCTCTGCAGGCACACAGTCTCCGCTGGGGGGAGGATGGGGGCCGACGCGGTTGAGGCCCTGGCCAGGTCCGGCTCCGTGACAGAGTCGAACATAGAGCTCGGGCAGGTGAGCGGGGTCAACAGGAGGCTTGCAGAGGAGATAGCCGTGAGGGTCTACTCCGGCGGGAGGATGGGCTCCGCATTCACGAACATCCCTACCAGGGAGGCCGTGGAGGAGGCGGTCTCCCTCGCCCTCAAGGCCGCGAGGGCGAGCACTGAGGACAGGGACTGGGTCTCCCTCCCGAAGCCAGCCGAGTACCCCTCCATCAAGGGGCTCTGGAGTGAGGAGGTCGAGGGGTGCGAGCCTGCAAGGGTCGTGTAGATCGCGGTGGTCGCCGTAGCAATGAACAAGGAGGCCGAGCCCGACGCCGTCCCCGCCTTCGGGGGCTCAGGGGCCTTTGTCCAGAGGACCGCTTACGCTAACAGCGGCGGGGTGGCCCACTCTGAGAGGGGGACTGCCTCATACGCGTACATCGCGGCCATAGCAAAGACCGAGTCGGGGGTGACCCCAGCAATATCATCGTTCGAGGCGAGCAGGGGCATGGGCCTGGACCTGGGGAGGGCCGCTGAGGACCTCTCATCAATGATAAGGGTCTGCAAGAGGACCGCAAGGGGGAGAACGGGGAGCCACCAGGTGATAATGCACCCTGACGCCTACGGCCAGCTCCTCCACTTCACCCTGATGGAGGCAGTGAGGGGAGACAACGTGGCGAGGGGGAAGTCAAAGATCGCAGACAGGATAGGGGAGGCCGTGGCCTCCGAGTCCCTCACAATCCTCGACGACGGGACCGAGCCAAGGGGGATCAACACCTCCCTGGCCGACGACGAGGGGGTCCCCCGCCGCAGGACCCCTATCATAGAGCGGGGGGTCCTCCGCTCATTCCTCTGGGACACCTACTGGGCAAACAAGACGGGTGCCGAGAGCACGGGGAACGCGAGCAGGGACATGCGCCGGGGACTTGTCGAGATAAGGCCCTCGAACGTCGTCGTGGAGCCCGGGGGGAGGGAGGTTGGGGACATCGTATCCGAGGTGGGGCACGGATACCTCGTAAGGGATGTTCAGGGGGCACACAGCTCCAACCCCGAGTCCGGGGACTTCAGCGTCGTCGGTAATCCCGCCGTGCTGATAGAGGATGGGGAGATGGTGGGGGCGGTCCACGGGCTCATGGTCGCCGGGAACATATTCGAGCTGCTCGGCAACGTGGTCGAGGTTGCTAGGACCCCAATCCGCCTCCAGGGCCTGATAGGGCCCGAGATAGTCTTCGGAGGCGTTAGGGTCATCGCGAAGGGCTAGGTGCTTGCCGTCCCCTTTTTTTCGCCGCTGATGCCGTCCAGAAACGGTGCTCTTTTTGACCGTGCTTTTTTCATGGGACCCTGAACCTGGGGTCGCTGGGGGTGTAGAACCTCCCCCGTATCTTCCCCTCCCTCAGGTTCTCTATTATTGCCTCTAGGACCTCCTCGGGGGAGGCCCCGTAAAGGTTCCCGGCGATCTCTTCTACCCTCCCCCCTTCGACTGCCTCCCCCTTCCCCCAGAGTTCGACTATGAGGCGGACCCTCTCAACGAGGTCCAGGGGGGGCTCGACCGAGACTATGGACTGCTGCTCCATTTCCATGATATGGATGGAGGGAAGGTGACTAAAGGAACGCGCCGGAACGGGGGGGAACAGGTGTTCCAGATACGTGTTCTAGATCCACGAACGGGGAGTGGGATTTTGGGGGTGTGTCCTGAGTGGGTTCGAACCCCACCGGCGCCGGTTTCGCGTCAGTGGCAGGTCATATTTGTTTTCCCGGGGCGGGTTGGTTTTCCATTGAGCTTCTTTGCGCCTTTCAGTGAACC
>CAYGAH010000159.1:0-3996 GCA_964347685.1 uncultured Candidatus Bathyarchaeia archaeon | reverse complement strand
TTTATCGCGTCGATGACGAGGTTGGAGATGTGGTCCCTTGCCGATGAGACTGCCTTGCTCCTGATGGATGTGTTGGATATCTTCATCAAGGTCTCCCTGTCGTCCATGTCGACGTCTATGGCGACCTTCTCCAGGACCTCCGTGGCCTTCTCGGCCGCCTTCTGGTACCCTGATATGATGATTGAGGGGTGGATGTTCTCGTCCAGAAGGTCGTTCGCCTTCTTCAGGAGTTCCCCAGCGAGGACGACCGCGGTCGTTGTCCCGTCCCCCACCTCCTTATCCTGGGTCTTAGCAACCTCGATCATCATCTTCGCGGCGGGGTGCTGGACGTCTATCTCGTCGAGCACCGTCGCCCCGTCGCTGGTGATGGTTATGTCGCCGAGGCTGTCTATGAGCATCTTGTCCATCCCCCTGGGACCCAGGGTGGTCTTGAGGACCTCGGCGATGATCTGAGCTGCCAGCATGTTCGACTTTCGTGCGTCTCGGCCGCGGCTCCTCTCGGTGTCCTCCTTCAAAATCAACACGGGTCTTCCTGACATGTAAGCCAAATCGATTGCCTCCAAATGTGTTTTTTACTACAAGACACAAATATGGTGAAAATATAAAGGTTTTCCAGGGGAAAATAAACATCTTAATGTCCAAACGGCCCGAACAAAAACATGAACCAAGGAAAAGCGTATAAAAATAAGGTGTCTGGCAGAGTCCTCAGCGCACGTAGGCCGCAAGGAGCCTAATTATCTTCGTCGGGGAGCGCCTTATGAGCCTCGCGAGGGTCATGGGCACGTCCGTGCCGTTGGCTAGGGACAGCACGTCCTCGTTGGTGATCACCTCGGCCAGGGCGTTCAGGTCTTCGTCGTTGAACCTGTCCAGCATCTCTATGACCTTTCTGCTATCCCTGATCCTCTTGCCCCAGCAGGCTTCGAACCTCCTCACGTACTCCGAGAGGCTCGACTTGGATGTATCCCCCTTTGCCACGGCCCTGGCCGCCACCTCGCCAGCCATCTTTCCCGCTTCCACCCCAGAGTGGATCCCAGCGCCGGTGCATGGGATGAGCTGTCCTGCGGCGTCCCCAACAAGCATCAGGTTGTCATCCACGATCCTGCCCAGCATCCCTGAGCAGGGGGTTACGCCGCCGTTCCTCTTCAGGACCTCAGCCCCATCGAAACGGGGGTCCGACTCAACGAAACGTTTGAGGTACTCTATGGGCGGTTCTTTGTGGATCCGCCTAACTCCCAGGCCGACGTTTGCCACCTTACTCGACTTGGGGAAGACCCATGCGTAGCCTCCGGGAGCTACCCTCGCCCCCAAGTGGAACTCGTTCACTTCGGGCTCCTCTAGGCTGAGGCCTCCCAGTTGGTACTGGGCGCAGGTCACCACGTCGGGGTACCACCTGCCCAGCCCCGAGGACCTCCTGACAACGGACGCGTAGCCGTCGGCGCCCATGACCACTTTTGCGTCGATCCTGAGGAGTTCGCCCGCCTGCTCTGCCTCCACCCCCACGACCGCGCCTCCCTCCTTGATCACCCTCCTGGCCCTCGTGCCAGTGAACAACTCTGCGCCCGCCTTGACGGCGTTCTCGGCCAGGGTCCTGTCGAAAACGTCCCTGTTCAGGGTGTACCCCACCCAGTCTGTGCTCTTCAGCTCAACGAAACTGCCGTTTGGGGCGATGACCCGGGCCTTTTTGATCTCCTGGCTCACCACCACAGGGGAGGGCTCCACGCCCGCGTCCCTCAAGCCGTTCAGGCTGAGCCCCTCGGCGCAGTAGACAGGCTTACCGACCTCGGGGTGCTCCTCCAAAAGAACCACTTCTGCGCCTCTCTCCGCTGCGGCCCTGCTGGCCATGCTCCCGGCAGGGCCAGCTCCAACGACCAATACGTCGCAGTTGATAAGACGCATCTCAAATCAACATAGTCGCCCGTGGGAGAATATATTACCCTATCGCTTGAGGACCTTCTCGGCGGCTATCTCTATGTCCCTAGCCTTAACCGTCTTCCTCCCTGCATGCCTGGCAAAGTCTATGGCCTCCTTGGCCACTTTGAGCCCTATCTCCTCAAGGGCGTTCCCGAGGGCTAAAGCGCTCTCCTCGCTGACTCTCGCTGCTCCGGCTCGCTTGATCAGCTTGTGCATGGGCGCTACCTTTATTTCGTCTCCCATGTTCCACCCTTCCATTTTCTCTTCTGCTTTCGTTAAATATTTAATACTTCCGAATATTTCCAGCAAGAGGGCCGAAATAAGCCCCTTTTGCGAAACGCAAAACCGAAGACGAAAAACCCTCCAAATATTATCAAAACTAATGGAAATCTGCATCCTAACATCCCTGAAAACTCCTTTAAACCACCTTGAAACGAATTTTGATGTCTGTCGGCTTAAGCTCGCTTGACACCAAGAGCCATCGCCTATAATTGGGTATTGCATGATGTTGTCTATACATAGTTACATCATTTTTAAATCGGATATAAAAATATTTAATAAATAATGCATTATCTGGGAATCGTCAAAAAGAGGAGACACGAGTTCATCCTTTTTGTAGCCATATTTGTTTATACTTTAATTTTTTCATATTTCACGTGTCTGAAACATGACTCTTTTTCTAGTTTCGCGTGGGACCTGGGGGTCTTCAACCAGGTTTTCTATTCGTCCACCCACGGAGGGAGGTTGTTCTACTACACAGCGGACCTGTACATGAACGAATCTGGGAACTACCTCGCCATGCACTTCAGCCCGATCATAGGCCTGCTCTTCCCCCTCTACTACCTTTTCCCCAGCGTCTACCTGCTACTTGTCGCGAAGAGTTCCTTGATAGCACTGGCCTCCTACCCCCTGTTCAAGATTGCGAAAGAATTGACCGGGAACAGCGGGGCAGGGCTGCTCGTGGGACTGGCCTATCTGCTCAACCCAGGGGTCCAGGGGGTGAACTGGTTCGACTTCCAACCCCAGGTCTTCGTCCCCCTGCTTGTCTTCGCGACATACTATATGCTCATAAAGAAGAACTGGAAGTTCTATTTCTCATTCCTTATGCTGTCGTTGACCATCGAGGAGCACATATTCTCCATCCTGATACTCCTGTTGCTAAGCCATTTTCTTTATAACAACTTAAAGAGCCTGAAAAGCCCTGAGATAAACACCTACGAGCACAGGATAATAATTCTCTCGATTATTTTATGCGGTGCTTTTTATTTCCTGGCCTCGTCAGTTAAGGGCACCTACCAGATAGCGCCCGAGTTATCGAATTTTACAGGTCTCACCACGTGTTCTCGGTGCTCAACTTCAGGGGAAACACCCTTCTCCTACCCCTGTACGTCTTGACGCACCTCAGAAAGTCGTACCTCTCCTTTGTGTATGATTTTCACCTCAAGTTCATGCATTACATCTTCATCTTCTCTCCTCTACTTTTCCTCCCCATCATGAATCGGTTCTATCTCCTGAACTCATTATTGCTTCTGCCCTTCTACCTGTCTAATTACAGGGCCTACTACATGATCGGGTCCCATTACCCCCTTTACGTCCTGCCCTCCATCTTCATCTCGATGACCTATACGCTGACGAGGTTCGACCATGTCGAGAGGTTATCAAAGTTCGTCCTGGTCGCTTCGTCCATCATGATCGTCGCCTTGAGCCCGGTGAGCCCCCTCTCCCACAGGCTTAACCACGAGACGGGGATGCTCTGGTACCCAGAACCAAACAGGCCTTACCGGCGCGTCCACGATCTCCACGAAGCAGTCAACACCATCCCCGATGAGGCCTCCGTTCTTACCCAGAACCACATCTTCCCCCACGTCTCCGGCAGGACCAACGCCTACGTAATACCCGTGACTGGATTCTCCCCCGGTCAGTCGGGCATAGTCGAGGGGTATCTGGGCTCCCTGATCGAGAAGTGCGATTTCGTCCTCCTCGACCTCAAGGAGATGGACCGCTGGTCATGGGAGACTTACGAGAGGGTGAGCGGGGAAGGCTCCTTCGGGGTCTCAGCCCTCTACGACGACGTGATCCTGTTCC
>CAYGAH010000158.1:0-6811 GCA_964347685.1 uncultured Candidatus Bathyarchaeia archaeon | reverse complement strand
GGGCCCGTCCAGTCGCGGTTCGTGAAGTAGCACAGCATAAAGTAAACAGGGACATAGAAGGCCGCGGTGAAGACGGTGAGCCCCAGGGGGACGCTGTCGAAACGGATCATGAAGGCCCTCAGAATGGCGTTCGCCTCGTCCGAGAAATCCCCGCAGAAGAGGCCCGTCATGGCGTAATCGAGAATGACGAAGACGAAAAGCGAGTAGACCCTGACCCGCCAGTCCCCTGAGGGGGCGAGGAATGCCTTGAGAGTCTTCATCCTCGGATGAGGTTGTCTCTGAGATTATAATAGATTAGACGTTGTTCGCAACCAAAGAACGACGGATCACTCTTTTTCTTCCTCGACGGCCTCTATTCCAAGGAACATCTGCCCGAAGCGAGGGTTGTTCATGAGCTCCTTGGCGTCGCCGGTGTGCCTCACCCTGCCGTTGACCAGCAGGTAGGCCGTGTCGCAGGCCTCTAGGACCATGGTCGCGTTCTGCTCGACCATGACTACGGTTATCCCGAACTGGCTCTCTATCTCAAGTATCTTGTCTAAGACCTCCTCGGCGAGCTTGGGGGCGACTTTGGCCGTAGGCTCGTCGAACATCATCAGCTTGGGCCTCCTCATCAGGGCTATGCCCGTGGCCAGCATCTGCCTCATTCCGCCGCTCAGGACCTTGACGGGCTCGTCCACGTAACCCTTGAGGATCGGGAAGACCTCTAGCACCTCGTCGATCCTGCCCTCCCTCTCGCTCTTGTGGAGGGTGTATCCGGCCATCCTCAGGTTCTCCTTGATTGTCAGGTTGTCGAACGTGCTCCCGACCTGAGGGAGGTAGGCCAGGCCTAGCCTCGCCCTCTCGTACGGGGGCAGCTTCGAGATGTCCTGGCCCTCGAACTCCACGACCCCCGAGTACAGCGTCGTCAGGCCCATTATGGTCTTCATCAGGGTGGATTTGCCGCTCCCGTTGGGGCCGATGATCGCGACCTTCTCCCTCTCCGCCACCTTGAAGTCGAAGTCGTACAGGATCTGGACGGGCCCGTAGCCCGCGTTGATGCCCTTCGCATTTATCATCTTCTCACGCTCAGGTAAGACTCTATCACCTTGATGTTCTCGAATACCTCCATTGGAAGCCCGTGGGCCAGGACGGTCCCCCTGTCCATCGCGTAGACGTAGTCGACGAACTTGGAGGCGATGTCCAGCCTGTGCTCGATGAGCATGAAGTCCATCCCCTCCTTCCTGGAGAGGTCGTGGATGTGGGAGAATATCTTCTGGGCCAGCGGGACGCTCACGCTGCCGGCCGGCTCGTCGGCGAGTATCATCTTCGCGTCCGTCATCAGGGCCTTCCCGATCTCAAGCAGCTTGAGCTGCCCGCCGCTGAGGGTGTAAGCGGGGTCGTTTGCGAGGTCGGTGATCTCGAGAAGCTCAAGGACCCTGTATGCCCTCTCCATCGCCTCCTTCTCGTCTTTCAGCCACCTCTTGCTGAACGGGGACCAGACGAAGTGCTCCCCCAGGTTCCTCCCGTAGCTGACCAGCAGGTTCTCCAGAACCGTCAACCGGGTGAAGGGGGAGGATATCTGAAAAGTCCTCACCATACCCTTCTCGACGAGCTCGTGGGTCTTCGCCTTCGTGACGTCCTCCCCGTGGAAGAAAACCTGCCCCTCATCGTAGTCGTATATCCCCGTGATGCAGTTCAGGAGCGTGGTCTTCCCGCTGCCGTTCGGGCCTATGAGGAGGGTGATCTTGCCCTTATCGATGTCCATGGAGAGATCGTTGACCGCCTTGAACTCCCCGAAACTCTTCGTAAGGTTCTTCACGGAGAGGACAGGTTGAGGCATGACGCATCAGAGGAATTATTTTTAACATTTATTATAAAAGATGTACTACCCTATCGTCTATAAGTATAAGCCAATAATAATCGAAGACATTGGTATTTACTCAAAATAAGGGAATGGTTTAGGACTAAGCATTTTATATATCTTGAAAAATGTCTATACGATGTTCCCCCCCATAATCAAGGATGCTATCGTGTACGCAAACTGCGTGACCATGATGAGCATCGGCTTCACCCTCGTCTACCTCATCTCAAGGATACCGAACTTCGCACAGAGCACTTTCGCGGTCCTCGGCGTCTACTGCACCTTCTCGATGGTCCGCCTGCTCAATTTAAACCCGTACATCGCGATGCCCCTGGGCTTCGTATCGGGCGCCCTGTTGGCGGTGCTGGTTTACCTCGGCGTTGTGAACCCCCTGCTCAAGTACGGGGCGGGGCCGATACTGCTGACCATCTCACTGCTCGCGATTCAGCAGATCTTCATCTCGGGAGTCCAGATCTACGCCGACTATGTCAGGAATGTTCTCGGCGTGTACTCTAGGGCTTTCATGCTGAGGGTGAACGATTTCCGCGTGGGGGAATTCCCAGGCGTCCTCATCGTCTCCACCGTCGTCATAGTCACCGCCATCGTCGCGATGCACCTGATGCTTACCAGGACGCAGTTCGGCATCGCGATGAGGGCCACGGTGGAGAACGCCCCCCTGGCGGCCGTCTTGGGGATAAACATAAGGATGGTCTCCCTGATTTCCTGGGTGCTGACGGGGGGCCTAGCCGGCCTCGCGGGCACCTTCCTTCCCCTCTGGTTCTCTTCGGGCCCGGGATCCGGCGGGATGCTGTCGACGAGCATATTCGCGGCGAGCGTGGTCGGGGGATTGTCCAGCATCTACGGCGCCATGCTCGGCGGATATCTCATCAGCCTCTTGGAGGTGTGGGGCTCGTACTTGCTCATGTCGCAGTTCGGGCTGTGGATAGGGGCTTACAGGATGCTCATCCCTCTCACTCTGATGTCGATAGTGCTCATGTACGAACCCGGTGGCATGGTGACCATCATCAAAAGCTTAAGGGCGAGGTTGAGCGCCCCCAAGAGGTACAGGGAGGAGGTGTCCACATGACGTACGACATCATCTTCCAGTGGATAGTGGACCTCCTCATGTTCTTCCTTCTGTACCTGATAGTGACCATGAACCTGAACTTCATGTACGGCTACACCGGGATCCCCCACTTCGGGATCTCCCTATCCGTCGCAGGCGGTGGCTATGTCGTCGGCGCCCTGTCGGGGAGGATACTTAGGTGGCTGTACAACGTGTACCCCCAGCTCGACTTCATGTACGAGAACTCGAAGATAACCGATGAGATCAACGCGCATCTGGCTCGCGACCCCTTCATGGGTATAAGCATGTTCCTCTTCATAATCGTCGTGTCGCTGGCCTTGAACGCCGGTCTCGGGTACATCGTCTCCCGCCCCGCCATCAGGCTGAGCGGCAGCTACCTGATCATAGTCCTCATCGGCATGGCCGAGGCGATAAGGGTGATAGGGCTGAACTACTATCCGCTGGTCGGCGGGACCTTCTGGGTCCACGTCCCCGACGTCTTCGGGTGGATGGGCGACTTCAGGACCGAGGGTTTCCTGATTATAAGCGCGCTCATCACCCTGGGTATCTTCCTGCTGCTGCAGGCGATGAGCACTTCCCCCCTGGGGAGGGTGATTAAGGCCGTGAGGGAGAACCCCGTGAGCGCGGAGTGCGTCGGCAAAGACGTGGTCGGGATCAGGACAAAGGTGGTCGTGCTTTGCTCAGCCCTCACCTCCATCGCGGGGGTCCTCTACGGCTTCTACATCCACGCGGTCCTCTCGACCTCTTACACGAGGGCGGCGTGGACCTTCTACCCCTGGCTCATGTTCATGGTCGGGGGGATCGGCAACAACATGGGCGCCACTGTAGGGACGTTCATCTTCATCTCATTCCGGAGGCTGATAATATTCTACAAGCACAACATCGAGGTCTACGTCCCCTTCCAGGTCCAGTGGCTGGAGCAGATCCTGATAGGAGTCATGCTGCTGCTCATCATCATGTTCCGCCCCCAGGGCCTCCTCCCTGAGAGGCCGACGAAGATGAGGGGGCTGGACTATGAAAGATTCCACGATGAAATGGAAAGCAAGAACGTAAAGGTCCCGCCCAAGAGGGATGCGAGGAAAACGATCCTCGGACGCTTATTGAGAAGATAGCCAGTGCGCCTGTAAACGTGCATTTTTTCATCTGAAAATTTTGTGGAATAAAAAAAGTGGGGGGTTTTGGGTTCTAACTCGGCGGGATGATCCAGGTCAGGGCGCCTGAGGCTGAATCGTAGGTTGCCGAAATGTACCATGCGGGAAGTCCTGAGGTTGTGTTGAGAGCCACGGTCCACAGTTGATAGTTCGACTCGGCCCTGTCGCCGTACTCGTTCAGCTTAGTCCAGCCGCAGGCGCCGAAGTACTGCTCGGCGACCGTAGGCAGCACCTCCTTAATGATGGCTCCGTCGTATGCGCCGGCCTCGAGGACGGACTTGCAGAGCAGCCAGACGATGTCATACATGTGGGTGGTGTACGTCCCAGGCAGCCTACCGCCAGACCTCTCCAGGTACTTAGCTTCAAAAGCATCGTATCTGCTCGACTTTAGGGTTCCCATTATCATTGCTTGGAACCTTGTCTGGTGGGCGTCCGGGTTCTCGTCAAGGAGCGTCGTGGACCTTCCGAAGCCGTCGGAGCCGAACCAGATGGCGTCGACAAGTGCCGGGTACTCCTTGCAGGCGGCGTATATAGCGTTGAACTCGAAGGACCAAGTGGCGATGCCCACTTTGTCGGCGCCGTATTGGCTGTTCAGCTGGACGACCACGTCGTTTAGGGCAGCAGCCTCGGCCGAGAACTCCGTCTTCTCGGAGTCGTACCTGAGGCGATGCTCGACGACGCCGCCTTCCGCCTCGAATAGCTCAAGCATCGTCTCGTAGTTGCCGTCTCCCCAGGCGTCGTTCCTCTGGACGATCACGAGGTGTTCTATCCCCATGCCGTATATCGCAGGCGCGAGGGCCGAGTTCTGGGTCGTGTCGGTGACAGGGAGCCTAAATATGTAGTCGTCTGCTACTTCGAGAACGGGCGAGGTGGAGCCCTCGCTGAAGACGACCACGTGGTGCTCGTCCGCGTAGTCCTTTATGGCCTTGCACTGGGAACTCCAGTTGGGGCCGGCGACGGCCTTGACGCCCCTGGCGACCATGCTCTGGAACTTCTCGAGAGCGATCGTGGCTTGACCCTCAGAGCACTCCTCGACTAACTCGAATGTCACGTCGAGTCCGAGAGTCTTCACATAAGCGTTGACGTCCTCGATGGCTATGGCTGCGGCGACACCGCTGGTGTCGATGTGCCCGGTGTTGGCATAGAGAGCCCCAATGGGTATCGTTCCGCTGAGGGCAGGGACAGGGACCTCAACCGTTGAGGTCTCCCCCGGGACCTCGACCTCGACTACCTTAGACGGCATAGCATAGTACCCGACCGGGACGCCTATGACCATTCCCACGATGACTAATCCAATGAGGATGCCAGTGCTTTTTGACTCCAAAGTTATCTCCACAGAAACGTAAATATACAATATATATAAGATTTAACATTCACATGCTAAAATCATTATTTTCAGCTTAATATTCATTTGTTTTAATCATTTACAAAAACATATTTTAAGGGAAAATGAAAGAACGTCGTCAAACGGTAGAACCTAAAAAGAAATAGTTTTTATCACAACTTAATGTAAGAAGGTTTTAAAAGGTAAAAAAATGAGATATCTCCAGAATATCGATGGACAAGATGAAGGTGGGGGTCATCCTCCTCCTGGCGGCCTTGATCGACATTCTGCTCATACACTACACCACTTGGATGAACAGGAGGTCCCCATGGCCCTGGATTTTCAGCCTGCTCCTGCCCATACTCCTCCTAGCGGGGTGCCTCCTGGTTGGTAAGGCTCTGGGGGAGAGGAAGGAGATCGTGTACGACTACAGGCACTCCCACGCCCCGGACTCGGAGCGCAACGTCCGTTAGTCGGGCCATGCGGCGCCTTTATCACGGGCTTGGACTTGACCTACACACCAATCGCAGGAGCCCCATAAGAAGAGAGTGCAGTAACCCTGTGCTGTGTTTTTAATCACGTATGGGTTATCCTAATTGGGATGAGTTCCCTCGAAGGGGGGCGTGGGCTTCCGGGGATTCGGAGGGGTGCCCGTCTGCCAGATGAGGCATCGGCCATGACGTTCTGGGTCAGAGATGATGAGCTGGGGCTCTTCCGACCGATGATGGAGGATCACGACGCTATCCGAGGGGTTTTTTCATAAGGGGCATGGGGCGTGTGGTCGTGGCTGAGGAGTTGGAGATAGTAAGGGAGGCAGCAGGCAGGATAAAGAGGCTAGAGGTCCAGGGGGCGACCAATGTGGCTGTCACGGCGGTCAGGGCCCTCTCAGAGCAGATTATCTCCTCGGAGGTGGTCGAAAGGGAGACCGTACTGAGGATCATCGAGGGGGCGAAGGTAGTCCTCTTCGGGTCTAGGGAGACTGAGCCCTTCATGAGGAACGCCGTGAGGTTCATCGAGTGGAAGGTGAGGGGGGCGAACTGGGGCGACAGGGAGGGGCTCCAGGCCCTCGTCAGGGAGGTCTCGGAGGACCTGCTGGAGGGCTTCTCTGAGGCCCGGAGGAGCATAGTAGAGGTCGGGGTCAAGAGGGTGCTGCCAGGCTCCACGGTCCTCACCCACTGCCACTCCTCCGCGGTCACGGCCATACTTAAGGAGGCGAGGAGGAGGGGCGTCGACTTCCGCGTGGTCTGCACCGAGTCCCGCCCAGTCTACCAGGGGAGGATAACCGCTAGGGAGATGGTGGAGGCGGGGATAGGGACGACTATGATCGTTGACTCGGCGGTGAGGAGCTTCGTGAACAAGGCGGACCTGGTCCTCGTGGGCGCTGACGCCATCACCTCGGAGGGGAACGT
>CAYGAH010000157.1:0-2674 GCA_964347685.1 uncultured Candidatus Bathyarchaeia archaeon | reverse complement strand
TATGGAAAAGGCTTGGAAATGGCCTATTTGAGCTTGCCCTCGGGTATCCTTACCGCGAAGCGGCACCTCTGGTCCCCGGCGAGGGCGCTCTCAAGGACCTCCACCTCAACATCCTCGTCGAAGATAACGTCGAACTGGAGCTTCTCGAAGCCACCGCTGCAGTAGCACCAGGTGGGGGAGATCTCAGGCTCCCCCTCAAGTATCGATGCCCTGGCGAGGGGGCAGTGGCATGCGTGGTACCTCTTCATCAGTGGGTCCGTCTCCCTCAGGTAGTCGTCAGGGGCGTACGGTATCTTTGTCAGGTAGATCTTGTCGCCGCGGCGGACGCCTGCGAGGACCTCCTGGTTCCCCCTGACGAACTCGACGACACGGGGAGTGATCGTCTGCTCATACCAGACCCTCCCCTCCGCCATGTACTCCTCAAGCTCCGCGACGGCCCTCCCGTGAAGGTCCTCTAGGAAATCGTCTATGCTCCCCGCCTCCAGGAACCTCTCCCTCTGCTCCCTGAAGCCATCTACGGGGACCCCGTGATGGTTCCCCGCGAGGACCCTTCTGCACACATCTGGGGGCAGCTCAGCCTCAAGCCTCTCCATACGGAGCCTTGTCACCGCGGGGAACTCCTCTGGAGGGGAGCCCAGGGGGGGAGGCTCGACCCCCTCGAAGACCCTATCCCTCGCCTCGTCCCCGGCCATGGTTGCGAGCCTCTCGGATATAGAGGGGAGCACGTTCCTCCCGCCGAGTATGGAAGCGAAGTAGATGTAGAGGTCGTTCCTCCCTGCAACGATACAGTAACGGGCCAGGGCCGAAAGCCTATCCCAGGAGTTCCTACCCTGGGACACAAGGAGAGAGACGTACCCCTTCACTTCCTCGACCGAAGCCGTATCGAAGGACTCCCCCCTCTCCCCCAGGCGCTCCTCGAACTCCAGGACCGCAGCGACGGCGGACTCTGCGTACTCCTCCCCCAGGTTTCGCTTCATGCAGTATTCGCGGAACTCCTTCTCCAGCATGTTCAACCCGTTTCCACGGTGGGGGTCTTGCTTCAAAAAACTTTTTCAAGAAGGATCTTACCTTTCAAGGATCGTTTTTTCCGCATGGTCACAGACATCAGGGCTGGGTTTGCAGCCTTCTCAGAGTCCACGGGTGCCGAGATCGGCGTTTTCTTGTCCTACCAGGGCGCGTTGGATCCGAATCCTATGATGTGCTCGCACTTCCTGCAGACGTAGGCGAAGTGGGGCCTCCAGAATGTGGTCCTGATCTGCACAACGCTCAGGTCCCCCCTTGTTAAAGTCTCCCCGCACTGGGGGCACTTGCCTATCGGGTAGCTCATATCAGACCAAGAGATGCCGCTGCGATAAAAAATTTAACTATGAGCAGCCCATGCGCATTCTCGGCCCTCCGTCGAAAGGGGTCCGATTCTCCCCGGGCAATCGTTCCCGAGAGATTCCAGACGGCTCCGATGGGAAACGTTGGTCAAACGAGTGCAGGGAGTCTCTATTCGCCATAATAGCGGCGTAGGACCCTCAAAGCACGCAGGGTGATCCACCTGGAGGGCCGGCCCTTGACCTCGATGTCGCACCACATCTTCCCGTTGAAGTTGTTCTTCAGGAGCCACCTGCCGTCCGGCCCCTGGGCTTCCCTGACGAGGTCGACGGCGCCCTGCATCCTCTCGTCACGCACACCCAGCCTGGTGAGGGTGTCGAGCACCTCCAGCGCGTCGGACTGGTAGAAGAGGGGGAAGCCGAACCTCTTCCACCCGGCCTTGTCCTTCCTCGAGCCGTCTGGTGCCCTCAGGTACCTGTACACCCCATTCTCCAGGATGTTCTCGACCTCCCTGCTTATGACCTTCCTCACAGAGGGAGGGCGGAGGTCTTCTGGGATGGATGCCAGCGCCCTCAGGACCTTCACAGCTCCCATGTAGCAGTTGGCTGGGAAGACGCCTTCGGGGTTTATGGGGTAGGCTCGGCAGCTCCAACCGCCCTCCTCATCTGAGTGGTCGTCGACAAGGAAGTCGACGAGGCGCCCCACCCTGGGGTCATCCAGGTACCCGAAGTGGACCATGTAGTAGAGGACGTTCCCGTCTAGGCAGCAGCCGTCCCGCACAGTGCTCGCCCTCCCCCTTTCGCTCTTCGGCAGCTCCGTGAGGAAGTGGCCTGAGTCTCTCTGGAATGAGAAGACGTGCTCCAAGCCCCTCTCAACGGAGGGTGTCCTCCTCGCCCCTAGCTCCGAGAGGATGAGGAGAGAGTGGGTCGTGGCCCTGTACTTGGGGAGGTACATGTTTCCGGGGTCGACCCAGTGACCCCCGGGGCTCTGAGCCGCCAGGATCTTCCCGACCGGGTCCGACCTCATGACGGCTTCCTGGGCCGACACGACGTCTGGGTGCGTCCTCTCCTTTTCCTCTAGGTCCTGTAGGGCCCAGAAGCGGACGCTGGGGTTCTCGGGGTCCAGAAGCCAGTTCACAGCGTCTGCCTCAGGGGCGTCTCTCAAAGGCATGCGTGTTAAGACGCGAAATCGCCCCAAAAGGGTATGGGTATCCTCATGTCCTTAGAATACTCTTCGCGGGAACGGGCCCGCGTGCATGGCTTTGGTGTCGATAACCGCCTTTTTCCTCTGGACCCAGTCCTCTTCCCGAAGAACAGGGGATTCGGAGTCGAAAAGGGGCCTTCAGCGCCTCAAT
>CAYGAH010000156.1:0-24309 GCA_964347685.1 uncultured Candidatus Bathyarchaeia archaeon | reverse complement strand
CTCGCAAGGGTGGTGACAATAAGGTTCGGGGGGACGGCCTGGATAGCCCTCTACCCGATGACTGGGAAGGAGGTCAAAGAGGGGGGCATCCCGCACACGATCTCGCTATCCAGGGAAATAGGCCGCTCCATGAGGCTGGCTAGGGCGGAGAAATCGGACCCCGTCGAATCCATCCTTGACGTAACAAAGGGCTACAGGCTGTTCGAAGGAAAGATAGTGGACGTTGAAAGGAGGACGGTCGCCGGGTTCGCTCGCGGAGCGGTCAAGTTAGAAGGGCTGAACGAATTCGAGGGAAGCGAGCTCGTGATAAGGTTCCAGAACGAGAACCTAGTAGCTGTGAGGAACGGGGACATCGTCTGTTCAGTCCCGGATCTGATTTCGGTATTGGACATGGATACGGGTCTGCCCATCACGACAGAGTACCTCAGGTACGGCTACAGGGCTGTGGTGGTGGGCATGCCCTGCACGGAGAAATGGAGGACCCCCGAGGCCCTGAGGGTCGTCGGGCCCAGGTACTTTGGATACGAAATAGAATACCTCCCCATAGAGGAGAGGATGAGGTCGGGGGGATAGGGCCGTGGTGCTTAGGATAGGAATAGACGTGGGTGGGACCCACACGGACGCGGTCATCCTCGACGAGAAGAACTGCTTGATAGAGGCCGTGAAGACCGAAACCACCACAGACGTCACATCGGGCATAAGGGAAGCCTTGATAAAGGTCCTGGAGGTCAGCGGCGTCGACAGGGCAGATATAAAGGCGGCCATGTTCGGAACCACCCACTGCACCAACGCCATCGTGGAGAGGAAGGGGCTCGCCAAGACTGCCCTGATCAGGGTGGGAAGGCCCGGGGCCGAGGCGATAGAGCCCCTCGTGGAGTGGCCCTTGGAGCTCAGGGAAGCTATCGGGGACCACAAGTACCTGGTCCACGGCGGACACGAGTACAACGGCGAGGAGATAGTGCCCCTGCGGGAGGCCGAGGTCCGTGGCGTCGCTGAAGAGCTCAGAGATAAGCAGATCGAGGCCGTGGCGGTGTGCTCCATATTTTCCCCGGTGAACTCCGATCACGAGGAGAGGATAGCCAGGATATTGGAGGAGGTGCTGGGTCCCGAGGTTCCCATCTCTCTTTCACATGAGATAGGGAGCATAGGCCTCCTGGAACGTGAAAACTCTGCCGTTCTGAACGCGGCCGTTGTGAAGGTTGCGGGGAGGGCCATAGAGGCCTTCGAGAGGGCCATGTCAGACGCAGGGGTAGAGGACTCGGCGCTCTACCTCTCACAGAACGACGGCACCCTGATGTCCGCCGACTACGCCCGCAAGTACCCCATATTGACCGTCGCCTCGGGGCCTACGAACAGTATAAGGGGCGCCGCGTTCCTCACGGGACTTAAAGACGGGATCGTGGTCGACATAGGAGGCACAACGATCCTCGCTGGGGCTCTGGTCAAGGGCTTCCCCAGGGAGTCCGCTCTAGCCGTCGAAATAGGCAAAGTCCGAACAAATTTCAGGATGCCTGATCTGGTGGCGATGGGTTGTGGCGGAGGGGCCGTCGTCAAAAGCGTTGATGGCGGAGTGGAGGTCGGTCCCCAGAGCGTCGGGTTCGAACTCGTCGAGAAGGCCATCGCGTGGGGCGGAGACACCCTCACGACCACGGACATCGCCCTGGCCGCAGGCTACGCCCAAATCGACGATCCCCGATGCGACCCAGGCAGGCTGAAAACTCTTGATGGAAACCTGGTCTCGAAGGCCGTCAACAAGATAATCGGGCATTTCGAGGAGTCGGTGGACAAGATAAAGACGGAGCCCAGCCCAGTGCCCGTGGTGCTGGTGGGGGGAGGGGGCATCCTGATACCCCCTGAACGCTACGGCAAGATGAAGGGAGTCTCAGAGGTCATAAGGCCCTCAAGCTACCAGTACGCAAACGCCATAGGGGCGGCGATAGCCCAGGTCAGCGGACAGATCGACAAGGTTTACTCCCTCGATAGCATGAGCAGGGAGGACGCGATAAAAACAGCCAAAGATTCAGCCACAGAGCGGGCCATAAAAGCAGGCGCAGACCCAAAGACCGTCGACATCGTCGAGGTCGATGAGATAGCCTTGGCCTATCTTCCGGGGAACGCTTTGAGGATCAGGGTCAAGGCAGCCGGAGACCTGATCCTATAAGTACCTCACCAAACCGATACGAAAATTTTATAGTACCTTCGACAGGATAAAGGCTGATAAAAATGAAGGTCTGCGTCATCGTTCCGATCCTGTATAACGAAAAGTTCGAGAAAGCCACGATCAAAGAGTTTGAGCAAGCCGCGCGTCCGGATACAGAGATCACCGTTAAGAGCTTGGATAAGGGCCCAGCATCTATAGAATCGATGTACGACGAGTTATTGGCCGCACCATGGATCCTTGAGGAGGTGAAGGAGGCCGAGGAGAATGGGTTCGACGCAGTCATCATAGACTGCATGGGAGACCCTGGGCTCCACGCGGCCCGCGAATTGGTGAAGATCCCAGTGATAGGGCCATGCGAGGCCTCGATGGCTCTGGCCCACGTGATATGCCACAAATTCTCGGTGGTCACGGTCCTCAGGAGCGTCATCCCGCTCCTCGAGAGGATGGTGAGGGAGTACGGTTTCGGCGAGAGGTTCGCCTCTGTGAGGTCCATAGAGGTCCCGGTGCTCGAGCTGGAGAGGGAGGAGGAGACTAGGGCGGCGCTGTTGTCTGAGTCTAAGAAGGCCCTCGAGGAGGATGGGGCTGACACGATAATATTGGGGTGCACGGGAATGCTCAATATGGCCAGGGGGCTTCAGGAAGCCCTGGGAGTCCCTGTCATCGATGGAGCCGTGGCCGCCTTGAAGATGGCCGAGTCGTTGGTAGATATGAAGCTCTCCCAGAGCAAGAGGGTTTACCCGACTCCGACAGATAAGATAAGAAAGATGTAGTTCATCTTCTTAGAATTACACAATGTCTCCATCATCTATTTTCTTTATTTTGAAAATACCCTCTATTGGAATAAAATATTTTATTTACGAGCCAACTATTCTGAACCCATGAATAAAATAGGCGTTGTAACCATAGGGCAATCGCCCCGGCCCGACGTAACCCGGGAAATAACGAGGATCATAGGTGACGGGTACGAGGTGCTAGAGGCGGGGGCGTTGGATGACCATACCCTGGACGAGATCAATAGGATCGAACTCAAGCCAGACGACAGGGTACTAGTGACCCGCATGAGGGACGGCACCGAGATCGAGATCACCCACGACTTCGTGGTCCCCCTGATCCAGAGGAGGATCGCCGAACTCGATGAGAGGGGTGTAGGAATGATACTCCTCCTTTGCACGGGGGAGTTCCCAGAGTTCGAATCGGAGTCCCTGATCGTCACCCCTTCCAACATAGTGAGGGGGGCGAGGAGGGCCGCGCTCAGGAAGGGGAGGCTGGGGATGATCCTTCCCTCGATTAAGCAGATAGGGGGGGCCCCCAACGAGAGGTCCGAAGACGGACTGACAACATACTATGACTCCGCCTCACCATACGGCCCCATAGAGGAGATAGAGAGACTGGGGGATCGACTGGCTGGAAAGGACCTAGACCTGATCCTGCTCAACTGCATGGGCTTCGACCACGGGATGAAGAAGATAATCAAGGAGAGAACGGGGAAGCCTGTGATCCAGGCGAGCGCCCTGGTCGCCAGGGTCCTCGCAGAATTACTCTCCTAACCACATCTTTCTGCTATTAGCCCAAAGCGTCGAAAAAAGGGCTTTACCTCAGCTTTGGGTTTTTAATGATACCAAGCCTTTGATGAGGAACGAGGGTAGATGGTGGTGACTTCTGGAAAAGGAGGAGAAAAAGAAGCACCGATACTGACTGAAGGAATGCTCGTGACATTGGCAGCCTTCACATCAGCGTGGACTACCACCTTCAACGCCTCAACGTGGGGAGGCAAGATCGGGATGCGAGGATTCCAATGAACTATCGATGCGAAATCGACAAAACCCTTACTAAATTTCGAGACATCGCGAATTGATCTCGAAAGACAGGTTTTTTGATTTTGAACGATCAGAGCTAGATGTGCGATGAATGCGTCGATCGGGGTTTCTTCTTCAGTAAATGTTTTGTTAGCAGGCATCGGATCAATCCTAGGGGATGTGGATGAGGGTGGGATCGAACCCGAGTTTTGAGAGCTACATCGGGGCCGCGCTCCTCGCCTGCGGCATAGCCTGGTTGTGGGACTTCGTCTCCTCCCTCTACTTCCCCGGCCAGGCCGCCGTAAACCTGACAATCGTCTCGGCCCTCGTCTATCTAGAGGCTGCGTTCCTAGGGGCCTTCGGCCTGGCTCGAAGGATAAGCGAAGACCGTGTACGCATAGGGATGAGGGTGGGGATATGGGCTTTCTTGGTGAACGCCGCGTTCAGGTTGATAATCTTCGATCTGTTTGAGGCCCTCTGGGGGGTGATCGTCTATCTGATGTGCTTCACGCTGGGGGGGCTTCTCGGTGGGCTCTTCGCAAGCAAGATCATGGGCGAAGCCGAAAAAGATGAGCCCCGTTTGTAGGAGAGAATGGCCTGAGGAACCCACAATTCAGTACAAGTCTATGACCCGGCATAGGGATGTTATCGATCAGCCCTCTGCATTAAAAACTAAACTCCCAGAATTTAGCGCATCGGTCTCTCTGTCGATCTTTCTTTTCGGTCAAACAAAATTTCGGAAACTCAAAGAATGCTATGCAGGGTAATGTTAAGAACTGTAAAAATATTAATTGCGGAAAGCAGATTTAAAAAGCCAGTAACGATTCGTGAAGATGATGAATACAGGGAATGATGGAATGTGTTTCAAGAAAAGGTAATAAAACGTGTATCGACTCGTATGCTAGGCAAATGAATTTTAACTCCTAAAAGCACGTTTGTCATAACAAACGTTATAATTGTATTCGTTGTAACTGTTATCGGAAAATACCGGTGAGTTGCATGTCAATATTGGTGCAAGGAAGAATCTTCGCGTTAGGGATGCTGATAGTGCTATGGATCTTCATAATAGGCGGAATGGAGACGGCGAGGAAGAGGCTACCCTCTTTCAGGAAGCTTGCGGGCCTAGACGCTCTCCCCGAGATGGTGGGAAGGGCGGCTGAGATGAACAGACCCGTACACTTCACGACGGGCCTCGGCAGCTTGACTGGCACCGTCGCGCCTCAGCTCGTTGCCGGTTTGGCCGTCCTCGCCTACGTTGCGGAGCTTGGCGCAAAGTACGGTGTCAAGGTCATCTACTCGGTATACCAGGCCCAGGTGATGCCCATCGCCACAGAACTCATGAAGGACGCCTACGCTAAGGCGGGGAAGCCCGAGGAGTTCAACGTCGAGGATCAGGTCAGGTACCTTTCAGGTGAGCAGTTCGCCTACGCTTCAGCCGTGCAGGGCATAGCCGAGAGGGAGCGGCCAGCCGCGAACATAATGGTCGGGCCATTCTACGCAGAGTCGATGCTTTTCGCAGAGACCTTCCACAGGATAGGCTCCATCCAGCTGGCCGGTACGGCCAGGGGATACCAGATACCCTTCTTCGCCGTCGTTAGCGACTACCTTCTCATAGCTGAAGAGATCTACGCCGCCGGAGCCTACCTCTCGAAGGACCCCGTGCAGGTGGGGAGCATAAGGGGGCAGGATCTGGGCAAGATGGTGGCTCTGATACTGATGTTCGTCGGCGTGATAGCGTTAGTCCTGGGCAGCAATTTCATCGTCGACCTGTTGGGGTACTAGGGGGTGTGAAAGAATGTCATTGGTGATAAGGAGACAGATTCCGATACTGTTAGTCTTCGTCGTAGCGCTGGTCGTGATGTTAGACTATTTCCTGGTTTTACCACCAATAGATCCAGTGAGTAGTAAAAGCTGGACCGATGCCACCGTGAAAGCTCTGCAGAACTGGGGTATCATACTCACTGCGTTCGCTCTCGGATTCGGAGCCGTGAACCTCTTCATCTTCCACAGCAGGCACATCTCCCGCCGCTCCCCCGGTCAGTGGCCTTTCAGCCTCTGGATGCTCGCCATGATCGTGCTATTCACGGTCATCGGCGTCTCGTTCGGAGCTACATCGGACCAGTACTCGTGGCTCTACAACTCTTCCTACTTCGCGCTCAGCGCCACCGTCTACTCCTCCCTGGGCTTCTACATGACCTCGGGCGTGTACAGAGCCTTGAGGGCTAGGAACCTGGAGTCTGCGATCCTCCTGATCGTTGGAGTCATAGTGCTTGCGAAAAACGCCCCTGCGTTAGCGGTGGCCTTTCCAATCCTGACCGATGCGGGGAGCTGGATCAGCTCGATACCTACGACCTCGGCTCAGCGTGGAATAATGATCGGAGCGTCCCTTGGGGCGATAGCCCTGGGCGTGAGGACTATGATCGGGAGAGAGACGGGCTTCCTAGGTAGGCTTACCGAGGCCGAGAAGGTCGGTGGTGGATCATGAGCAGAGAAGGAAAAGGGATCTGGGATAGGCTAGACAGCGTACCCAGGGAGATCCTTTACGCGCTGCTCCTGATCACTTTCATCATACCCATGATTCGGCCCATAGGCTTCCCGGTCCCCATCTCCCCCGAAGTGGAAAGGTGGTACGACACCATCGAAGCTCTGCCCGACGGATCCGTGATAATGATCGACTTCGGGTACTCCGGAGGAGGAGAACCAGAGCTCGGACCCATGGCCGTTGCTGTGTACCACCACATCTTCAGGAAGGGGGGCCTCAAAGCGATAACGATGTCCACATCAATAGAAGGGCCTCTGCTATGGGACAAGGCCATGGCGGAGATCAGACCCGAGCAATACGGGGCTGAATACGGCGTCGACTACATCCACATAGGATACATAGCCGGGACTGAAGCGGCGATGGCGGCCGTGGGGAAGGACATCAGGGCCACGACCTCCACCGACTACAGGGGTGTATCCCTCGACCAGTACTCCATCATGGAGGGCATAACGGACGCCAGCAGCTTCGACCTATTGATCGTCTACACGACGGGAGGCGACCAGTCTGAGGGCTGGGTGAGGCAGTGGTACACCCCATACCAGGTTCCCTACCTATGCTCGGTCCTAGCGATGATGGTGCCGACGATGCTCCCATACCAGAGCGCAGGCCAGATAGTGTCTTTGACGGCAGGAGCCCAGTCGGGCCAGATGGAATCCCTGTTAAGGGTACCCGCCCGAGGGATCAAGTCTGCAGACGTGATAACAATGACCCACATCCTGGTGCTCGCCTTCGTAGTGATCGGTAACGTGGCTTTCTACGCGAAAAAGGCTTCGAGGAGGGGTTGATGAGATGGAATTTGCGGCAGTTGCCGGGATATGGTTGGCAGCCCTGTTCACTATATGGATATACAGCATAGCCTTCAGGGACAACGTGTTCTTCAAGTTCGCAGAGCACACTTTCGTCGGGGCCGCGGCGGGGCACAGCATCGTCTACGGGGTGGACAACTTAATCAGGTATGGCTGGAACCCTCTCATTGGCGGCGCTTACGTCTACATCGTAGTTTTCTTGCTGGGCATACTCCTATACACAAGGTACCACAGGAGCTACTTCTGGGTGAGCAGGTTCCCCCTGGCCATAATGGTGGGGCTCGGCATAGGCCTCTCCATGAGGGCCACTGTCACGGCCGAGTTCATCGCCCAGATCAGGTCGACGGCGAGGCTCAAGGTGATAGGGGCTCCCGATGCCTGGACGAGCTTCAGCAACCTTCTCTTCATCGTGATAGTCCTGACGGTGGTCTACTTCTTCGTCTTCACCTTCCCGAAGATGCACGGGGGCGGACTCGGGATCATATCCAGGGTCGCGAGGTACGGGATGATGGCCGCATTCGGCTACTCCTTCGCAAACACCGTGCTCTCAAGGTACAACATGATATTCGGGAGGCTAGACTTCCTCATGACCTCTTGGCTACCCCTCCCACTGGCGATGATCGCGCTCCCCATAGTGCTGATAGCGCTCATCTACGCGATGATCCCCACCGAGAAGAGACCCTGGCCAAAATAGTCGGCTGTCCTAACCAATCTTTTTCCTCTTTTTTACTCTGATTCTGAGGATATGCAGGCTAATTAAAGGTAAATGTTATCCCCATAAACTGTCCATAAAACCCCTTTTCCAATCTGTAGGCTTATTATCATCCTCGATCGACTTTAGAGTGAACGGGTTTGTCTGGAGGATCACCCACCCTTACCGACTACTTCGCCGGGGCTATGCTGGCCAACGGAACGGTCTGGATATGGTCCCAGCTACTCTACTACTTCCCCAACCCCGCCCTCCAGCTCCTCTCGTTCGCGATATACGTCCTGGGAGCCATGGCCTCCTCCTACCTGGTATCCAAGAGGGCGTCCCACGGGCACCTTATCACGGGGTTGAAGACGGCTGGGGTCTCGTGGCTCTTCTCCATCCTCTTCATAATAGCCTACGTCCAGAACCCCAGCCTAGGGCTGGCCATCGTCCTTCTGGTCTGCTTCGCCATAGGAGGGTTCGGGGGATCCTACCTCGCATTGAGGTCCATTCTGAAGGCCGGAAGGGCCGAAAAGGAGGCGTCGAAGGGCGCAGAAGAATCCTTAAAATAGCTCAGCGGAAATATCTAATTGGAAGCTTCATGGAGCTGGGATAGGATTGTACTGGGACCTTGAGGTAACTCCCGAGGATGAGGAGGAGTATATCAGGAAGATCGCCGAGGCGATCCACAAATACGGTATGGAGGTCCCAGCCATTCTCTTTCTGGAGAGCACAAAACCCCTCGCATACATAGGGGGCCAGATGGGCAGGTTCTTCGTGTCCCCATTCCTGCCTATAATCAGCGAGGAAATAGGGATCAAGGGGGAGAAGTTCTTCATGATATTCGAGAAGAGGGGGAACGTGGAGAAACTCATCCAGCTCGTAGAGGAGATGGCCCAGAAGGAGAAGGAAAAGACCCCAGAGGAGGCCAAGTCAGCCACCGAAGCCCGTGAACCCTCAGACGAACAGGAGGCAGAGGAAAAGCCCGAGAAGAAGGGCTGGAGGCGCTTCCTGCCCTTCTAATGAGCTTATTTCGAGTTTATAGGACCGATTTCGCATTCAGAAAACTTTAAGGCTGACTAGGGTTGAGAAGACTAGAGAATCATCATGGCTACGCTCTCGAAACCTAAGGAGAAGATGGAATACATCCTGGCGACAGACGTAGGGAGCACAACGACGAAGGCAAGGTTCTTCCACAAGAGGGAGGGGGAGTGGCGCTTCTTGGTGGCCGGAGAGGCCCCCACCACGGTCGAGGCGCCCTACGAGGACGTCACACTGGGTGTCAGGAACGCCGTGAGGGAGGTGGAGGAACTCACAGGGCACCACATCCTGTCCCTTGACGGGAGCGGCATCGCAGTTCCTTACGACGGCGAGTTGGGCGTCGACCTGTACTGCACGACCAGCAGCGCCGGGGGAGGCCTCCAAATGATGGTCGCTGGCCTCATAAAGGCGATGACCGCCGAGAGCGCGAACAGGGCTGCCCTTGGAGCAGGGGCAATAGTCATGGACGTGATAGCTAGGGACGACGGCAGGCAGCCATACCAGAAGATCCAGAGGATAAGGAGCCTGAGGCCAGACATGATCCTCCTTGCCGGGGGGACCGACGGAGGGGCCTCGGCCCACGTCATGGAGATAGCCGAGCTCATAAAGGCCGCCGAGCCGAAGCCCAGGCTGGGGGTGGCCTACTCGCTGCCTATAGTGTACGCCGGAAACAAGGCCCTCAGGCCCCAGATCAAGGAGCTCATGGGGGGCAGCTTCGCCCTGGACATGGTAGAAAACTTGAGGCCCGTCCTTGAGGTGGAGAACACCGAGCCCGCGAGGAGGGCAGTCCACGAGCTTTTCATGGAGCACGTGATGAGCCACGCCCCGGGTTACACCAAGCTGATGAAGTGGACCGACGTAGACATAATGCCCACCCCCGCAGGCGAGGGCATGGCCATGCAGCTCATCGCCGAAACCTACAGGGAGAACGTCCTCGGCGTCGGCCTCGGAGGCGCAACCACTAACGTATACTCAGTCTTTGGGGGCCGCTTCGTCCGCAGCGTGAGCGCGAACCTTGGGATGAGCTACAGCGTCACGAACGTTATGAAGGAGGCGGGCATCGCCAACATAATGAGGTGGATCCCGTTCAAGCTGGACGAGGAGGAGGTGGCCAGCAGGCTGATGAACAAGATGATAAGGCCCACAACGATTCCTCAGACGTTGGAGGACCTGATCGTGGAGCACAGCGTGGCCAGGGAGGCGCTGAGGCTGGGGCTGGAGCACCACAAGACCATCGCCACAAGGCTCAAGGGGATCCAGCTCCAGAGGACCATCTCCGACATGTTCGAACAGGCTGTGGAGGAGACCTACATCAAGATGATGGACGTAAGCATCTTAGCGGGGACGGGGGGCCTCCTCAGCCACGCCCCAAGGAGGATCCAGAGCATGTACATACTGACGGACGCCTGGCAGCCCGAGGGCATAACGAGGATGTTCCAGGACAGCGTCTTCATGATGCCCCACCTAGGGGTCCTCTCGACGGTCTACAAGGAGGCGGCCTGGAGCATCTTCGACAAGGACTGCCTTGTGAGGCTGGGGACCAACATAGCGGCTGCGGGCACGGGCAGGGTTGGCGAGCCGGTCATGAAGGTGGAGATGAAAATGCCTGGTGGAGAGGTCTTGGAGGAGGGCCTCAGCCTAGGAGAAATAAAGCTTATAGAGTTCCCCGAGCGCCAGGAGGCGGAGGTCAAGGTGTCGCCTGCCAAGAACTTCGATGTGGGCGGTGGGCCGGGGCACTCCGTCGAGGGCAAAGTCACCGGCGGCGTCGCGGGCGTGATACTGGACGCGAGGGGGAGGCCCCTGTACCTGCCGGAGGAGGACTCCGCCAGGAAGGAGTTGCTGCTCAAGTGGTTCAGGTCCGTCAACCTTTACCCAGAGGACAAGCTGAAGGAGCTGGTGTGAGGTCTGAGAAATGGCTGAAAAGGCTTCGAAGGAGGCATATGCGTATACCCCAGGGCTCAAAGTCAAGCAGGCTATGAGGGTCGACAAGCAGAGGCGCCTCCCCATCCTGGGGGAGGTTTTCGTCGACGTGGGCGAGGAGGTGAGCTACGACTCGGTCATCGCCAAGACGGAGATCAGCGGGGACCCAGAGATCGTGAAGGTCGCCATGCTGCTGGGCGTGGAGCCAGAGGACCTGAGCAGGTACATGACCAAGAAGGTGGGGGACAAGGTGGCTGAGGGGGAGTTCTTAGCCGCATACAACGCGCTCTTCGGCCTTATAAAGAAGAGGGTGCCTTCCCCCCTCGAGGGTACCGTCGAGTCCGTCTCAGAAATCACGGGCCAGGTCATCGTCAGGGGCGCCCCAATCCCCGTGGAGATAGACGCGTACATCCCCGGCAAGGTGGTCAATGTGCTACCCAGGGAGGGTGCCGTCATAGAGGCCAACGCGGCCTTCATCCAGGGGATATTCGGCATCGGAGGGGAGACCCACGGAGACATAAAGGTGAAGGTCTCCTCCCCGGGTGAGGAGCTGACCCCAGACATGATATCCCCCGAGGACAAGGGGATGGTGCTCATAGGGGGCTCCATGGTCTCCCTGGAGGCACTCAGGAGGGCCGTCGAGGCCGGCGTCTCGTGCATCGTCTCAGGGGGCGTAAAGCACAGCGACCTCACCACCTTCATAGGGGAGGAGATAGGAGTAGCCATCACGGGCCAGGAGGAGGTGGGGATAACCCTGATAATAACCGAGGGCTTCGGCAGGATGACGATGTCCCAGACCACCTTCGACCTCCTTAAGAAGTTCGAGGGATACAGGGCCTCCGTGAACGGGGCGACCCAGATCAGGGCGGGGGTCCTGAGGCCGGAGATCATAATACCCCACGAGATGTTCGCGGAGGAGAAGGGGGAGGAGCTGGCCTCTGGGATGGTGCCCGGCACCCCAGTGAGGATCATCCGACAGCCCTACTTCGGGGCAATAGGGAAGGTCCACAGCCTCCCGGTGGAGCTCCAGCAGCTCGAGTCCGAGAGCATGGTCAGGGTCCTAGAGGTCGAGCTGGGAGAGGGAAGGATAGTAACTGTCCCCAGGGCGAACGTCGAGATAATAGAGGAGTAGCCCCGGAAAGGAGCCCTCTCCTTCTAAGACCCTTTTAAAATGGGGAACCTAGAATTCACCGGCGCCGTAGAAGACGGAGTTGAAGAGCATCTTGAAGGTTCCCCTGGCCTGGTTCCTGAAGTGGGGCGGGAAACCCATGAGGATCACCCTCCCCCTCCCCGCGGGCACATCAGCCACCGCCGCCAGCCCGTGGAGGTGCTCCTCCCCTAGGATCCAGCCGCTAAGGAGGGGGTCTGCCTCCGGGTACTTCGCCACGATGCGGCCCTCCTTTGCACTGAAGGCGGGGCTGTTGAGGAACATGACCGCCGCCTCCCTGTCGAAGCCGTAGCCTATTGGGTGGGCGTTGTCCACGAGGACCCTGAGTATGGAGCCCGGTATGTAGAACTCCTCCTCTTTTAGCCCCTCAAGGGCGTTCTCGGCGGGGACCCAAAGGTCCTTCACGGGGTAATCGGCAGCCCGGTTCAGGGCGATGACGGTGCCTCCCTCGCCGAGGAACTTCAGTATCTCCGACGTCCCCTTGTCGCCGATCCCCTCCCTATACTTGGGCTCGTATCGGCTCGCCTCCAGCCCTCGCTGCGCCTCCATCCCCTTCAAGATCACGTCCCGGCTCAGGTCCGGTATTATCAGCACGTCGAGCCTCTCAGAGAGGCTTCCCTGCCTGACGTCCTGGGGGGTGAGGGTCTCGAAGTGGAATCCGAACTGCTCCAGGACCATGCGGAGCCACCCCTCGTCGGCGTTCTGTGCCCAAGCCTTGTATATGCCGATCCTCGGTCGGTGGAGCTCGGAGGCTCCTTCGGGCGGAGAGTCTACGCCGTAGAAGCTCAGGCCGGTCTCCCCGGCGAGCTGTTTGAGGGCCTCTAGGACGCCCGCCCCGCTCTCGACGACGAAGGCCCCGGGCTTGAACTCCTCAAACTCTACCCACGCCCAGGCGTTGGTCCTGTGAACCCTGAACCCCTTGTCGAGGAGCACGTTGGTGGCCCTGGACGAGACGTTCGGCTCGGGCGTGAAGATGTAGAACTTCTTCCCCGCCTCGTATACCTCTCCGGCTGGAGTGGCGATCTCTTTGACGGGTTCGACCTCGGCCTCGAATGGCTCCTGGACCTGGACGACCTCGATCCCCATCTGGAGGCCGAGGGTGTGGGCCGTCACGTCGTACGGGACCTTCGGCGGATCCGTGGGCTTCTCCCTGAGGTCGGGGTACTCCTGCTTCTCCAGCATGGTCTTAGCGAATCTTCCGTAGGGCTGCGCGTAGAGGACTACGTAGGTTCCCGTTGGGTAATCCACTCCATCCGCTTTGAAGGGCTCAGTCGCCCTTTGGACCCTGACATCGCCCATCAGGAGGACCTCCAGGAGTTCTCGCACCGCTCCAGGGTCCTTCTGGCCCGGCGGTATGAGGAAGGCGTAGGGCCCGCCATCCGGGTTCAGGGCCCTCCTCCCTATCTCCAGGCTCCCCCTGAGCCACCTCTCCCTGTACCTGGCTGCGTTCCCGAGGCAGGCCTTCGCCGCCGTGAGTTCGTAGTCGATTATGTCCCTCAGCGTCCACCTGCCTCCCTTCCATGGGAGGGGTTGGTTCCACCTCGCCTCTTTGACGTCAAGGCCCCTCTCCGACTCAAGCTCCTCGGGCCTCACCTCTATTGGGGAGGCTATGTCGACGCTGGCGGCCTCTGAGAGGATTCGTATCCCCCCGTGGTAGTGCTGATAGGCGCGTGCGGGGGTCCAGCCGTCGAAGACCCAGTTTACGGCCACACCCCTCTTCCCCTCGACCGCCAGGGCGTCGGCCATGCTTGTGCCCATGAAGTTGATCCCCGAGACGATCACGGGGTCGACATTGGGGTCGATGGGGTCTATGTATGGGGGAAGAAAGAATCTAGGCCCCTTTGAGCCCATCTGGTGGATGTCGTAAACTATCTGTGGGTGCCACCTGTTGTGTACCTGCTCCACGGCCATCCTGGTCTCCGCGAGGTTGAACATGAACCAGTCCCTGTTGTTGTCGTGCCCCGAATACTTGTGGTAGAGGTATGGGGGGCGGGTGCCCTCGTACTCTGTGCCCAGGTACCTCTCATACCACTCCACAACGATGCGGTTGCCGTCAGGGTTCAGGGAAGGCACCAGGAGCAGGACGACGTTGTCCAGTATCTGCCTCACCTCAGGGCCGTCCCCTGACGCGAGCCAGTGGAGCAGCTCCATGGACATCTGGCTCCCCCCCACCTCGGTCGAGTGGATGCTGCAGCTTATTAGGACTATGGTCTTCCCCTCAGAGAGGAGCCTGTCCTCCTCTCCCTCCTTGAGGTCGGCGGGGTCGCAGAGCCTCATCTGGACCCGCCTCAGCCTCTCCAGGTTCTCGAGGTTCTCCGGGGAGGATACTGTGGCCAGTATGAAGGGGTTTCCCTCGGTCGTCTCTCCAAGGGTCTCCACCCTGACCCTGTCGGATGCTCGACCGACCCCCTCAAAGTAATCCACTATCTCGGGCCAGTCCGCGAGCCTCTTGTCGGTACCCACCCTGAAGCCCAGCATCTCCTCCGGCGCCTTTACCCTATCTCGATCGGACATAGGTAATGATCTAATCTATGATTATTTTAAGTTAAAGGTGATGGAGCAAACGCAGGAATAATTATGATAAAAGAAGAATGATTCGTATTATGGTTTTTAATCGGATCTAAGATCATTTAATACAAAAAACGTTTTTTCTGATGATTATGGTTGTACGTATAAATAGTAACTAAATGATGGGTGTGAGTAGGCTTTCTCTATAAATGGGAGCTTTTCTGGGATAATTATTAAATATATATTTCAATCTAATATTATACAGACCGATTAAAAGGGATCGCTCCTCTAAGTCGGACCATGCGACGTATCGACGCCGCTGGGAAGACTCGGGGAGTCTTATCTTCCGATAAGGTTTCCCTGGATCGGTGTGAAAAGAAAAGAAGGGAAAAACGATGGCAATAATCGTTGAAGGACGAGTGATGGGTCTAATTTTCCTGCTGGCTTCGGTACTGTTATTCTACATTTTCATGTACGTGGGAAGACGGGGCTGGAAACTATCCATCAGAACGTTCCCCGCTGTCGAGGCTTTGCCTGAAGCCGTAGGGAGGGCCGCGGAGATGGGGAGGCCGATATACTACACTACGGGATACGCTATGGAGACGATCAGTAACCCTGACCAAGGACCCCAGACGATAGCTGGAATCAGTATACTCGGACATGTGACTAAGCTCTGCGCGAAGAGCGGGGTGAAAATCTCGTACTTCACCCCCATCGCGGACTCGCTGCCTCTGGTCGAGGAGACGATGAGAAACGCCTATCTAGAGGAGGGGAAGCCCGAGGACTTCGATCCCTCTTCGATTCGCTTCCTCTCTGGGCAGTCTCCCTATCTGACGGCCACCCTGGGCTTCATGCAGAGGGAGAGGCCTGCTTCGAACATCTTCATGGGCGGCTTCTATTACGAGTCGGTAGTCATGGGGGAGGCCGGAAACACAATAGGCGCCATGCAGATCGCCGGGACAGCAAACACTCACCAGATGCCCTTCTTAATAGCGACGTGTGACTATGCAATGATAGGCGAAGAGCTCTACGCCGCCAGCGCCGAGATCACCCAGAACCCTGATGTCCTGGGCTGCATCAAGGGCGAAGACATAATGAAGATTGTGTTGCTCGCTATCCTTGGCATCGGCTTCATCCTCAGCTTCCTCGGAGTTACTTTCTTACGAGACATATTGAGGACGTGATGAAATGTCGGAGATGCTTAGGAGAGAAGTCGTCTATCTGATAACAGCGATCGTCGTAATAGTGATGATCGCGAACTACTTCTTCGGGACAGCAGGTTCCCCGCTAGCTTCCGCTGCTGACGTGTTCAGAACATGGGCCGTTGTGATCTCGACAATGGCCCTTGCTCTAGGTGCAGTAAACCTGATGAGAACGCATGGGAACATAGTCCGAAGGAAGGAGCCAGGCAGATGGATCTACAGCATCTGGCTGATATTCATCTTCGCCCTGCTGACGCTGCTCGGGATTACGAACATCAACAACCCTTCAAACAACCCGCTTTACAAATGGCTGTTCAACTATCCTTACACAAGTCTAGGCCAAACCCTGTATGCCATCACGGGATTCTACATCGCCTCGGCGGCATACAGGGCCTTCAGGGCTAGAAACGTTGACGCGGCGCTTCTTCTTACAGCGGGCATATTGGTGCTACTCAAGAACGCTCCAATAGGTGAGGTGATTTGGTCGGGGTTCCCGTTGTTAGGCGGATGGTTCAACGATGTAGGGCAAGTGCCGGCTATGAGAACGTTCCTGATAACAGCAGCCTTCGGACTAATGGCTTACGGATTCAGAACCCTGCTCGGTAAGGAGCGAGGATTCTACGGGGAGGTGGCAGGATGAGCCAGTCTAGTATATGGCATAAGTTGCAGCTGATTGACAGGCGTATAATCTACTGGGGACTGTTCATCATCCTGATGATACCGTTTATCAGACCTTTGGGGCTACCCGTAGCGATTGGACCTCAGTCAACGGATCTCTACAATGGGCTCAGGCAGGCAGAAGAGGGGGACGTCGTCGTCATAAACATATCTTCTGGTGTCAGCGCTTGGGCCGAGTGTTTGCCGTCTCTTGTTGCATCAGTCAAGATTCTGAATCAGCAGAAGGCAAAGATAATATTCTGGACGACGTTCGTGGACGGCCAGCTGACATTTGAGGCGATAGTGAACAAAGTCCCCACGCTTGGGGAACGCACTTACGGAACCGAGTACGTCTACTTGGGCTACTACGCTGGTGGGGAGTCTGGTGTCGCCCAGCTAGGTAGCAACATTAGAAGCGTGTTCACCGCTGATTACACGGGTACGCCTATCGACCAGCTGCCGATAATGCAGAACGTCAACAGGGCCCAAGACGTGAGGATGGTGCTGTCCAGCGATACCGGAGATGTTTGTGATTACTATATTCGACAATGGAGAATCCCGTATGGAACCCCCGTAGCGGAGATAGGAATCGCCATGAACTTCTCGGCTTACCAGCCACACTGGCAGGCTGGAAATCTCTTCGGGTTGAGCAACGGCTCCAGAGGAGGAGCAGAGCTCGAGAAGCTGCTGGGCGAACTAGGTGATGCTACCATTACGATGGACGCGATAAACTCTTCGCACCTGCTCGTAATTGTCGCCATAATACTGGCAAATATAGGTTACATAGCTACAAGGGGGAAAAAGTGAGATGGCATATCCAACAGATATAGTTGGAATCCTGGGCATCTGGTCCGGTCTACTCTTGATGTTGTTCATTTACAGTTACCCCCTCTATAAGGAGAACCCGCTGTTCAGGTTCGCAGAGCACACCTACATCGGCATGGCGCTAGCCATAGCTGTGATCACGTCGATACAGACAACCAACAGAATAGCCATAACGCCGCTTACCAGGGGAGAATTCATTTACATAATCCCGCTGTTGCTTGGCTTCTCGATTTACTTCATACTTCATGCGGACTACCGCTGGATAAGCAGATACCCGATAGCCGTCCTAGTCGGCTCCAGCATAGGCCTAGGCATGAGCGGGGTGATAATCCCCAACATAACTACCCAGCTCGCAACGACCATAACATTCCCGGGAACTGTCGATTTCATGAGCATGTTCGACTACTTCTATATAGGATTGGGTACCTTCTTCGCCGTCATGTACTTCATCCTGACCTATGAACACAAAGGCGCCATGAAGTATCCGACCAGACTGGGACGATATCTCATAATGATTGGCCTCGGAGCCTACTTCGGCAACACAGTGCTTTTCAGGATGTCCATGCTATCCGGCAGAGCCCAGTACTTCCTTCAAGTCCTAGGAATAATTCCCATGTAGAGACAGGGAAAACCCATTCCCATATTTTTTCAAATTGATAATCAGCTAAGGAAAGGCGGATCTGTTCATCCTTTTAGGATGGATGCCCGTGAATTAACCATATGCACACGACCGCAGAAAAGAGCCTTCTGCTGGATGACTTCCTGAGAGATCCCTTTATAACGCAAAGGATCAAGATAGAGAACTTTCTCCTCGTCGAGCTTGGCCTGCGCCCCTGCTAACAGGCGATCCTCCCCTTCGACCTTGAAAACGGGTCCGAGCTGGGAGCTGCCATAGACAAAGAGGATCTATCCACTCATCGATCAGGTCGCCAACATCAGCGATCCCCATGCTAAGCTGAAGGTCATAGAATCAAGGTCGAGATGCGGAAGGCCTTCAGGGGGACGGTCGAGTCATTGCCTTATTACTCCGCTCATTTGAGATGGGCGGAGGCCCTCGGTTTGAGGAGCCTGCTCTTCGATGTCGGGCCGACCGTCCGGGAACTATTCCTTTTCAGGGAGAAGGCCCATCGCGCCCGAGAAACCTACATGAAAAAGGCGCAGGGTCGATGATATTTAAAACTGGGAAGGGTTATTCAATCTGGGCTTTCTGAATGTGAGAACGTCCTCGCCGGCGGAGAGCATCCTCCATCTCGTCGGCTGGGAGGAGGCGATCCTCTCATTGAATCGCATGCTGTTCTCCACGATCTGGGACTCGGTCTCCCAAACGGTGTCGTATCCGAGCCTGGATTCGACGGGAAGGCCCTCGGCGAGTCGCCTGAACCTTTCGTAATAGTCCATGAAGCTTCTCCATTTGAGGTTGACCCCGAACTTTTCGGGATGAAGGTATCTGGGGGACGCCGGCTCGATGACCAGGGGGTTGCTCACCATCTCAACAACAGGGTAGCCCTCCAGTATGGCTTCTCCAAGCTCGATCGTCTCGGAGTAGTTCTCCCGTGTTTCCCATGAGAGTCCCGACGCGAAGAAGACCTTGACAGGCACCAATTCATGTTTCGCGTTTTCCAGCCAGGTGAAAAGCTCATCGTTACTATAGTAGAACCCTTTGTTCCTTTTCCGGACATCTTCCGATCCGGACTCCGGCGATAGAACGAGGCTTGAGTATAGTGGGTTGAACGTCTTGGCGAACTCCCTGATGAAATCCCTGTTCGAGGGCGACCATAGTAGGAACTCGGAGCTGATGTCTATCTTTTCTTTCCGAATCATCTGGAACAGCTCCAAGTGGCGCTTCCTATCGGGGTAGGGGTCGAAATCCATGTAGGTGGAGTCTATTCGCATCTCCCTGAACCTCGCGAGCGTCTCCACCACCTTCTCCTTGGGGTGGAACAGAGGCTCGGGCCTCCCAGTAAGCGAGCAGTGCGCGTCCAGCCCTCCGCCACAGTAGGAGCAGTTCGTCGAGCAGCCCCTGCCCATGGGCACCCAGCTGTGCCTCTTTGTCTGGATCTTCCAGGGCTGCGGATCGAGGTCACCCGTCTGGGTGACAGTCCTCATGTAACTATCATGGTTAGAAAGCAGCTCGAAACTGGTGTAGTCGAGTTCACGGAGGTCATCCTCGCCGGCTATGAACCTCCTTCCGCTCGACTTTATAGCTTCCCCTTCCCTGTAAACTAGGTTCGGAACCTCTCTTAGGCCCCCTTTAATCCTCCTGTTCATAAGCTCGAGAAGCGGTTTCTCGGCGTCGCCTTTGATAACGGCGTCGACGAAGTCGAACCGGGCCAGGATCTCCTCGGCGTAGAAGGAAGCCGTGAATCCTCCCAACACGACGAACGCTTCGGCCTTTTTTTTGGCTATGTTGGCGATCCTGATAGCATCGTATGAGTGCACGAACCAGTGTAGATCGATCCCTACGACCGAGGGGGAGTAGTCCTTGAAGATCTGTTCGATCCTAAAAGCCCTGTCGCGCATCTGCTCTACCCCAGTGTGGAAGATCTTCGTCGAGTATCCATTTCTGTCCAGGAGGTTGGCTAGGGCGATGGTGCCGAGGGGCATTATAACGAAGGTCACGAGATCGTTCTCCCCCTCGCCCTTTGCTCGACAGTGCGTTGAAGGATGAACGAAGAGGAAGTCTACGTCGTTCAACCCTCAGTCAACCTCCTTTTGCAGCAACTTGATCCTGTGGATCAGGTTGAAGCCCTTGTCGTTTAGATAGCTCCTCATGAAGGATTGAGAGCCCTCGACGTTGGCGAACTGAACCCTTCGGATCCCCCTCTCCTTCATCGACTCGACGGCCCTGAATAGGAGGAAGCTGAGCAGGGATCGATCCTCGGAGCCTAGGCCCCACTCGATAACTTTTCCACATTCGTAAAAATACTGCTCCAAGACGTGATAGAAAAGGAGAATATGTGGGGTGCAATATAGGTTGAACGGCTCCATGATGTTCGGAGCCCAGTGAATGTAGCCCCCACCAGAGCCCTTTAAGAAGCCCAACCGTGAACGTCTTTGAGCCAGAAAAGTCGTGTCCTCGAAGCAAGGGAAGTTGGGCGGACTGGTGGTTTTGAAGGCGCTGTCCCAACGCGAGATCTCGAAGGATCTGATGTCAAAGCTTCCCTTGTCGATAAACTTGAAGTATTCGCCGGGAGAAACAGGGCTGACTTCCTGGTCACGACGTTTTCCATTTACATCTTCCGGCCCGATCTCTAAGTCGTTTATTTTGCCCTCGAAACAGTTGACCTCTGTCAACTCCTCGAAGCCGATTCGACGGAAGAGGTCAGCATCCGCTTTTACGGTCATAGCACGCGCCAGATCGTAGGATACGAGCGAGAAAGACGTTGGAAATGCCACGGGTCCCTCCACTTGATGGTGCAACTCGACCTCGATGATGCTACAGTTCAGCAAACCAGCTATCCTCTCCGCCTCGGCGAGCAACGCCTCTAGGGCCTCCTCGGAAACCGACTCATTCATTTCGATCGGGTGAGTGAGAAAGAGGACGCGCCTATACTGATCATTGACGTAAAGAAAGGCGAAGCAGAAGATCTGAGCCTCCGCGGCTTTATCTGACATTCTGGACAAGACCAGAGGGCTGACGCGCTGCAGCTGCTTGCCTCCATGACCAACTGAATCGGCTAGGACGCCAAGTGGAAGGAACCTGGAATCCGGGCCGACTAGGATGAAGGGCGCCCTACGCATTACGTCCACTGGCAGATGGAGGTCTATCTCGTATCTGGACATCTGAACGGAACAGTAATGGGAGTGGAGAAAGCATATTTAAGAGGGTTTCGAAAACCTCGTTTTCTGGCGACGGATATTTAAAAACTATATAAGCAAATGAGGAGGTGACACGTATTTTTCTGAGTTTTTCGAAATCCTCATATCTTTTTTAAAGAGGGTTTTCAACTCGTTTTATTGCGTATGATGATTTATAGATAATTTAATTGATATAAAGTTCATCTCATTCATTATAATTTAAGACCGTTTAGTTTTAAAATAAATACGAGTTTGAACATTAGGTCAATTATGATTAAAAGCTCTAGGAGCCTGCTGAGGGAACATTTGGCAGCGGCATCGATCGCGTTCGGTTTCATATTGCTCGTCGACCAAGTTTTGAGCGTCTATTACGGCTATCCCATTTCCGCTTTAATGGACCTTTTAGCAGATGAAGCTCTACTTGCGTATACGAGCCTTCACACGATTAGCGGCTTTTTAAGCGGCTACCTACTCGGAAGGAGAACGGCAGGGAAATCCAATCAAGCTGCGATATTGACTGCCGTCATCGCCTACGCTTTCGAATCGATTTATTATCAGCTATTCAGAGGCAAATTTGAGGGCATCTGGTCGCTGATGGGCCTCGTGGTCGGTGGGCTTTTCGGAACAATGTTTGCCAGGATTCAGACGGCTAAGAGAAGTCGTGTCTTAAAAGGGGCTGATTAGACAGCATTAGTGGCAGGAATTATGTAAATCAATAACGAGTCGATCCGAATTCTCTTCTCCTTGGGAACAAGGAACAACTTTGTATATCTGTCAAAGTTAACGTTAAATAATGCTTTGTGGACTATCAGGAAAACTCATAGATCAGACGCGCCATATTCCTAACCGATGGGCTGGAAAGAGACCGAAGAGCGGCTCATACGGCGAGGAGAACCCATCTTGGAGCTAGAAACCCCTCAAAAACCACAGAAAAGAACTCCAAAACACATCTGCAGTACCCGACGCGGATCGGGCGATGGGTGATCATGATAGGGCTGGGGGCCTACTTCGGCAACACCATCCTCTTCAGGATGTCGATGCTCGCCGGCAGAGCCTAGTTCTTCCTGCAGGTGTTGAAGATCATACCCATGTAGACTCGGGAAAAATCCTCCCATTTTATTTTAAGTAACCCTGATCGGCTCGGGCCCTCGATCTCTTTAAGTTGTGCCCCGCCTCCCTTAATCAAGGCGGCCGTCTCATGGAAGCCCCATGGCTACGCGATTTCCTTGAAGATGGGAGGATACTCCCTAGGATCAAGATGGAAGACTTCCTGCTCGTCCACCTGGGCCTGCGCCCATGCTGCCAGATCACCCTGCCCGCAGAGCTCCCTGGGGCCGAGGCCCTGGGCTCCAGGATCGATGAGATCGTGCACCCCCAGATAGACAGGGTGAAGGCCATCTCGGAGCCCAGGGCAAAGCTGGCTGCCATACAGGCGGCAAAGGGGGAGATGCGCCTTGCATTCGAGGAGGTCGTTGAGGCATCGCCCCAGTACAGGGCCCACTTGGAGTGGGCGGACTCCCTCGGGCTGCGCAGCAACCAGGCGGAGGTGAGGCCGACCATCCACGAGCTCTACCTGTACCGGGACAGAGCCGTGGGCAGGGATGTCAGGAGGCTGATGGGGGACAGGGGGAAGCTCCGAAAGAAGTTCATGAGGCGCCCTAGGCCTGGACTGAGCCACCTCCACCTCGCCTACCCTGAGGAGTTCGACGGGGCCTGGCTCAGGAGGATGGGGGGCGTCCTAGGGTACCCCAGGTGCTGCTCAGACAGGTACGCCGGGGACAGGGCTGATGGGTTGAACGTCGAGCAGAGGGCCTCGAGGCAGCTGGATGAGGCCGGGGGAGACGTGGACCCCCTCGCCTACTTCGTAAGGCACTTCTTCCCATGCAGGCCGGACTGCCAGGAGGCCGTCGCTCTCGGCAGGAGGTACCGGGAAGGGCTGAGGGGGCTTGACCCTAGGCTGGGGGAGCTCTACTCGACCAACGCAGCCGAGAACATGGAGAACGTGAGGCGCCAGCCAGAGATAATAGCGGAGTTCAGGGCCAGGGCCGATAGAGGGCAGAGGGAGCCCTTGTGAGGGCCTCGACGCAGGGCCTCCTCTCCGCGGACTACATGATGAGTTTTACGGGGTCCGCGCTCGCGAGGGATGGCGGAGGCAAGCCCATAGCCCGCAGATGGTCTCAGCCACGGAGCCTATGCTCAGCACCGGACTGGATTGGATCCGCCCGGCAAAAGCGTTTGCTACGAGTCTGACAGAGCTACCTTTCTGGCGGAAAAAATTTGGAGAAAAAGTGGGGTTCTGGTTGTCGGCTCTACTGGAATGTGTAGACTATGTGCACCGTCACCGAGACGCTGAGGGTTCCCTCTATGATGGGGGTTGGGGCCGCGCCGGCGTACTCAGCCGTGGCGTAGCTGCGGTATGGGGTGTAGGGGTAGTATACGCTCTCGCTCACGGAGTGGACCCCTGTTATCTCGATCCCGAGGGTCCCCGCGATGACGTCGGCCTTCCCCCTTGCGTCGTTCAGGGCGGAGACGTATGCGTCCATCTTCAGCTGGTCGGCGAGCTCGTCAGTTAGCTCGAAGCTCACCCCCTCGACCCTGTTGGCGCCCGCCCCGACGGCTGCGTCGATCACGTCTCCCACCAGGTCAAGGTTGGTGATCTCCACCTTTATCATGTTGGTCACCCTGTAGCCGACGACCCTCTTGAGTTCCCAGTCGTAGTCAGAGTAGACGTTGTAGCTGACGGTCTGGATGTCGTCCTCGGTGAATCCCAGGGCCTTTATTGCGGCTATGACCTCGTTCATCAGCACTGCGTTCTCATCGACTGCCTCCGAGGCGTAGGGCTTCTCCGTCTGGACGCCCAATACGACGGTGGCCTTGTTCGCCTGGGCGGATGCGCTGCCTGAGCCAGTCACGGATATGGTGCTAGCCAAGGAATCCCCGTTGGTCCCCGTGTAGGCGGATGTCCCTAGGGATGGCGGTATGCCCGTAGGGAAGCTGAACAAGTTCTCCTTCTCGGTCTCGACCCCAGGCTTGTAGGCCATAATGGCCCCAGCCAGTATGATCGAGAGGCAGACGGCGACAACGGCTATGTACTGCTTGTTTCTGTCCATTTCGGTTCGCTATATTCTACCTCAAACCCGGTAATATTACCATGCTTTAGAACGGGTGTTCAAAAACCTAGAACAGCGGAAAAG
>CAYGAH010000155.1:0-4844 GCA_964347685.1 uncultured Candidatus Bathyarchaeia archaeon | reverse complement strand
ATCCTGTACCTGTCCTTGAGCTCCTGCCTCTTCCCCTCGTTCCAGGCCGTCACGTCCGTGTAGTAACCCGTGATCCTGCTCCACCACCTCACGTTCCCGCTGCCGCACCTGGGGCAGGCGTCGAGAAGCCCGGTGGCGGTGTTCTGGCAGCCTCCGCAGACGGTTAGGTCCTTCGTGTAGCTGAAGTAGCCTATCTGGCTGTTCTTGCAGATGCGCTGCGTCAGCTTGTAAAGGGCCTCCGGGTCGCTGGCGGCCTCCCCCAGCCAGACGTGGAATATGTTGCCCCCGCTGAGGATGGGGAAGAACTTGTGCTCAACGTCGATCCTCTTCCCCAGGGGCACCATGGCTCCGACGTAGGTGTGGGTCCCGTTGCTGTAGTAGACGGGCAGGTCCCTCTTAGACCTAAGCATCCCCAAGGCCCCTTCCAGATCCCCCTTCACCACCTGCGTCGTGCTCCTCTTGTACTTCGGGGATACTAGGTCGGCGACGGCGAATGTCTGGGCCGTGCTCTCCGCGGGGGTCCTGGCGAGCATTATCTTGAATCCGTTCCTCATCTCCAGCCCCTTCCTGTACTTCTCCATGTCCAGGAGGAGCCTTAGGGCGAGCCTGACCGCGTCGTCGCTCTCGTGGAGCTGGCAGCCGGTGAAGTACTGGACCATCTCGTTTATGCCCACGACACCGATCACGTTCACCAACTCGCTGAAGTCAACCGCCGGGGGGGCGGGCTGGCCCGTCCTGGGATCCCTCGGAGTCTGGGTCGCGAAGGGGATCATGTTGTTCCCCAGCGCCCGATCCATCCACTGGTGCTTCGTCTTGAACACCCTGACGGCGAGACGCATGTTCTCCCTTGCGTACTCCAGAAGCTTGTCATAGTCGCCGTTCGCCCTGTATGCAAGCCTAGGCATGTTGACGCTCACCACCTGCCACCCCCCCATGCTGAAGTGCTGCCCCCCCTCGAAGTGGAGCTTCTCCTCGAAGTGCTCATCCGTCTCCGGGGTATTCGCGAACTGATATGCGCAGCACTGGTAGCAGCTTATGCCGTTCCCGTAGCCCCTGTATGCCGGTAGCATGTTGTCGAAGTATGGGGCTCCGTACTTTGAGACGGCCTCGTGGACTAGCATCCAGAGGTCGTCGTACTCGGGCCTGAAGAACTCCGGGCTCACATAGTTCTCGTTCTTGGGGAAGTTGAAGGGCTTGCCCCAGTAGTCTCCCTCAAGCGCTACCTCATTTATGGCCCTGAAGAAGCTCTGCACCTCGTCCTCGTAGTCCCCGTATACGTCTGGTCCTATCCTTCCCCTCATCACCACGGGGACGTCCCTCCATATCTTGGGGACTCCCATGGGGAGCTGGATGTTGCTGAAGACGAGCTGGCCGCCCCTGGTGACGTATGTCTGGGTGAGCTCGTAGAACATCATCTGGGCCAGCTGCTTCACCTGCTTGTAGCTTAGGCCCCTCATGAAGGGGGCGAGGAACATCGTGTAATACATGAACCCCTGGCCCCCGCTGAAGTTGGTCTGGCCCGCAGCAAGGATCTTGACGCTGTGGAGGATTGCCACCTCCGGCTGCTTCGCCGGCCCCGCCACGCTGCTCTGGTACCCCTTCCCGTCGGGCAGTAGCCCGTAGTACAGCAAGTATCTGAGGTCCCAGTCTTGGCAGAAGGGGCGGGTCCCGAAGTACTCGAGGGTGTGGATGTGGATGTCCCCCTGGTGGTGGGCGGTAGCGAGCTCGGGGTCCATCATTAGGAGGTACTCCTCCTTGCTCAGCCTGTCGGCCTTCTTCTTGTGAACCGTCTCGGGGTTTGGCTGGAGGTTGGCGTTCTCCTTGGCCTCGAAGCCCTCTCCCGTGTCTATCTGGAACGCGTCGTAGACAGGGACCCCGACCCTGGTGAGGAGGTTCCTGTATATCTGGAGCTCGGGCATCTCCTCGGCCTCTGACCACTCCAGGAGGATGTTGTTGGTCACCTCCCTTATCATGGGGCCGCTAACGAACTTGGGCTTCATCAGCTTGAACCTGCGCTCCACCTCGTTGGCTATCCTCCCCGCGTTTAGCTCGCTGATGGGCTCTATGCCGAACGTCATCTCAGCGAGTTGGGTCTCCCTCCTCAGCTGCTCTATGATCCTCCCCTTTTCCCATGGCACCAGGTACCCGTCCGTGGTGCGGACCATGGGCATCCCCCGATACAGCCTCTCGGACCTGAAGTACTGGTCTATCAGGGTTTGGTGGGCGGAGATCGCCTTACTTCTCGCCAGATCTAACAACCTCCAGGACTAATCCCTCATCCAAAACTTCTTCGATAAAAATCTCCTCAGACGCCAGGGCCCTCAAGCCTACCTCAAGTATGGGTGGGTTGCCGAAAATGTTCCTCATCACGAACTCCACCTGGGCCTCTGTGTCGAACGGCCTCTCCTCAAAATCGATGCCCCTGGCCCTGAGCCAGCCCTTTAGGGCCTCGCAGTGGGGGCAGTCGGGGAGGGAGTAGACCCTTACACTCGATTCCTTTGCTTCCATCACGTTGTGCTCCTCGATGGAAAACAGTAATTGAGACGGGTAAAACCTACACAATCATTGTATTAAAACATAATCATTCCGAGCGTAATACTTCGAAGAAGGTTTCATGAAATCATTTAATTTTATCTAGTATCTTGGAGATTGTCTCATAAAAAAGTAATAATGGGTATTATAACCGTCATTCCCAATATAATTTATATATTTTGAACCAATTAGTTTTAAACAATAGAAATCGAAGAGATCGATGCCTTCATGACAGTGATCGTCTGCCTCGTGGGCACCCACTACAGGCGCCCCTTCGACGGAATCCGTTACTGGAGCAAGCTCCAGGGCATAACCCGCTTATACCTGCTCTACAGCAACGTGGAGTCTCAGGACAGGACGGCCGTCTTCTCGTACATGTCCCGGAGGAACGCCGAGGAGCTCAAGGAGAAGCTTGAGATAATGGACCCCATCATGGTCGGCTACGACCCCATGGACCACAGGGACGCCTTCAAGACCATATACGGCATACTGTCCCAGGCCAGGAGGGACGGTGAGGAGGCCCTCATAGACATCACATCGACGACGAACATAACCCAGGGGGTCGCACTAACCATCGCCCTAATGTTCGGAAACGCCCGGGTATACACCGTCCCGTCGAAAAAGCCCGCTTGGTACGTCAACGGAGAGATCGGGGACAAAAGGTTCGAGGAATGGTTCCAGAACGCCCGGGATCAGCCCAGCCTGGAACCGGTGGAGATAAGGCTGCCCGGCTACCGGCTTGAGCCCCACACGAAGCACGAGGAGAAGGAGTGGATGAGGGAGAAGAAGCTCCTTGTCCTGCTCAGGGAGAACGACGGCAGGGCAGAGTCCATAAGCGACGTCATCCGCTGGTTCGGCTACAAGGCCGCCAGCTCCACCCTCCGCAACAGGTTCAGCCGCATCGTCTCGAGGCTCGAGATGAAGGGCCTCGTTGAGGCGGACAAGGGCTCCAAGATGAAGGCCATAAACCTGACGGGCTTCGGGGAGATATTCGCCGAAGCCCTTTCGGAGGAGGCCGAGGTATAACTTCATCCCAGGCCCCGCTTCAAAGATTTATAGGAGCGAATAAAGTCGCCGCCCCGGTGCACCTCCCACTTTTCCTGATCGATAAACACCTCCTCCGACACGCACCGACGTCATAATACCAGGTATTATTGTTTTTAGGGCCCTTATTGCGTCGTCTACAGGGGCAGAAAGGGATGGTCGGGCCGCTGAGCTAAGCTTTTATTCCCAATGTCCTCCTACCATATCAAAGCACGGAGGGCATTGTTTGTTAGCTCAGGTCACCCTCACACCCGCCGAGGGGAAGAGGCTCATAGCGAAGGCGATAGCTTGTATGGACATCGTCAGGGACGCCCTCAAGGAGGGCACAGTAGTCCTGGCTACCAGCACCACAACCGCCTACGTCTTCGAGGAGCTCACCGGAGAGGAGATAAAGGACAAGGGCATGTTCACCGCCGGCGTCGTCACCGCCGAGGGCTGCGGCATCACGGACCCAGAAGGGAGGTACGACCACCACGTCATCGTGAAGGGGGAGGTGGAGACCATGAAGACCCCGGAGCTGAAGAGGGTGCTGGCAGATATGGGCCCCGGCGACGTGTTCATCAAGGGGGCGAACGCCATCGACCCCTTCGGAGCGGCGGGGGTTCTGCTGGGGGGTGACGGGGGAGGGACCATAGGGACGGCCTGGGGATACCTGACAGCCAACGGGGTGACGACCATAATAGCGGCGGGCCTAGAGAAGCTCGTCCCCATCAGCCTCGCGGACGTGGTAGCCAAGACTGGGAGGAAGAAGCTAGACCTATCGCTGGGGTGGGCCTGCGGCATGATGGTGGTCCAGGGCCTAATCGTAACCGAGATGGAGGCCTTCAAGGAGCTTTTCAACGTTGACGCCATACCAATAGGGGGAGGGGGCATAGACGGGGGCGAGGGGTGCAAGATATTCCTCCTGGAGGGAGACCCTGAATGCGTCGAGGCCGCCTTCAAAACCGTCAAGGAGATCAAAGGGGAGCCCAAGCTCACGACCAGGCTGAGGAAGAGCCCCTAGAGGTCATCCCTTCCTAGGCTTTTCCTCGATCATCTCTATTTCGGCCGCTCCGTTGAAGGCTGCGAAGCCCTCCAGCGTCTCCTGGAACAGGTCATCGAAGGCCTCGTCGGGCTCGAACCAGGGCTCGTGCCATATCCTTCGAACGATGAGGACCCCCCTCTCTCGGTCCATCTTGGGCACCAACCTGCCTACGAGCCCGTCTCTGTATACGATGGGGAGGTAGTAGTAGCCGTCTGTCCGCTCCGCCTTGGGGATATAGGCCTCG